>NZ_DBHC01000042.1:16425-247735 GCF_002296035.1 Roseivirga sp. UBA838
ATGAAAACGTTCCATCAGTTACTTGTTGAGCAGTTTTCTGTTAGTCAGTTGGGTGAGCTCAAAAATCATTGTTTTGTATTTCCAACCAAGCGTGGAGGGGTGTTTTTTAAGAGGGCCTTATTGGCTGCGCATGGCGAAAGCAACTTTATGCTACCGGCCATACTGAGCATAGAAGAGTTTGTGCAGCGCATGACGGGCCTGACCATTACCGATGAGCTTACCTTACTCTTCCACCTTTTCAAAATCTACCAAAAGAAAGATAGTAGCCTGCAGTTTGATGACTTCTATGCCTGGGGGAAGATTATTCTCAAAGACTACGATGAGATAGACCGGTATATGGCCGATGCCAAAAAGATCTATTCAGCCCTGCAAAACATAAAGGAAATAGACCATGTGTTCGGCTATTCCGATGAATTCAGGGAAATAATAGCTCGCTACCGAACGCTGACAGAAAAACAGGAAAAAACAAAACTGCTCACCGAGTTTCTCAAAATATGGAAAGAGGTAGGAGCTGTCTATGAGCAGTACCAGGAAACGCTGCTTCAAGAAGAAAAGGCCTATGGAGGAATGCTGTACCGAAATCTGACCAATGTACTGACACAAGAATCTTTCGATCACCGATATGTACATTACCACTTCTGTGGGTTCAATGCACTGAGTAAATCAGAAGAATTGATTTTCGATGCTCTGGTAAAATCGGGTAAGGCGCAGCTCTATTGGGATGCGGACTCGTATTACCTGCAAGAAAAGAAAGAGGAGGCAGGGAATTTTCTGAGAGAGTATACCGCCAAGTGGCCCAAGAGTCTGGTTTTTGATGCTCGCTCATTAGAGGTGCCGAAGCAGGTAACCCTTCACAGTGTTTCGCAAAACATGGCCCAGGCACAACTAGGGGCACGCTTGGTTACCGAGCTCATAGACCGGGGAGCTAAGCCTGAAGAAACAGCCATAGTACTGGCCGATGAAAAACTGTTGGTGCCATTGTTGTATGCCATGCCTACCCAAAAACATAAGATCAACGTAACCATGGGCTATCCCATGCGATCTACGGTGGTATTTGATTTTGTGCTCAGCTACCTGGAATTAATGCGCAAGGCCCGTCAACAGGAGGGGGAGTGGGTTTTTCACACCTTCGACCTTAGGCCTTTGTTAGCCAATCCATACGCTGCTGTCTTTCATGGAGGAGTATATCAGGAGTTTAGCCAATGGGCGGTGAGAGAAAAGCGCACCAAAGTGAGTCAGTCAGAGTTGACAAGACTCATTCAGAGCTCGCAGCTCTCTACACTCTGGCAGGCCGAAAAAAGCTGGGAAGGCCTGTATAAGGCGCTGAAAGACTATCTCACCGCAGTTTTTTATACGTTCAAAGAACAAAACACCGCACTTACTGATCAGGAGTTTATTTACTTTCTGCTCAAATCGCTTAACCAACTCAACGATTATCTGGAAGGAAGAACCGACTTCAGCCTTAAGCTTATTAAAAAGATTATTCAGGAGCACTTTAGAGCCGTAAAGATTCCGTTTGAGGGAGAACCGGTGCAGGGAATTCAGATTATGGGCTTTCTGGAAACAAGAACCCTTGACTTTAAACAGGTGGTGGTGCTTTCGGCCAACGAAGGCAAGTTACCCACCGCCAGAAATCTCAACTCATATATTCCTTACGGACTACGAAGGGTGTTTGGGCTACCCACCTTCGAAGAACAAGATGCCATTTATGCCTACCACTTTAAGCGACTTATGCAGCGGGCTGAACAAATACATTGGGTGTACGATAACACTACCGAGGCAGATTCTTCTGGGGAGAAGAGTCGGTTTATTTTGCAGCAACTGAAACGATATGCTCCTCTAAGCCATTATCGGGTTGAAGAAAAAAACTACGAGGGCTGGATACCCAATGCGGCAGAAACAGAGGCGGTTGAGGTACAGAAGAGTGAAGAAGTAATGCGTTTGCTTGGCCGGTTTACGACAGAGGCCGGGCAATCAAAGTTTTTATCGCCCACTTCATTGACCAACTATGTTACCTGTCCGCTTAAGTTTTACCTGAAAAACGTGGCCGGTTTTAAAGAGCAGGAAGATGTGGAAGAGGATATTGATGCCCGCAATCTGGGCATTGTGGTTCATGAGGTGTTGGAGTACCTCTACCGACCCTGGGTTGGCCGGTCTATTGGCTCCGAGCAAATAAAGCTGCTCAAAGCACAGGTAGAGAAACAGCTTATTGACTCTTTGCACCGAAACAAGATTATTCAAGACCACCAACAGCTTACCGGACGAGATCTGGTAACCAAAGAGGTGATGGAGCAACTGATACAAAAGGTGCTGGACTTAGACATGGCCGATGCACCTTTTGAGGTAATAGGGTTAGAAGAAGATGGCTATGAACAGCTGGTAAAGGTAGAAGGAAAGGGCACTGTTCGGATAAGTGGAACCATAGACAGGATTGACGAGAAAGATGGAGTGTTGCGTATTACCGACTATAAAACCGGTAGGGTAGATTTTGTGTCGAGGGGTCGTTCCCCGAAGCCGGACGAAGAAATACTCGAACTTCATTTCAATGAGCCCAAGTACAAATCGGGTTTTCAGGCCTATTTGTATGCCGTATTGGTGCGCCCCCACGTACAGAAACCTATAAAAGTGGGTATCACTACACTGAAAAGTCTTAGAGAAGGCACCCAGTGGCTCAAAGGCGGTGAAACACTTGATGATGCTGAAATTGAAGCCTTTTCGGAGAGACTGCAAGAGCTTGTTCAGGAGATTTACGATGTTTCCGTACCATTTATCCAAACAGATGATTTGGAGCGTTGCAGCTATTGTGAGTTTACAAGGGTGTGCAAAAGGGGCTAGTGTCGGCCATTAAAGAAGCCCCTTTCCCGATAGAATGCCTATCGGTTGGGGGCTTCATAGAAAATAGGTCAATTGAGTCTCTAAGCCGTATTTTCTGTCCGTATAACTATTGTTTTTCGAAGATAAACTCACCGCCACCTTGCAGTAGGGTAAACTTATCGCGGTTCTCATGGAATTTAATGACTATGCCAGCTGCAGAAAACTTAAACGTATCGTTTTCGAAGGCCGCCAGAGGAAAACCCGACTGTCCTTCTGCCTGAGCCATCAGGGCTCCATCCTGAACCCAAAGCTTAATTTTCATGCCCAAGTTGCTATTGGCAAAGGTGCCTTCGAAAGCCTTTAGTTGTTCTGAACTCAACTCAACCGGTTTGTCTGAAAAGCTTGGTAGTTCAAAAGGTTTGTCGAACCAGTAGCTTAGCACTCCCAAGGCCACATTATTAAACCCATATTCTCCAACGGCATTCGATAAAATTACCAAGGCCGTTTTTTCTTCAGGAAAGTAGGCCAGGCTCGACTCAAATCCATCGATAGACCCATTATGACCATAGGCCACCCGATCGTAAAAGGGAAAGACCATCATGCCGCGCCCTAAGCCCTGGTCAATAGCTTTCATATCATTCAGACTTTTTGTCGATATAAGTTTGCCCTCGAAAAGTGCTTGAATAAAAGTAGCCAGATCCCTAGTGTTCGATACTACGGCTCCTGCACCTTGAGGAATACCCATTTCAGTTTCTTCCATGCGTTTCCAGCTGCCACTGGCGGCATCGAAACTATAAGAGTGAGCCTCATTACCGGCTTCATTGATCTTCTTACCATAGCTTGTTGCCGTGAGTTTTAGAGGTTGGCTGATTTTTTTATCCAGCAACCTGGCAAAAGACTCACCAGTAACCTTTTCTAAAATGCGGCTCAAAAGGTAATAGTTAGAATTGGAATATGAAGTTTGTGCATTGGGTTCTAGCTCCACAGGCAGGCTTTCGATAAGGGCTATCACCTCTTTTTCAGTCATTCCCTTATACATTTTTTCGCGATACACCGGTGAACTGGTGAAGTTGGGAATGCCGCTTTTATGGTGAAGCATATGGGAAATTGTGATCCGATCGGCATTTTTTATGCCCGGGTAGAATTTCGATAGCTTAGTATCCAAACTCAATTGCCCGGCTTCAATAGACTGGAAAACCAGCACCGCAGTAAACATCTTGCTAATGGAACCAATTCGGAATCGGGTGTCACCGGCCAACGGCTTCTTATTCTCTGCGTTAATCCATCCGGCAGCCTTGCTATACTCTTCCTTGCCATTGGTATAAATGGCTACCACGCCCATATTTTGTTGGTTTTCGTGGAGCAATTCCAAAAATCGGTCGATCGATTCTTTTTTGTTTGTTTGTCCCAGACCGGTTGTACAAACCAGTAGGGCCATCATTAAAGTATATAACTGTTTCATTTTCTGAGTTTTGGTCAAAACTAGGTTTGTTGAGCATACCACAAAAATGAAATCCATCAACGATGCCAAATGCTGGTTGTAAGGCCTGAAATAATTGATGAGTCGGTCTTGTCAATCCAAAGTGCGGGTTTATCCATTGTTACCGGGCTTTCATCAATAGTAGCAGGAGATAAGCGTCAAAACTTGTAGTTTAACGACTATGAAAACCGTTTTGCGCATTTTTGAGAGTGGTCTGTGGCTGATAGGGTTATTTATTCTCACCTGGCCGGCTTTTGGTCTTACCATGGGACATTTTAGTGCAGAAGATGGAGGTCTTTTTTGGTCTTCGCTGGTAGGAACCATCATCAATGTGGTCATTTTTTATGGCAATGCGCTCTATCTGATGCCCAGGCAACTGGCCAAACGAAAGCGTAAGCAATATGTGCTTTCTCTCGTAATTGCTTTTGTGCTTCTCACACTGCTGGAAATTACCTTCGACTACTTGTTACTACAAACACTTGGCCGACCGGTAGCTTGGTACAATGGGGAGTTAATTGGTATGGTGCTGGTGTTCAATTTCTTTTTTCTGTTTCTATCACTTGGCTACGGATTCTTTCTGATCTGGCTTAGGGATACGCAGTACCAGAAAGAACTGGAGCGGGAAAAACTGGCTTCTGAGCTTAATTTCCTGCGTTCACAGATTAACCCGCACTTTCTCTTTAATACGCTCAATAACTTGTTTGCCATGAGTAGAAAGAATGGCGATTATACCACAGCCGAACAACTAGCAAGGCTGGCGGGTATTATGCGCTACATGCTTTATGAAACCAATGCCGACAGGGTTTCACTGCGGAAAGAGATGGAGTACCTTCAGAATTACATTGAATTGCAACAGTTACGATTTCAGGAGAGTGACCCTATAACCATCAACTGCACCTGGCCGGAAGATGATGAGAGTTTGCGTATTGCTCCGTTTTTACTTATTCCTTTCGTAGAAAACGCCTTTCAGTATGGTATTTCACTGTCTAAGCCATCGGCTATAGCGCTTAACTGTAAGGTAGAAAACGGGCATCTTCTGTTTACCCTGCAGAACACTATTCATAAGGTCAACTCTAAAGAGGTTGGGGGTATAGGTTTGCAAAATGCCACACAACGGCTCAAATTAATTTACCCGGAAAAACACCAGTTGGAGATAAGCACAGAAGAAAATTGGTATCGCGTGCAATTGAAAGTAGATTGTAAGAACTAATGAACAATGTAATGGTGCAACCCTTTAAGACAATTGCTGTTGAAGACGAACCTATGGCTTTGGAAGTAATGGTCGATTATATTGGTAAAGTGCCGGGGCTTGAACTTGTAGCCACTTTCCGGCATGGCATGCATGCACTCGACTATCTCAGAAAGCATCCGGTAGACCTTATGTTCTTGGATATTAACATGCCCGATCTTAGCGGAATGGAACTAGCCCGGCTTCTTCAAAAACCTCCTAAAATAATTTTTACCACGGCCTATTCGGAATATGCCGTAGAGGGGTTTGAAGTAGAGGCCGTAGATTACCTGTTGAAACCGGTAGACTTTGCGCGTTTTGTAAAGGCTTGCGAGCGAGCTATGGCCCAGACAAAGCCTTTGACTACTTCAGTAGAGCCTGTGGGTAATGAAGAAACCTATCTGTTAATTAAAAGCGGTACCGAAACCCATAAAGTATCCGTGGATGAGGTGTACTTTTTAGAAGGTAGTGGCAATTATGTCACTTACCATACGGCTAAAGGTAAAATTATGAGCCTTCAAACCATGAAAGAATTGGAAGCCAGCCTGCCGGCCCCCTTTGTAAGAATCCATAAGTCATACATCATCAACCTGAAGCACCTCAATTCTTTTGAGGCGCATCAGGTGAGTATTGGTAAATCTAAAATTCCGTTGAGCCAGGCTTATCGCGATTCCTTTTTTAGTAGACTCAGGCAAGGCAAATAAACGCCCTGTGCTTCCCCGTATTTGGAATTTATCTCTTTCTCTCCAGATCTACCATATCAGTACGGTATTTGTCAAACCATGTGAGTATGGCCGACACTTTGGCAATGAGGTTGCTGGGGCGGGCTGCAATGCCATGAAATGCTCCCGGAATGCGGACCATAGCCGTTTCTATGCCTCTTAGCTTAAGAGCCGTATAAAACTGCTCCGACTCATGAATAGGTGTTCTCAGGTCGGCTTCTCCTGTTAAAAGCATGGTAGGAGTAGTTACATTCCCTACCAGCGAAATAGGAGAGTGTTTGAGGTACTTTTCAGGGTCTTCCCAAGGCTTTTTCTCAAACCAATAGCGGGTAGCAAAGGCCGACATATCTGCATTGAGCGACCAGCTGTACCAGTTAATGACCGGTTTAGCGACTACAGCAGCTCTAAACCTATTGGTTTTGCCAACAATCCATGAGGTAAGCACACCGCCTCCTGATCCTCCGGTGACAAAGAGTTGATTTTCATCGATATAGCCCCGTTTTATAAGCTCATCCACACCAGACATCAGGTCGTCATAGTCATGGCTGGGGTAATTTTTGTTAATCTCATTGCCAAAGGCTTCACCATAACTGGTGCTGCCTCTGGGATTTGTATAAAGCACTACATATCCGGCTGCAGCCATCAGCTGAATTTCGCCAGAAAATACGGGGCCATAGCTTGAGAATGGACCTCCATGAATCTCAAGAATCAATGGGTATTTCTTACCCGGATCAAAATCCGGAGGAGTTACTATCCAGCCATTAATGTCCAGTCCATCGGCAGATGATTTGTACCATATTTCTTCAATAGCGCCCAGTTTTTTGTGTCCGAAGAGGTCTTCGTTTACCCACGTCAGTCGCTTATTTTTACCTGCTTCTCCGGCTCCTAAATCGGCTGGTTCGTGAGTTTCGGCCCAGGTATAGGCATAGCGTCCATTCCTGGCTATGCTATAGGCACCCGAGGTATAGGGCCTTCCGAGAGACATTCCGCCTAAACCAGCGGCAACTTTTGTAACTTTACCATCCAGCGTGATGTTGCCAATTTTAGTATGTCCCTTGTCTACATACTGAAAATAAAGACTTTTGCCATCGGCTGCCCAGTGAATACTGTTCACGTCTCTATCCAGATTACCGGAAATTAACTTCGGATTGGCTCCGTTGGCTTCAGCAACGTACAGTCGGCTCAGTTGGTAGCCTTTGTATTCATCATTATACCCCAAATAGGCCAGTTGCCTTCCGTTTGGCGATATTTTCGGGCTGCTGTCCGGGCCGTAGCGGTTAGTGATTTTCTTAATGGCTCCTGTGCTAAGCTCTATGGTGTAAATGTCAGAGTCCTGAGCTTCCAGTTCAGCATCTTCTCGCATGTTGGCACTAAAGTAAATCAGTCGGCCATCTTTACTCCATTCCGGAGAAGAATGGTTATAGGGTGCACTGGTAAGCTGCCGGGGTGTTCCACCCGAAACGGGTATGGTAAAGAGCTGCTGGTGCCCTGAGGGGAGCTCACCCACACCATCCATTCGCCAAACCAGTTTGTCTACATACTTGGGCGGAGCATTCCATTCCGCTCCGGCTGGTTTGGCTGGCATTTTAATAGGAGAGGCTTGGGGCTCCGGAACAAACATGCTGAATGCGAGAAACCTATCGTCAGGAGACCAGGTGATATTACCGGGAGTTTTTTCCGAATTGACCAGAACCATCTCATGACCGGTGTCCATCCAGCGCAAGTACAGTTCTGTTTTTCCCGATTTGTTGGAGATGTAGGCCAGCTTTGAGCCATCATTCGACCATACTGGCGATCGGTCGCTTTGTTCTCCTGTGGTCAATGGCCGATTTTGACTTCCATCGAAATTAACAATCCATAGATTCGACAGGTTACGATCTGTCATTATGTCCTTGAAGTTTCTTACATATACTATGCGCTGGCCATCGGGCGAAATTTGAGGGTCAGAAACATACTCCAGATTAAAGATGTCCAGCATTTCGAGCTTATCAGAAACCTGAGCAGAAAGAGAGAGTGTGAGGCAGAAAAATAGTGATAAACAAGAGGTGAGTTGAGAGATGTTCATGGTCTTATGGTTTAAGGTTGAGGAATTTACTAAGAAGCCACCACTTGCCCAAGGAGCTCGCTTTGAATGGTAGCAGCTGAGGCATTGGGCTTACCGCTCATACCATTTTCAAATCAGGCAATAAACTTTTCAATTACTTACTTGTCCAAAGCGAAATCAACCTTTTTAAACTATGCAGAATCTTCAACATTCTAATCATCGCCAAAAGCGCTTTTGGATGATGGTTGTAGCCTCTTTTTTACTGATGTTTTCAGTGCAGGCGCAGCAAATCAACTTTAGTGCTATGGAGTCGCTTAAACCCCGGAGCATTGGCCCGGGTAGTATGAGTGGCAGAATCACCACGGTAGATGTGGTGCGAGATCAACCTGAAATTATTTATGCCGGTTCAGCTTCCGGTGGTTTATGGAAATCGGAGAGCGGAGGTATTGCCTGGGAGCCTATTTTTGACTCTGAGCTGGCTTTATCGATAGGTGCTGTTGCCGTTAGTCAGAAAAACCCCGATGTGGTATGGGTAGGTACCGGAGAAGGTAACCCAAGAAATAGTTTAACGGGAGGATATGGTGTGTACCGAAGCCTCGATGCCGGCAAGACCTGGCAGCTCATGGGGCTGGAAAAAACCCGCAATGTGCACCGAATTATCATTCACCCCGATGACCCGAATACAGTTTACATTGGAGCTATTGGTTCTCCCTGGGGAGACCATGAAGAGCGTGGTGTATTTAAAACTACCGATGGTGGCGAAACCTGGAAGAAGATACTTTATGTAGATCAGATGACAGGGGTGGGTGACATGGTGATGGATCCGGCTAACCCCAACAAGCTATTGGTGAACATGTGGCAGCACCGCAGAAAGCCATGGTTTTTTGAATCAGGAGGTCCGAGTTCCGGACTGTATATGACGCTTGATGGTGGTAAAACCTGGACCCAACAAACTGCTGAAAAGAATGGTTTGCCCGAGGGAGATTTGGGTAGAATGGGATTGGCCTTTGCCACTAACAATCCTAATAGAGTATATGCCATTATTGAAGCCAAAGAAAACGCGCTTTATCGTTCAGATGATGGTGGTTTTAAGTGGACTATGATTAACAATAAATCGGAGATTGGCAATCGCCCATTTTATTACTTCGATATCTATGTAGATCCTCAGAACGAAAACAGACTGTACAGCATCTTCACCTACGTGAACAGAAGTGAAGATGGTGGAAAATCATTCGAGCGGCTTATTCCAAATAACCTGATTCACGTAGATAATCATGCCTTGTACATTCACCCAGACAACCCTAAGTATATGATTTTGGGCAACGATGGGGGAATGGCCATTACCCGCGACATGGGAAAAACCTGGCAATTTGTAGAGAATCTTCCACTGGGGCAGTTTTATCATGTCGCAGTAGACAACGAGATTCCTTACAATGTGTATGGCGGTCTGCAAGATAATGGTAGCTGGACCGGGCCTGCCTATATTTGGACCAGAGACGGCATACGGAACGACTACTTTATGTCCGTAGCGGGAGGTGATGGCTTTGACGTGGTGCCCGATCCTGACGATTCGCGTTATGGTTATGCCATGTCGCAGCAAGGAAATGTGTTGAGGTACGATAAGGTTACAGGACGTTCAAAATTCATTAAACCAACACATGAAGACCCAGGGGTGAACCTTAGATTCAACTGGAATGCCGCAATAGCACAAGATCCGTTCGATAACAATACCATTTATTTTGGTAGTCAGTTTGTACATAAAAGCACGAATAAAGGTGACGATTGGACGGTCATTTCACCGGATTTGACTACTAACGATCCGGAAAAGCAAAAGCAGAATGAAAGCGGTGGATTGACCCGTGATGCTACTGGAGCTGAAAACTACACCACCATATTGGTTATAGAACCCAGCCCTAGGGAAAGAGGGGTGATTTGGGCAGGAACGGATGACGGTAATATTCAGATTACCCGAGACGGTGGCAATACATGGACCAATGTGGCCTCTAACCTTAAAGGAGTGCCGGCAGGCAGCTGGGTGGCTCAAATAAAAGCTTCACGCTATAATGACGGGGAAGCAGTAGCAGTAATTAACAATTACCGCAGGTTCGATTTTAAACCGTACCTCATGCGTACCAGAAACTACGGTAAAACCTGGGAACCATTGGTAAAGGAGTCCGATGTATTTGGCTATGCCCTCTCATATGTGCAAGATCCGGTGGAGCCCAACCTGATGTTTTTCGGAACAGAGCATGGTCTTTACATCAGTATAGATGGAGCGAAAACCTGGAGCAAATTCAATAATGGATACCCCAGTGTGTCTACTATGGATTTGGTGATTCAGGAGCGGGAGAGCGATCTGGTGATAGGAACTTTTGGAAGAGGAATATGGGTGCTTGATGATATTAACCCATTGCGGGTATTGGCTTCAAAAGGGCAGGCTACGGTAGCCGCTGCAAAAGTTACAGCCATACCGACCGTTACGGCCTACATGGTGAGCAACCGTTCGGCCAATGGTCCTGCCAATCCGGGTAGCGCAACCTATGAAGGAGAAAACCGATCGAATGGGGCAGCACTGATTAAGTTTTTTGCTAAAAAGCCTGCTACGCCCGAAAGGCCTGCAGGAGCACGCCCGGGAGGAGGTCAGCCAACTGAAGAGCAAATGGCCGCCTTTAGAGCAAGAGCCGGTGCCGGAGGTGGTGGTAATGGTAATGGTCGCTTTGGTGGAGGCCGTGGAGGTCAGAGAGGTCCTCAGGCAACGGTAGAAGTTATGGATGCCCAGGGAAATGTGGTTAGAACTCTTTCTGTACCGGTTCAAGATGGGTTGAACGTGGCGGAGTGGAGATTCGATGAAGACCCTCCGGAATCGGAAGATGATACAGAAGATTCTCCCAATCAGTTTGCCAGTCGCTTCTTCAGAGGCGGAACTCCTGCCTTGCCCGGTCAGTATAGGGTGAAAATTACAGTAGATGGTGCTTCTGACGAAACCACTGTTGAGTTTAAAATGGATCCAAGAGAAGAGTTCTCAATGGATGCCCTGATTGCCCGAAGAGATATGTTGCGGCAGATTGGCGTGGTTTCTAACGAGGTGATGCAGCTGAGTGGTAAGGTCAATGAAAGTATTCAGTCGGTTGACAAGGTAATTGCTGCCCTTCAGGGTAAGAGAGGATCACAATACAATGGCCTACGCACCAAGAGCAACGAGGTGAAAAAGCAACTGGAAGAACTACAAGGACTCATAGGTAGTAGTGGAAGAGGTTTCTTTGGAGGTGGTGGCGATGGCCCTACTCCTGTACTTTCTCATGTGTTTACGGCCATGAGATCGGTGAGCGGTTCTTATGATAAACCGGGGCCAACCCAACAGCGACTGTTAGAAAGGGCTTCCAACCAACTGCAAGAGGTAAAACAAAAAGTAGAGGAATGGTATAGTGCCAATTGGGAAGCTTACCTGAATGCAGTAAAAGAGGTAGACTTTTCGCCCATTGGTGGTGATAATTAGAAAGTTGAGCTAATACATAAGTAAGAGGTTGTCTCAAAAGTTGGTTTAAGGTCACCGAGAATTTACCTGTCGACAGACAGGTTCGGAATGGCCTGGTTCTGACCTTTGAGGCGGCCTCTTTTTCGTAATGCCGGGGCAAATTTATCTGGCTACTATGCTCTGCCTTTATTTTGAGTTGCCTGGCCATGCTAATTTCAGTTACTTGTAAGTGTCCATTGCTTTAAACCCACAGAAGATTTTAGAAATACCTGTTCTTATGAAAAAGATAATTGTTGGCGTATTCGCCCTGTTTACTACCCTGGCATGCACGCAGAATGTGGCGCCACCAGACCCGGTGGGGCCTTTGCCTTCGGCTGAGCAATTGGCCTGGCAAAAGCTGGAATACTATGCGTTCATTCACTTTAATATGAACACGTTTACTGATATGGAGTGGGGGCTTGGTGATGAGCCTGCGTCCAGTTTTAACCCTACAGCACTAGATACAAGGCAGTGGGCAAGGGTGGTAAAAGAAGCAGGGATGAAGGGTATTATCCTCACCGCTAAGCACCACGATGGGTTTTGTCTTTGGCCTTCGGCCTATACCGAGCATTCGGTAAAGAATAGCCCCTGGAAGAATGGTAGGGGCGATGTGGTAGCCGAATTGGCCGATGCCTGCAGGGAGTTTGGACTCAAGTTAGGTATATATCTATCGCCCTGGGATAGAAACCATGCGGCCTATGGCCAACCGGAGTACGTGGAGTATTACCGCAATCAGGTAAAGGAGCTGCTGACCAACTATGGAGACATATTTGAGTTTTGGGTAGATGGTGCCAACGGGGGCGATGGTTATTATGGTGGAGCTAATGAAACCCGCAACGTAGACAGGAATACCTACTACGGATGGGATAGTACTTTTGCGCTGGTAAAGGCTTTGCAACCGGAGGCTATTATTTTTAGCGATGGTGGGCCAGGCACGCGATGGGTAGGCAACGAAAATGGCTTTGCCGGCAAAACCAACTGGTCTACCTTTAGAAAGGAGCAATTTGCACCGGGAGTTGGCCCCTATCAGGAGTCGCCATATGGTCACGAAGACGGTAAATATTGGGTTCCGGCAGAATGTGATGTGTCCATCAGGCCTGGATGGTACTATCATAAAGCGGAAGACGATAAAGTAAAGTCTCTCTCTCAATTGTTGGATATTTACTACCGCTCGGTAGGTAGAAACGCCAATCTACTTCTCAATTTACCGGTAGATAGAAGGGGGTTGGTCCATGAAAATGATGTGGCGGCTTTAATGAATCTGCGAAAAACGCTCGATGAAACGTTTCGTACCAACCTGGCCAAAAAAGCCGTGGCTACTGCCGGTTCAGAAAGAGGTACTGAGTTTTCGGCAGAAAAAGTAATCGATGGAGACTTCGATACTTACTGGTCCACACCAAACGATTCTGTAGCCTCTACTTTGAATCTCTCGTTTTCCGAGCCCGTTACCTTTAACCGACTGCTAATTCAGGAGTATATTCCTTTAGGGCAGCGAGTTAAATCATTCGAAGTATGGATCAAATCGAATAACGAATGGGTACAGGTAGCTAGCGAGACCACTATTGGCTATAAACGCATTCTTCGGTTAGATGACATAACAACCACCGCCATTCAAGTTAGAATTACTGATACTCGCAATGTACCAACCATTTCTGAGGTTGGCGTATATTATGCTACTACAGAACCGGCTCGGCCTCTTTAAGTCCTATGGCTTCGCTAATGGAATCCCATAAACCAATGCGCGCATTCAGGGCCTTTTTAGCTATGGCCAGCACTTCCTGCCATTTCTGTTCATCGTTGTCGCAAAGCTCTGTGATCATGCGCATAGCCAATGGTCCATGATCTCCGCCATCGAGCTCAATGTGTCTTTTCAGATAGTAGGTAAGCTTGCTATAAGCCTTGTGGCCGTCTTTTGCTTCGGCTGATTTTACAATTTCAAGAAACATATCCGGAATTAGGTCTTCTCGTCCAAAAGTGAAAGCTGAAGCGATAAGGTGAGGTTTTCCGCTTTCAATCACATCGAAAGTGAAACGCATAAAGCGTACTACTGCATCGTTCAGGTTTAGTTTTTCCTGAATTTCAGATAGGTTTTGGCCGGCACGGACGCATTCTATAAACTGAGATATTGGCAGAGTATTGGCGCCAATCTGATCCATGGCCTGAAGGTACATTTCAAAATGACTCATGTACTCTCCGTCTTCGTTTACATCGCTCTCTTCTTCCAGCACTATTTCATTGATAAACCTGCTCAATGAAGGATTGTACTTTGGTACCCAGGGTAGAGTAGTGCAGGTAAGTTCGTTTTGTAAGGCTTTTAAAAGCGACATAAAATCCCAAACGGCATATACATGGTTTTCCATAAAAACCTGTATGTCGTTAAGGTTGCTTAATCGTTGATATAAAGGGTGATTGTTGAGTTGGGTTCTATACGGTTGAAGTTCTCTTTCTATCCAATCAGTCTGCTCCATTACTTCAAAGTTTGCTATCTAACCATCTATTGAGCATGGTTGTTGCCGATAGCCGGTGAAAATTTGGGCTAAAATTAACTAAAGTAGATGAACACGGCACCCACGGCCGTCATGAATAAGATAAACTTTCTGAAAAATTGCTCATTGACTCGTTTGAGTAGACGAACCCCAATGAAAAGACCGAGGAAGATGGCCGGAGTAAAGATCAAACTCACCTGAAGGGTGGGCCAATTGATGGTGCCCCAACTCCAAACATGAAAGGGCACTTTGAAAAGGTTAATGATTAGAAACAGCCAGGCGGTAGTGCCTATAAAAGCATCTTTCGGTAGGCGCATGGCCAGAAAAAAGATGTTGGCAAAAGAGCCGGCCAGATTTCCTACCATAGTGGTGAAACCTGCTGTAAGTCCCATAACCCCGGCAAAAGAGAGGTGCTGAGGTACCTTCTTTGACTTGCGCTGATCCCACCAGAACATGATGATCACAGAAATGAAAATAACCAGTGCCATGCTTTTTCTAAAAGCATGAGCCGACATGTGATCGCCAGCAATAGTACCTACTATTACTCCGGCCATCATAAAGGGCATAAGCCTGAAAAGGTATTTCCATTGTGCATGGCGGTTGTAGTAGATTACGGCAAATACATCGCCCACTATGAGCATAGGAAGCAATATGCCAGTAGAGGCTCTTGCTTCAAAAACTAGCGCCATTAAAGCCACAATGATTATGCTAATGCCCTTAATACCTGATTTAGACAGGCCTAGTACAAAGGCGGCTGTAGTTATGGTAACAATATCAAATAGACTCAGTTGGGAGAGCATGCCGCGAAGATATCTAATTTCCCAAAAGAGCAGGGAGGTACTAATGAAGTTGATTTACCGAGAGTCCGATAATAAAAAAAAGCCTCAGATTTCTCTAAGGCTTTTGCGGAACGGACGGGACTCGAACCCGCGACCTCCTGCGTGACAGGCAGGCATTCTAACCAGCTGAACTACCGCTCCTGAATTGTTCCTTTCGTTTAAGGTGTTGCAAAAGTAGTAGCTTAGATTTGATTTGCAAACAGCGCATTCAAAAAACTTTTCATTTTTTTATCGGTTTAAGGCCTTTGGTTTGATTCTGAGCGAATTAGTAATTGCTCGTTTTTTTTAAAAAAACAGAACCAATAAGAGGAAGTGGCCTTTCCGAGCTTTAAAAGTGTAGAAAAAATTACCGGAGGTAATAAAGTCTGTAACTATGGTGGTTTACAAAGGCATGTCTTTGTCTTCGTACCAACAGTTAGACGACTTTCGGGCGCCCTGTTTGTCGACCAGAATACGGTAGGCCATGTGTGCCAATAAGACCTGACAAACTAAAAAAGTGCTAAACAAAATTGGTGGATAACCCGAAACCAGGGTGAGTCCAACATAAATAACCATGGCTAGTGTGGTCATAACTATGATGAAGTATAGTGGTCTCATATTCTTAAAACCGGTAAGGACTGCTCTTGTTTAGGGTTTCAGGCGAAGTTGAATAGTGTAGGCTTTTGTGACTATGGTTATCTCGCTTAGCTCACCTTTTTGATAGAGATAGGTGGTTTGTTCTCCGTCTTCATCGAGAACATAGGCATGATTGCCAATTGAAGAAATCATAAGAAGTTTACCGGAGAATAGCGATAGGATTTCTCGAATTCGTTCGGGCTCTTCAAAATATAAAAGGTCGGTACCCAACAACTCGTAATGCTTTAGTTTGAAGGATTCTTTTAGAGTATTCACTAAATAATATTCGTCTTTTTTTACAACCTGTACAGCGCTTTCAATACCGGAGAGATAGTCGGTTGAAGAAGCAGAAGATTCAACTAATATTTGATTGACGTAAGTGGTTTCAATCAGCTCACCAATGTGTAAGTCGGCTGGAACCTGAGTGTTAAAGGTAGCTTCTATTCGCACCTTTACGTTCTCATCGTTCACTTCCCGATGGGCCACTAATTCGCCTATTTTGTGCGTGTCCACAAAAGCCTCCCAGATTAATTGTTGGGCTAAAAGGTTAGAGGGAGCGAAGTAGTAAGTCAGCAGAAGACTTAAAATAGCTAAATGAAACTTATTCCGCATGCAAGGGTTTTTGAGAATATGGAGCTGAAAATTAAACAGAACGATGAGGAAACCAAAGGTAGTTTCTTTATTGAAGAAGATGGCAAGCGCCTGGCTGAGATGACTTATTCAAAAGCCGGAGCAGATAAAATTATTATAGATCATACCGAGGTGAATGATGTCTTGCGAGGAAAAGGGGTTGGCGTTAGGCTGGTAGAGGCAGCGGTTGATTATGCGCGAGGGGCGGGCATAAAAATTCGACCCTTGTGTCCTTTTGCCAGGGCTACATTTAAACGCAAAAATGAATGGAGAGATGTTTTATCGTAAAAGGCAATTCAAAGCTCAGAAAAGTGTTTTGGAAAGGGAGGCTTTTGGGTATTGATACACTTGAGCTTTGAATGCCGTAGGTGGAAAATTACCAGGTAGATGTCTTTAAATCTCTGGTGGCTTGTAGTATATCCCTTCGGCTTACCTGTCCCACCAATTTGCCATTGTGGTCTACTACCGGAAAACGCCTGAAGTGTGTGTGTAAAAACTTGGAAGCCACATCGAGTACATCGGCAGTTATCGGCACAGTCGACACGTTATTACTCATGTATTGCATTACCGTTATTTTACCATGGGGTAGATTGTGGTAGGCTTCATCGACCATGATTTTCATACAGTCGATTTCAGAAAGTATACCTATAATTTTACCATCATCATCTACCACCGGAGCACCGGAAATGCGGTGTTCCAAAAAGATATCCATAGCATCTGCTATGCTCTGCAGTGGATGAAAGGTTATAACCTCTCTTGTCATATAGTCGGTCACCGGCTTGTACTCGTTTACCGTCTTAGCCGGCTCCGGTGCTTTAGATCCTTGGAAATTCATATAGTCCCTTAGTTTTGCTTGTGAAAAGTCTGTTAAAACAATAGGTAGAATGTATGGATATTTTATCTATAATCAAAATTATTAATGGTGTATTTGTTTTGTCATAGAATTAAATTGCTGTGATTCTATTGTAATGCAGAATTTGATTCATTAGATGTTTTGATTGAACTGTTTGATTTTCTCATTCAGCAGCTTGAAGTCTAATTGACCATGAACGTCTTTTAAATGCTCCATAATGGCTAAGGCCTTGTTTATTTGTCTGTCGATGCTTTTTACCTTGCTTACTATGTAGATCAGGTTTCTTTGTTTTCCGGCTGTGAGTGAATGAAAATACCTGCTACCCAACTCGTCTTGATCGAGCATCAGACGTAGTGTTTCGGGCATAGGCATTCCGTATTCCGACTCATCTTTTTTCAGCTGTAGTTCCACACGATCGCCCTCTTTGAGCTTCAATTGTTGCCTTACTTTCTTGTTAATCATAATGTAGCTGCCTTCACCCAAAAGCATTAGAGCTGCATGAATAGTCACGCTTTGGTTGATGGTGCATACCACGCGCCTGTGTTCTGTACTACTGAGAATGGTCGTGGTGGCTTTGTCGATAGGGAAGTGGTAATATCCGGTAGACCAATTAAATGATTGTAGATGTGTTTCGATACATACCATGCTTTTTGTGGAGGTTAATGGTTGAAGTTATCAAGAAAACGAGTTTTCATGCTTCATGTGGGAAATAAAAAAAAGCAACGGTTAAATCCGTTAAGGCCGGTTACTTCGTATCTCCCAGTATAAAGCATCTTTTGAGTATTGAAGGTGTGGATTTGAAAGAATTAACACGGTAGTGTTGCTGATAGTTGGTTGAGTCGGGGTGGTCTGCGCAAGCGGGCTGCCCTAATTTTTTACATATAAAAAAGTAAACTCTGTTTTACCGAAATAAAATCAATGTTACCTTTGTGTTAACTGATTACATGATTGCACTGTCTTTCATGTTTTCGATTAGGTGAGAGGAGGTGTCATGGCCTCCTTTCTTTTTTTAGAGTTGAAGTAATAAAACGTAAGGCTCAAAATAAGACATAGTAAACCAAGCGACAGGTGAGGGTATGCTTGGGTAATGCCTCCGGCTACCAGTGAGGGGCTAATGTCGTTTGCTGCCTGAATGGCTTCAAACGTTTGGTTTATCTGACTGACAACTCCCCATAAAGCAAGGCATACTGCAATTAACCCTACAGGAATGAGTGATTTTCTGAAAAGATAAACTCTTATCTTTTCCATTCTATAGTGCTGATAAAATCCCATAACGAGTATGTAGGCCAGCAATATGTAGAGGACTGAAGCAAACGGAGATAACCATGGAGAAGGAAGTGCCATAGATAAAAATGTTATTGTGTTTAGTGTGAATATTTAATAAATCTACGTCAAAAATACCTCTATGTCAATCAGGCAATTACTACTCACAATCTTATTTACAAGCTCCATTTCACTCTCAGCTCAATACTTTCCTCCACGTGGTACCTGGCAGAGTAAGGCTCCCCATGAGCTTGGTCTGAATTCTGCTAAACTCAGCGAAGCTGTTAAGTTTGCCGAAGCCAATGAGTATTCCGGCTCAAAAGATTTAAGAGTGGCTATTTTAGAAGGTTTTAGAAATGAGCCTTTTCATGAAATTCTGGGGCCTACTAAGAAAAGAGGTGGTCCGGCAGGCCTGATTATCAAAAATGGTTACATAGTGGCGCAATGGGGCGATGTAAATCGGGTAGATATGACTTTCAGTGTTACCAAAAGTTATCTCTCTACAGTGGCGGGTTTGGCTTTGGATGAAGGACTCATTGGCAGCGTGCAGCATGAGGTAAAAGACTATGTTTGGGATGGAACATTTGAAGGTGAGCATAATGGCAAAATTACCTGGCACCAACTGCTCAATCAGTCATCGGCTTGGTCGGGTGAATTGTTTGGTATAAAAGATTGGGGTGACAGGCCTCCGAGAAGAGGTGGCATAGATGATTGGAGGTTTACTAAGCCTGTAGAACCGGGTACGGTCATGGAGTATAACGATGTACGTGTAAATGTACTGGCTTATTCACTTTTGCAAGTGTGGCGAAAGCCTGTTCCGCAAGTACTAAAGGAGAAGGTAATGGATCCCATAGGTGCCTCAACTACCTGGCGCTGGTTTGGCTATAAAGACGCTTGGGTGACCATAGATGGTCTGCAAATGAAGTCGGTAACCGGAGGAGGGCATTCCGGAGGAGGGCTGTTTATAAATACGCTCGATCATGCTCGTTTTGGCTTGCTCTTTCTCAATAACGGAAGGTGGAATGGTCACCAGATTCTTTCTGAAGAATGGGTGAATGCCGTACAGCAACCTTCAGAACCAATGGAAAGCTATGGCTACATGTGGTGGTTGAACCGTGGTCCGAGAAAATGGCAAGGTGTTGAAGACGAAAATATATACTATGCGGCAGGCTTTGGTGGTAACTTTATTGTGGTAGACAAGACTAACAATATGGTTATTGTTACCCGTTGGCTGGAGCCGGGTAAAATTGGAGAGATGGTTAAGAAGGTTCAGGAAGCTCTCAACTAATTTTTTTGAGCCGGACTAAAAGGTCATCCAGTCCGTTGAGTTTAATTTCATAGACCGTTTGCAACTGCATGCCCAGTTTGCCTTGAGGAAAACCCTTTCTACCGAACCACTCCAGATAGCTTATGGGCAGGTCGCAAAGCAAAGTACCCTTGTATTTGCCAAAGGGCATTCTAATTCGTACAATTTCTTGAAGCATGTTGGGGTTAAAGCCGGCAGGTTCCAAAGGCAGTTGTTTAATTACCTCTAAAAGTACGAGCTATTTTTATAAGGTGGCTGAATAGGCTGTGTTTAGTCGTGTAGCAGTCTAATTTTTTGTATTTCTCAATCAATTCGGTCAATTCTTTAGTTGTGTCTGAATGGTGACAAACCAAGCACGGGGTATTGCTCGTATGCCCTACTAGAATAAACTACTAAACTATGGACCGTAAAGAATTCTTAAAAAATGCTTCTGCTGCTACGGCTTTGGCTTTCTTTGGCTTGTCGTTGGAGAGTTGCTCCAGCGATCAGGAAGACACCACTCCGGGCACCGGCAATCCACCTGCCAGCTCAGCTGTTACCTTTAACATAACGGAAAATCCGTTTAATGCTCTTCAGTCGGAGGGAGGTTGGCTTTTACACCCTTCAGAAAATATTCTGTTGGTCAATGTAGGTGGCCAACTTAGCGCCTTTGGGTCGAGATGTACACACACGGGTTGCACTCGTGATTGGACCTTCCCGAACAACGTTTTTCAATGCAACTGTCATGGCTCTCAGTTCGATACGAACGGCCAGGTAGTAAACGGACCGGCTTCTTCTCCGCTCACAAAGTTGTCGGTGAGCGTAAATGGAGATATTGTAACGGTGGGCTAGGTAAAGAAAAAGAAAAAGGAGGCTGATTAATTCAGCTCTCCTCTTTTTGCCATTCTCTTCATTTTGTCGTTGGCGTAAATGGCTACTTCTACTCTTCGGTTGGCTCGTCTTCCGGCAACCGTATTGTTATCGGCTATTGGTTGAGACTCTCCATAACCGGCTATACTTAGTCTTTTGTAGTCTAGTCCAAGGCTAATCAGGTAGTCTTGCACTGAAGACGCCCTTTGTTCTGATAGTCGTTGATTGTAGGCCGCTTCTCCGGTGCTGTCGGTGTGTCCTTCAATCAATACGTTTGTGTCTTCGTATTTTTTAAGCACTGTGGCCAGGTCTTGCAGGTTTTGCTTGGTGTCAACGGTTAGGGTCGATTGGTTGGTGGCAAACATAAGGCCTGAATCGAAAGTGATTTTAATACCTTCGCCCACGCGCTCTACTTTAGCGCCTTCCAGGTCGTTTCTAAGCTCTTCTGCCTGCTTGTCCATGCGTTTTCCAATGAGTGCTCCGGCAGTACCGCCAATAGCAGCTCCTATAATGACTCCCGTAGCTGTATTGTCTTTACCGGCAATTACTCCACCCAATACGCCACCGGCAGTACCGCCAATGGCACTACCTTTTAGGGTGTTGCTGGCTTTGCAGCCATAAAGCATGAGGGCAGAGAGTAAAGTGATTCCGAATAGTTTTAGTTTGTGTTTCATGATTTTGGATTTTTTTGTGTCATGAAGTCAACTGATATGCCATTTGGGTAACTTGTTGATAATTAGTTAGGTAAGGTTGCCTGGGGTGTGTTGTGTCTTTTGTTTTTGAGAATCTTTTTTCAAAATGAAAGTGAAATAGAGTTATAGCCTATGGTGGCTTGGCCGGAAGAAATTAGGGCTGGAATGGTATGAGGTAATTTGGCCTAAAATTGATAACTTCCTATCCAAATTTTTTGTCATGCCGAAAATGAATATTAGTCGATCCATTACGATCGATGCCCCCGCAGAAAAAGTGTTTTCCAAACTAAACGACTTGAACCATTGGACTGCGTGGTCGCCATGGCTCATTTTAGAACCGGAAACCAAGGTAACGGTAAGAGAAGATGCTAAATATTATGAGTGGGAGGGAGAAAGAACAGGTTCAGGGCAAATGACCATTACCTCAGAAAAAGAAAATGAGGAATTGCAGTTGGATCTCCTTTTTCTTAAACCATGGAAATCGAAGGCTAAGGTGGGGTTTAAATTGAAAGGTAATGGAGTGACTACACATGTTACCTGGACCATGGAAAGTTCCATGCCCTTCTTTATGTTTTTCATGACTAAGATGATGGAGGCTTTTGTAGGCATGGATTATGAGCGTGGTTTAAAGCTGTTGAAAGATTATGTGGAAGATGGAAAGGTGCATTCTGCATTGGAGATAGAGAAGAATGGTAGCTATCCGGGGTGTACGTATGTGGGAATTACCACGGACTGTAAGATTGTAGATTTAGCCGATGCCATGACCAAAGACTTCGATAGGTTATGGGAATATATGGGTGATAAGAAGAATTTAATAGCAGGCAACCCTATCTCTATTTATCATAAGTGGAAGTTTGTAAAGGGTACTGCTCAGTATACTGTGGCTGTGCCGGTGAACAGGCTTCCGGAAAGTTTACCTGGAGGATTTGTGAGTGGTGGTATACCGGCTACTACGGTGTATAGTGCTATTCATACGGGGCCTTATGAACACTTGGGTAATGCGTGGTCGCTGATGGCTAATTTGCAGCGAAGTAAGGCTTTTAAAAATAGAAAGGGAATCCATCCTTTTGAAGAATATCTGAATGACCCATCTGAAACTGATCCTAAATCGCTCAAGACTGCGGTGCGTTTTGCGGTAAAGTAGCATTCTAACCTTATTTTGAAACATAGTCATGCTCTTTAAAACCTATATTTATAGGTTTTAAAGCCGTATTATGAGTTTAATATTGATTATAATGGGTTTTTGAACAAAATTTTGTAAATTTGTTTACACCTGTTAATTTAGGTTTTAAAGCTATTTTATTCACTTAATACCTATTTATATGGGTTATAAAAACTGGAAGAGGATGACAGACCAGGCTATTGTAGAGGAGCTTGGTCAACGGATAAAGCAGCGCAGAATTCACAAGCGCTACACCCAGAAAGAATTGGCCGAAAGGGCAGGGGTCAATGTAAATACTATTCAAAATTTGGAGTATGGCAAGTCGGTAACGCTTGCAGTACTCATACAGGTGCTTAGGGCCTTAAAAGATTTAGATCACTTAGATGCGTTTCTGCCCGAGGTAGAGGAGAGTCCGCTTATGGTTATGGAGAATGAAGCGAAGCCTCTTCAGCGTGTACGAAAACCAAGAAAGTAATGGCGGTTGTGCAAGTTTTTGTTTGGGATGAGCTGGTTGGCGCTGTTATATGGAATGAAGCCCGCCAAGTGGCTACATTTCAGTTTGCCCCGGAATTTATCGAAAAAGGTATTGATTTAGCCCCTCTTACCATGCCTTTAGACGATCTGAAACGCGGTGAAACCATCTATTCATTTCCATCTCTCAATCGTGATACCTATAGCGGATTGCCGGGCTTGCTGTCTGATTCGTTGCCCGATGCTTTCGGGAACCAAATTATTCGATCTTGGCTGGCTACTCAGGGTAGAACACCGGCTAGTATTACTCCATTGGAAAAATTAAGCTACGTGGGCATTAGGGGCATGGGGGCTTTGGAGTTTAAACCGGCTTCTACTCCTTTTGGCAAACAAACGAAAGATATTGAGGTAGAAGAATTGTTAGGGCTTACGAATAAGGTGTTGGAAGAGCGACAGGCCATAAACCTTAGTTTAACAAAAGATGAGCAGGAGGCTATGACCGACTTGATAAGGGTGGGGACTTCGGCCGGAGGGCAGCGCCCAAAAGCCATTGTGGGCTATAATGCCAAAACAGGGGCCTTAAAGTCGGGGCAATTTAGGCTGCCCAAAGGGTTTAACTATTATCTCCTAAAATTCGATGGTGTAAAGGCCGGAAATTTGGGCGATCCGGCCGGATACGGTAGAATAGAGATGGCCTATTACCTGATGGCCAAGGCAGCAGGCATAGAAATGATGCCTTGCCGCCTGTTGGAAGAGAATGGTCGTGCCCACTTTATGACTCAACGGTTCGATCGGAGCCCTGAGGGCGAAAAGATTCATATGCAAACCCTTTGCGCCTTATCACACTATGACTTTATGATGCCCGGAGCTTATGGATATGAAGATGTAATGGCCGATATGCGCGATTTGCAACTGCCTTATGCCGCTATGGAGCAGATGTTTTTGCGTATGGTATTTAATCTGGTGGCCAGAAATCAAGACGATCATACAAAGAACATTGCATTTCTTTTGCCCAAAGGAGGAGAGTGGCGATTGGCTCCGGCCTATGATGTAACCTGGGCATATAATCCGCAAGGTGCCTGGACCAGCCAGCACCAAATGTCGCTAGGGGGTAAACGTGATCATTTTAACCGGGAGGACTTGCTTGTTTTTGGTCGCCAACAGTCCATTAAAAAAGCCGACCTGCTCATCAATCAGGTTTTGGATGCTGTGCATCGCTGGCCTGAATGGGCCAATGAAACTGGTGTGCCTAAAGCTCAGGCTGGGGCTATTGCCAAAACCCATCGTTTGTATTTGGGAGGTTAAACACTTTTGTGCTGGCTGGGGTTTGTTAGAAAAACTTTATGCAACTCAGCAAGGATCAGTTGCTGTCGCTCGACAGAATTTGCCGTTTAAACCTCGTCAATTCCTTAACAGGCATTAAGCCCGCCAATCTTATTGGTACCGTGAACACCCGTGGGGTCACTAATCTGGCCATTTTTAGTTCGGTGATACACCTTGGGAGCAACCCGCCACTGTTAGGCATGGTTACCCGACCTTTGGGTGAGGTGAGAAGGCATACTTATGAAAATATTAAGGAAACCGGAGTCTTTACCATTAACAGCGTACCGAACTCCATGACCAAAGCAGCACATTATACAGCCGCCAAATTCGAAGACAACGAGTCTGAATTTGAGCATTGCGGGTTTACACCTGAATACCTTAGTGAATTTAAAGCTCCATTTGTGCGAGAGAGTCCTTTAAAAATGGGCTTGCAATTGGTAGATGAGCTACCAATAAAGCACAATGATACGCGCCTACTCATTGGAGAAATAGAGTATTTGTGTTGCGAACAAGAGGTAGGTGATGGACACTTGAATCTTGAAGAGTTGCAACTAGCAGGTATCTCTGGGCTCAATTCTTACTATACCCTGGAAAAGATAGCGGAGTATCCTTATCCCAGAAAAGAGGAGTGGAGTAAAGATTGAATATTGCTTGAGTTTATATAGAATATTGATTTTGTAAATACTTTGTAAAGATTTTCAATTTGATCGAACGCTTGATATTGAACAGTTTCGTAGAGTTGAAACATGAATTTTGGCCTGAAAGCAGTGCAATAAATAGCTTAAACCTGGATTAATGGCGAATAACGAATTGACTACTAAACTACAGCAGGGACTACGTTCCGGTGATTTACCGGTAGTGCAAAAACTACTTGAGGAACATCCGCATTTGACTAATCAAGCTGACGAACGTGGGTTTACTCCTCTCATCATGGCGGCCTACTTTAATCATTTGGAACTGGTGAAGCTGCTCGTGGAAACCGGAGCGGATATCGATGCGGTAGATGGCTCAGGAAATACTCCTTTGATGGGAGCCGTGTTTAAAGGGTATGTAGAAATTGCCGATTATCTAATTAAAAATGGAGCTTCTCTTCACATAAGCAATTATAATGGCGCAACGGTGATGACCTATGCGGCTACTTACGGAAAGCCTGAAATGATTGAACTGCTGAAAGCTGTTAAGGCTGATGTAAATCAGAAAGACAACAGGGGACTGAGTCCGCTCGATCATGCTAAAATTCAGAATAATGAGGCTTTTCTCCGCGCTTTCGGAAATGCATAAGGCTATGTATGAACGGGCAAATGGCCTGACCGTGGTTATGTTGTTACCCAATGCCTGTTGGGGTGAACAACAAATAATGCCTTAGTTAGATCAACAGCCAATCCACTATTATGGCTGTTAGTCGAGTAATAAGTTAATTTCCACACCCGACTGCCTTACCAATAGCATAATATCTCCAGGATCTACCTCTCCTTCCACTCGCAATATATTGTCACGGTCTTCCAGGTCGAAGTTTACATCGAGGTGGGGGAAATGATGGAGAATTGACGTTTTGATTAGTGCTGCCTGAGCTTGAGAGGAAACATTTGTTTTAAAAACCTCTATGGTGATGAACATAAGCCTTAAAAAAATAAAGTACGACCCTGTAACTATCATGAAAAATGCAATGATGCACTTTTTGGTTCCCTTGGTATAAAATTTAGGCAAGAGGAAGAAACACCCACCTCAGCCCATTGGTTTCCGGGCAGGTGTTTCATCGGGGCAATCTTTAGGCCTTTTCGGCACAATTGAACATCCACTGTACTCCAAACTTATCGATGCAACTACCAAAATAATCGCCCCAGAACATATCTTGGAGTTCCATGGTAACCTTTCCATTGGCAGAAAGCTCTTTGAATAATCGCTGGGTTTCTTTTCTGGTATCCGGTTGTAAGTTGATGTATACATTATTGCCTTGTTGAAGATCAAAGCCCATACTTTTGGGGGCATCCGTCCCCATCAGACTATGACAATCCATAATTCGTAGTTCAACGTGCATTACGAGTTGCTTGTCGGCCTCAGTGAGTTGGGGCATCTCCGGGTCGGAAGGAATATCGCCCATTCGCATAATGCCTTCTCCGGAAAATTCTCCTCCAAAAACAGATTTATAAAAATTGAAAGCCGCTTCTGTTTCGCGCTCAAAGTTTAGGTAGGTGCTTACACTTGCCATGTGGTTTTATGATTTAATGGTTAGAAATAAATGGCGAAATTCGGTTGCATGCTAAGTTTGTAGAACACAAGGCCTATGGAACGGTGTTTAAGCTGCGAACACAAGTGCGTGAGACCAAAGCGAGCCATCTTAAAAAGTACTTGGTGATTTAAGTATTAAAAAATCAAAAATGAACACGAGATGCTATGGCTTAAGATGCCTTAGCTCCTTCAGCACACTTTTTATAGTTGTTGAGAATAGCCTGCCAGCCGTCTTTCTGCATTTCTAGGGAGTTTTGGGTTTCCGCATCGAAAGTCGTGGTTACTTCAACTCCCTCCGGCTTAGTTTCGAACGTGGTACAAACCTCGCGGCCATCGTCTAACCGATAAACGAGCTTCTTTTCTTTCTCCACCGTTTCGTAAGTCGCTTCAAAATCGAAGCCGAAACTACCGTCTTTGGCCTCCATTCTCGAACAGAGTTTTCCTCCTACTTTGAGGTCGTTTTGAGCCGTTGGGCAATGCCAGGTATCATCGGCAAAGTTCCATTGAGTAATGTAATGCGGGTTGGTATAGCAATCCCAGGCTGTGGAAAGGCCGGCTTTTACCGTAGCTGCAATAGTTATTTTCTGAAAAGTCATGTGGTTGGTGTTTTATAATTCAATTTAAATGTTTTTCTGTGCGAATGGGTGTTGAGTTACTTTACCATTACCAGGTATTTGTTAAGGTTTTCAAAAATTACCCAACATTCAATGGCCAGTAATGCAATTACTAAGGGTAGCCCGCTGGGTGCTGCGGTAAGGTTAATGAGCGTGATACCGGTAAGAATAGGAATCAACACAATGGCCCCCAGAGCTCTGTAGCGCGGTATCATAAAAAGCACTCCACCAATTATTTCGATAATGGCCACCAAAGGCAATAGCCAGCTAACCTGCATTAGAGCCGTCATCAACTCAATCATGCTTTGAGGCAGATCGTCCGGTATCGGCATGTAGTTGAAAAACTTGTTGAGGCCGGCATTTACAAACATGAGCCCAAGGAGCAATGAAAGTGCAAAGAGTATTTTCTGTTTCATATATAAGTTTTTATAGGGTTAATGTTCTTAAGGGGTGGTGAAGCATCCATTGATTGCCAAATTGGTCGGTAAGTCCACCAATCATGGCTCCCCAATGTGTTTTTTGAATCGGACGCGTTACCTGTCCTCCCATTTTGAGCTTATCAAAAATGGCCTCCATTTCTCCTTCTTTTTGGCACTCCAGTAAAATACTCATGTGGTTGCCAGTGGTTAAAGGTTCATCCAAAAGGTCAGAAGCCATCAATATCAGTTGTTCACTTCTTAGGGTAGCATGTACAACCAATTGGGTGAGTTTGGGTGGAAAAGCGTGTCGTTGTGGCATGTCTTCAAGGGTTTGCATGTTCAGCTCTCCACCAAAGCAGTTTTTATAGAAGTGCATGGCTGCTCTGCAATTTCCGTTGAATGACAAATGGGCAAAGGCTCTTTTCATTTTTGTTTTGCTTCCCTACAAAGGTGGCAGAGTAGAAGCTTAGAAACAGGGTGTGAAAACGACTCTCTACGGGGTTGATCGCGTCAAATACTTCATCTATCTTCAATACATGAAAAACATATGCATACTTGTGCCCGAAATGGCAGTTACTGAGGCTGTTTCTAACCCTCGTTATATGTTCTCTGCCGCCAATCAGTTTTTACAAGCTTCCGGAAGGTCGCCCGTTTTTAATATTGAGCTGGTTGGTTCTCGGGCTCAGGTGCCAGTACACGATGGCTATTGCAGTATTCAAACCACTCGGCTTTTAAACCACTCCAAATCGGCAGATCTGGTGATCATACCCGCGCTGTTTGGAGATATGCAAACGGCTGTCAGTAAGAACGAGGCTTTGATTCCATGGATTATTGAACAACACAGTCGCGGAGCAGAAGTAGCCTCACTCTGTGTAGGTGCTTTTTTGCTGGCCGCCACCGGCCTGCTTAATGGTAAAAAATGCAGCACCCATTGGGCCTATTATCAAGAGTTTAAGGAAACTTATCCGGAGGTAGAGGTACAAGACGGAAGCATTATAACGGAAGAAGATCGTATCTACTCCAGTGGTGGAGCCAATTCGTATTGGAACTTACTGCTCTATTTGCTGGAAAAATATACCGACAGAGACACGGCCATCCTTGCCTCTAAATACTTTGCCATAGATATGGATAGAGAGAGCCAGGCACCATTTACGATTTTCAGAGGGCAGAAGGACCACAACGATCAACAGGTGTTGCAGGCCCAGGAGTTTATAGAGCAAAATTTTGCCGACAAGCTAACAGTTGATGAATTGGCCGATCATGTGGCTGTAAGTCGCAGAAGTTTTGAAAGGCGTTTTAAACAAGCCACCGGCAATACCATTCTAGAATACATTCAAAGGGTGAAAATAGAAGCGGCCAAGCGCTCATTTGAGGCCACGCGAAAGAATATTACCGAGGTGATGTTCGATGTGGGATACACCGATACCAAGGCCTTCCGAAATGTTTTTAAGAAAATAACAGGTCTTACTCCGGCTGAGTACAGAGATAAGTATAGGAAGTAAGAAATTGATCAGGATAACTGTGGCACTTTAAATAAATTTGTCAACCATGTCGACAAAGAATCAAATCAATTGCCCCAATTGTGGCACCGCTATAGACGTACAAGACATTCTTTCGCATCAGTTAGAAGAGGAGATAAAACAGAAATATCAGGCCGAACTGACTGCTGCACAACAACGGTTCAAAGCCGAACAGGAGAGTCTGGCCAAAGCCAGAGCCGACTTTGAAGAAAAGAAGAGGAGAGAGAATGAGCTTTTTCAAGAGCGACTGGAAAAGCAAATGGCCCAGGAGCGCAAATTGTTGGAAGATAAACTGAAGTCGAAATTGCTCTCAGAACAAGCCGAGCAGTTTGAAGCCCTTCAAAAGGAACTCAACGAGAAATCGGAACAAGTAAAAGAGCTGAATCGCTCGCGGGTTGAAATTGAACGATTAAAAAGGGAGAAAGAAGAGGCAAAGGAGCTAGCTCAGTTAGAGGCACAGAGAATGCTCAACGAAATGCTCGTACAAGAGCGCGAAAAAATCAGCAAGTCGGAAGCCGAGAAAAATGAGCTTAAAATGAAAGAGCTCGAAAAAAAGCTGGAAGATCAGAAGAAGCTCACTGAAGAAATGCAGCGTAAGCAAGCTCAGGGCTCTATGCAATTGCAGGGTGAGGTACAAGAACTGGCCATTGAAGAGTGGCTTTCTACACAGTTCCCTTTAGATACGATCGAAGAAATTAAGAAAGGAGCCCGAGGAGCCGATTGCATTCAGGTAGTCAACACGCGCACTTTACAAAACTGCGGTAAGATCTACTACGAGAGCAAGCGAACCAAGGACTTTCAACCGGGATGGATTGAGAAATTTAAAGCCGATATGCGCGACAAAGAGGCCGATGTGGGAGTGCTGGTTACCGAGGCCATGCCTGCTGATATGGAGCGCATGGGGCTAAAAGATGGGGTCTGGGTTTGCTCATTTGCTGAGTTTAAGGGGCTTTGCGCGGTGCTCAGAGAGTCGGTTATACAGTTGAGTAAGGTGGCTATTTCTCAAGAAGGCAAAGGCGATAAAATGCATATGCTTTACGATTTCCTTACCAGTAACACCTTCCGTATGCAAGTAGAAGCCATTGTAGAAGGCTTCTCTCAAATGAAAGCCGACCTGGAAAGGGAGAAAAACTCCATGCAGCGAATTTGGAAGCAACGCGAAAAGCAAATCGATAAAGTAGTTTCCAATACTATTGATATGTACGGCTCCATAAAAGGAATTGCCGGCAATGCAGTTCAAAGCGTGAAGGCTCTGGAACTCGATGCCGGTTTGCCTGAAGAAGGAGAGGAGTAATAAGGTGAGTAGAAGGTGTGGGGCTGAGTTATAAGTTCAGAATGACGCACTACGAGTTATGCCAGACATATGAACCATGAGTCAGGAATTACAATTTAGGTGATGATCTTTGGAGAGTAATTGCGACTACTCATCATTTAGTTCAACATACTTTATGCGTTTGGCATAGCGTGTGGCACGAATGTATACTTCGTTTACTTTGGCCATAGCTTTGATCAATTCGCCACCAAAGAATAGGATCACCGATGAGTAGTACACCCAAAGCATAAGTATAATAATACCTGAAGAAGCTCCGCCAAGCTGGCTAAAATTGCTACTGCCAATGTACCAGCCAATGCCAAATTTACCAATGATGAGTAGCAGGGCGGTGATAAGACTCCCTCTGAATATGAACTTTTTGGGAATAACCACATCGGGCAGAAAGCGAATGAGCGCGTAAATAACCCCATACACCAGTAAAAGAATGAGGCTGTATTGGGCCGCCAGGGCCATGGCTACAGAAAGCGTGTCGAAACTTTCGGAAAGAAAATCGACAAAAGCCACCACCAAAGAATCAAGAATCAGAGAAATGATCATGATAAAGCCCAGGCTTAGCACCATGCCCAGCGAAATAAGACGGTCGATCACCAACTTTTTAAATCCTTTACCCTCAATTGCCTTCACCATAAATATCTCGTTGAAAGAGGTTTGAATTTGAATGAAGATGTTGGTGGCCGAATAGAGTAGAAGTCCAATGCCGGCTACTAACGAAAAGGTGTTTTGGTCTTCCTTATGCAAGGTATCCATAAGGGCGCGTACGCCATTGGCCCCTTGTGTACCAATCAGGCTCTCGAACTGAGAGGTTACCTGATCCCTTACCAGAGCATCATCGGCAAAAATACCTGCTACGTAAATGGCCAGCAAAATGAGCGGAGCGATTGAAAATAGTGTGTAGAAAGAGAGGGCGGCACTAAAGCGAAAACAGTGATCTTTCATGAATGCAGGAATGGCAGTTTTTAACACCTTCCACGCATACTTTATGGCTTTCATGTTTTGTTTATTGATGTTTTATAGGGTTACTACAAATATCAAGCAAGGTTTGGGCAGTTTTGTTTGGGCAGCCTGCGCTTGTTTTCCGGTAACTTCTCCACTCCTGCGTTTTTCCATTTGACAGAACCATTTTCAAATTGACAAAGAATGGATTGCAAGATGTGCTTATTATAGCAATAGGAGCGGTTTTGACTCAGCTGGCATGAGTTTTTCCTTATGTGAAGCAACCAAAATTAATCGCTATGAACACGCTTACCAAGAACCTGAAACTTGTATTGGGTATGGCCATAGCCATAGTGGCCTGTACCGAAGCGAGACAAAAAACGGAGGAGGTAGAAGATGCAGTGGCCAAAAGAGTGGCCAGCGAAGCCCAAAAGACCTACCGAACCATTACCACACCAATCAAAAGCATTAACGGGAGTGGTTTGAGGGGAGAAGCTACTTTCAAAGAATTAGAAAATGGAGCCATAGATCTGACGGTAAGACTGAACGGAGTGAGTCCCGGTGAGCATGCCGTGCACATACACGAAAACGGAGATTGTTCTGCTGTTGATGGCTCTTCGGCCGGTGGGCACTGGAACCCAATGGACGTAAGCCATGGCCACAGGCTGGAAGATGAGCAGTTTCATCAGGGCGATATAGGCAATATTACCGTTGGAGCCGATAGCAGCGGCTTGTTTACCATGGAGGTCGAAGGCTGGACCATCGGAGGAGATTCTACCAGCAATATTCTTCAAAAGGCCATAATTATTCATGCCGGACCCGATGACTTTATCTCACAGCCTTCCGGTGCGGCAGGCTCGAGAATAGGTTGTGGTGTCATAAAGCTTTAGAAATCAACGAGATTTATCGACCCGATAAATCCTAGCTATACATTTATTGACCTTTCGACCATTCTGATAGACGATCGGAATGGTCTTTTTTATACTGAAAAAGTTCATGCTTACTTGTATGTGCTCAAAATAAGCAGCCCTAAGATTGTTCTAAAAAACGGATTGGAGTCCTTCAATAGGAGCCAGAAAGTGGTGTCAGGTTATTCTTGCCCTAATATAAGTTGTATTGTTTACTCCATTTCCGGCTAGCACATATTCGGTAGATCAAAAACCAAGAACCTAGAACTATGAATTAAGAACAATGAACCACCAAACCTCAAGCGGTTCCTCCCAACTGCATAAACTGCTGACGGTATTGACCGGGCAATACAAGTCTTTTTAGGAATGAATTTAACCCAAGGGGGCGAATGATTCTGTAGAAGCCAATTAAGAGAAGAATAGGTCTCTTTTTCTTCAGGCCCATTAATGAGCGTACCTTTTTGGGGGCCAAAACTGCTTGTACCTGTAACAGCATGTGGTAACGAAAAGACCCCAGGTGAAGTTTGTATTGCAAAAATAGGTCGCTGGTATAGTCGCTAAACTCCAGGTTTCGTTTAAGGTGTTTTTGGCGCATATTCATCCATACTTGATAGGTCTCCGGCAGACCGGTCATTTCCATTTTCTCACCCAGTTGATTAAAGACCCGAAACACTTCCTCTTTCTCCTCATTAGTGAGTTGGCGATGAAGTACTTCATAGGCTCTTATGGAGTAATCAATAAGCATAAAGAGTACATCTCTGTAGGCCCATTCTGGAATTTGAAAGCCTCGTTTGTACTCCACTCCGTGGTGTATGGCCGAAATGCTGTCTATGGCTTTAAAGGCATCTTGTTTTTGGGAGAATACAATGCGCTTGGCGTAGGTAACTGTAGATAGTAAGCGTCCAAGAGGGTCGGAGGGAAGGCGGCCGGTAAAATACAACCAGTCCACGGCTTTGCTAAGCGCAAATTCTGCTGCGGCTCCTGCAAAAATAAGTAGTATGGTATCTCCATCGGCCCATATTTTCCGCACAATGGAGCCTTCCGGAACAAAGAACTCCTGTACGGCATCAGGTTCTGATGTTAATTGTGCTGTCGATTGTGTCATTAGTTAGTTGTTGAGTCTGGTAAACCTGACATCTTTCAGAACAGGGTTACTATAGGTTAAGGCAACAATTGAGCCTTGGTCGTCCCTTATCCACCCAATGTGCATTCTTCTAAAGACAAACATGTCTTTTACAACCGGGCTAAAGGGAAGCCGCTGCATAGGAGCGTGTTCCAAATATACGACCAATTGTTTTTCTGTGGCCTTTATATGGAAAACAGCTTTGAGGTCTTTGCTCTCATAGCGACCTTCATAGCGACTCAATTCATCTATGGCAGGCCGGTATGGTTCTACTGGTACATATATTTCTTGTTGACCTTCCATAGAAGTGAGCGTAAACCTGCCGTTAGGTTGAAATTCGATTTCGAACTGGTCTTCTGAGCGGAACTCGATATTTCTGCGAGTATTGATAAAGTGAGTATTGCTTTTGGCGCTGAGCATGGGTCCGCCTACAATAGCCAGTCTATTCTTATTCACGGTTAACTGGAGCAGGTTCTTGTCCTTTTTATGGATATACCATCCGCTACGTGTATTGAGTATATCTTCCGGCACCATCACATCTTCTTTGCCGGGGGGATACGACTGAGTTTGTGGTTCAGCGAACAACCTGAAAATCCGGCCGGCAAGTGCAGTTCTATTGATCTGGTCACCCGAATTGCACATAATGGCAATGGATAAACCATGAGCTGGTAGATGGCCTACCAGTGATTTATAACCTCCGGCACTACCCGTGTGCCATATGAGCTTGCCCAGCTCGTTGGAGGTCACGAACAGCCCTTTGGTATATGAGAGTTCCCTTCCATTATTTAGGCGTGTCGGGGTTAGTAGGTTGTTGGTTACAAATTCACCTAGTTTTTGTTGTGCAAGCGCCTGAGTCCATAACAGTAAATCCGGTGCAGTAGTCATCAAAGCGCCACCGCCACCACGGTCGTTGTTTTCCAGCACGGCATTTTCCCATCCGCTCTTTCCCTTTTCGTAGGCCAGTGCCAGATTGGATGTTTTATCCGGATATTGAGTGTATATGGTATTTTTCATTCCTAATGGTTCAAAGAGGTAGGTGGAAGCAAACTCACCAAAAGTTAAACCCGTTACCCTCGCCACGATCTCTTTGAGCAATACGTAGCCGCTGTTCGAATAAGACCATTGCTCCCCGGGAGCAAAATTGAGCGACTTTTGGCGCAAGACCATGGTAAGGGCGTCCTCATCGGCAGCAGAGATCATTCGTATGCCGGTCCAATCGCGAATTCCTGATGTGTGGGTGAGTAAATGATAAAGTGTAACCGGGTGTTCGTAATGTGGTAGTTCCGGTAGGTACTCATGTATATCGGTATGTAGCGATAGTTGCCCTTGCTCTACGAGCAGTAGGGTAGATGCTGCTACAAATTGCTTAACTACTGAGCCGGCATCGAGAACGGAGCTTGGTTGGAGAGGTGTTTTAGTCTCCATATTGGCCAAACCATAGGCTTTATTGAATAGTACTTCTCCATTTTTTGAAAAGGAACAAGAGCAACCGGGCTCATCGGTTGCTATGCTGATAAATAATTGGTCGATGGCATCGGACTCTTGTTGAGCCATAAGTAGTAATGACCTGGTTGAGGCAAAGAAAAGCAGGCTGATTAAAAATAAGAGGCCTCTAGATATCAGGTGGCTAGAGTACTTTGCTGTTGAAAATATTGAGTGATTGAACATTTGAGTATATTTTACTTTGAAATACAAAGTGCGTGAATAAATTTTTTTAATTCCAGTAGGTGCCGTTGAGTCCGAGGATTGTGCCTAACCAGAGTGTCACTACAAAACCTAGTGATCCTAATATGAATGCTAAAGCCCTGCTCCAGTTGTTTGTGCTAAAGATTTTATCGACATAGAAGTGAAGGCCGCCACCCATTGCAGCAGCAATGGGAGTGATGATCAAAGGTTTGATAAACCAGAATTTGTTCCAAGCCGGATCCGGATGATCAACTGAAATTATAAACAGTGTTATAAGCACGAGGCCAATGATTCCTCCAATGAGTATTCTTTTCATTAAACCTCTTGAAGAGACTGTGTCTGAGATATTTTCATTCATTATTTAAAAGTACTTTGAAATACAAAGTAAATAATAAAACCGAATACATCGCAAGAGGAAAGAGGAGATAGATTCAAAAAAAGGAGTAACTAATTAGAGAAGAGGCTTTCACAAAACCTAACCATCATTCTCGACTCGGTTCTGATAAATACGGAGTGAATCCCCCAAAATGACTCTACAGACCGATAGGGATTCCCAGTCAAGCTGGGAATGACTAAAAAAGTGGATTTTGAGGCAGCCTCATTTTATTGGTCACAAAAGGAGTTAAAACTATGCACTTTAGTGCATTTCGCTTTAGCTTCTAAAAAGCATCCTGGAATTTACGATGTACGAATTTTGATTGACGTCAATCGTAAATCTAAGATCGTACATTTTCTAAGTCGGCCATTCAAAGAGACTTTAAGCTGCTTCTAAAACTATGGTGCTTTCAGCCCATAGTGGTTTATTTAACCCCAAATACCATTGGACTGCGTGAGGATTACTGGCTCGCCATCCGTAATCAAAATAGTGTGCTCGTGCTGCGTTACATAACCACCTCTGTTGCCCACCAACGTCCAGCCATCGTTTAGCTGAACCGCTACAGTTGATTGGGTCGAAATAAAGGTTTCAACAGCCACAGTGGTGTTTTTTCTGAATCGTTCTCTATTGGTTTTTACTCTATAATTCAGAATATCTTCTGGTGCTTCATGCAGGCTTCTGCCTACACCATGTCCTGCTAGGTTCTTAATTACCTTAAAGCCCGATTTTTTGGCTTCTGTTTCTATAAGATAGCCAATGTCAGAGATTTTCACCCCTCCTTTGATGCTGTGGATCGCCTTGTGAAGAATATCTCTAGAAGCATCTACCAACGGCTGATGATTGTGAATGTCTTTGCCTAAAACAAAAGAGCCTCCATTATCTGCCCAGAAGCCATCGAGTTCTGCAGAAACATCAATATTCACCAGGTCGCCCTCTTTCAAGATTTTTTGATCAGATGGAATACCGTGAGCAGCCTCTTCATTTATGCTAATACATGAGTAGCCAGGGAACCCATAAGTCTCATAAGGAGCAGATTTGGCACCATGGCTCTTAAGAATTTCGCCCCCAAAATTGTCCAGCTCTTTCGTAGACATGCCCACTTTTGCATGTTCTCTCATTAGCCTTAGCGTTGTGGCAACCACTTCGCTTACCCTTTTCATTCCTTCTAATTCAGACTCTTTTGAGATGGACATATCAGTATTTTTGATTGATGAGTTTTAGCTATTTCGATTCAAAGATAGAAGATTAGCTTGCTAGAAGAGATGAGCTAGGTATTTCTTCAAATTTAAATCTTTTGAATCCTTTCCTTCCTTTTGGGGGAATCTTACATTTGCCCAAAATGGGGTGCTTGCTTGCGCAGGCTGAGATGATACCCAGGAGTTTGGCTCCGCACCTGATCCAGATAATGCTGGCGTAGGGAAAATAAAGCTTTTGCCGTGCTGCAAGGGCTGGTTCATCTCCTCATTTCATTGAAACCTAAAAACAATGATCGAGGAATTTTTAACACAACTTACCTGGCTTCAAGGGTTGGGAACTCTCTTTGGCATAGTACAAGTAGTGCTGGCCCGTCAAAACAATGTGCATACCTATCTGTTTGGTATTGCCTCCATCTTAATCAGTATGTGGGTGCTCTATCAGAGCGCACTTTATGCTGATATTCTACTGAACATGTACTATTTGGTCATGAGTGTTTATGGCTGGGTTTATTGGCGGTTTGGCAGGCAAAAAAAGGAAACGCCTATTTCCATAGTCAATAAAAATGAGTTTTTAAAAGCCAATGGTATTGTACTAGCTTGCTTTGTGCTGATGTCTTACTGGCTTACATTTCACACAGATTCCGATGTTCCCATTTGGGATGCTGTGGTAGTGGCTTTTGCATGGGCCGGAATGTGGCTGATGGCCAAGCGCAAAATCGAAAACTGGATATACCTCAATATCAGTAACATTATTTCCATTCCACTAATGGTTTATAAAGAGCTTTATATCTATGCTGGAATGACCGTGTTCCTATTTATAATGGGTACTTCAGGGTATCTGAAATGGCGAAAATTGATGGTGAATGAAAGAGAGCTTACTTATGCAACTGCCTAGAGAATATTTGAATGACGCAGCAGTTTTTAGAAAAGAGGTGTTGCAATGGATAGAGGAAGAAAATCTATGGAACATCTGGGTGCCAAAAGCTTTTGGCGGACTTGAATGCTCACTTTCTGATGGTTTGAAAACTCTGCAAGCTTTGGCTAGGTTAGACGGTAGTTTAGGCTGGACAGTCACTTTGTGTAGTGGTGCTAATTTCTTTATCGGTAACCTTCGGCCCGAAGTTGCCCGAGAAGTTTTTGCTCAGTCAGCCATTTTAGGTGGAAGCGGAGGAATGTTTGGAACTGCCGAAAAGGAGGGAGATGCTTATCGGCTTAATGGTACTTGGCGCTACGCAACAGGAGCACCATATCTCACTCATTTTACTTTGAATGCAAAAATTATAGAGAATGGGATAGAGTTGAAGAATGAGGATGGAACACCAAAATTCCTGTCATTCGTTATTCCAGCAACTGAAGTGACCATCATTGAAGATTGGCAAACCATGGGGCTGAAAGCTTCGGCTACTCATTCTTTTGAGGTGAATAATGTAGTTGTTCACGAACGTTTCAGCTTTATTTATAATCAGTTTTATCATCCTCAGTCAGTCTTTAAAATTCATTTTTCAGTATTTGCCGACCTCACCCTTTGGGTGAACTATATTGGTATGGCTGAACACTTTTGGGAAGAGGCAACTTTAATTACTCAGTCCGAACCATTGAATGGGCTGGAATCTGTCGTTCGATCGGCTAGCCGGGAAATCAGAGAAATTGTACGAACCGTATCGGAATTGACGGACAGCAACGGAATATTTGCTGATTCATTCATAAGAGAGGTACATGAGGCGGCATCCGTTTCAGTCAGGTATATTTCCAGCGCAATTACGGCTCTTTATCCCCACTTAGGCGTTAAGGCCAGCAGAGAGGATCATTCGATCAATCAGATTTTCAGAGATTACTTCACTGCTACCCAGCATCATATATTTACCAGAAAGGCTGATTGAAGAAAGACGGTTAGGCATCTTTTAGTCAATAAAAAGAGACTTTCCCAAAACTTAAACGCCATTGCCTACCCCTGAAGGTGATTTCATCTACTTGGTACTTAAGGCCGATGGAGATTTCCGATCAAACCGGAAATAACGAGAATAGTGGCTTTCGCGGTGACCTCTTTTTATGACTTTTGTTGAATAACTGTTCAACAATGCCTAGCAATTGCCTTCAATATCACAGCTATCGCCTTGTTCTGGCGAAGTATTGATGAAAGAGCTGCTTTCGGCCTGAATCTTTTCTAAGGTGGCTTTAAAATGCTCTACTGGTTGAGCACCAGATACTGCATATTTTCTATCGAAAACAAAAAAGGGAACTCCTTGAATACCTATTTGCCGAGCCTCTTCAATGTCTTGCTTCACATAATGAGCAAACTGTTCTTCATTGAGCGCCAGTTCTACTTCATCACCACTAATTCCTACAGAATTAGCTAGTTCAACGAGCGTTTTAGTGTCGCTGGTATTTTTTCCTTTAGTGAAATAGGCTTCGAGGAGTGTTTCTTTTAGTTCATCGCCAAGATTCTTTCTCTTGGCTAACTGTAGCACGCGGTGTGCCTTAAATGAGTTGGCTACTTTGGCAATGTCGAAGTTGTAATCTAGTCCGGCATTAGCCGCCATTTCTTCAACGCGCTTATGCATTTGCATGGATTGTTCCAGGCTAATGCCCTTGGCCTTTGCCAGATATTCATAGACGCTTTCATCGCTGCTTTCCGGCATATTGGGGTTCAGCTGAAAGCTTTTCCAAACCACTTTAACTTTATCTTTCTCGGGAAAATATTCTAAGGCCTTTTCCAGATGTCGCTTGCCAATGTAGCAAAACGGGCACATCACATCGCTCCAAATCTCTATGGTCATTTGCCGGTTTTCATTTTAATGATCAATGCCTACAACTCCGTAGTACTAGAATTGATTCAACTTTTGAAGGTTAAGTACCGATTTTTTTCATAATCGTAAGGTATTCGGGATCCGATTCCGACAGTTTTAGACATTCTACCATCTGCCAGTTTGCCCTTGTCAGGGTTCGTTTGAGACCGGGTAGAGAGAAGCCTGTGATATCGGGCGCAAGTTTAATTTTGGAAAGTCCTTTTAGAGCCAGTAAGAGAAGAGGTTTTTCTTTCATGCAGGGTGTGGTTGCCATAAAGTAACCTCCCGGTTTCAACAGGTGGTCGGCCCGCTGTAAAACAGCCTGTAGATCGGGTAATAGGTGGAGTAGATAGTTGGCTGTAATGCATTCGAAAGAGTGGTGACTGAGCTTTTCATCAAATACATCGGCTTTGAGAAAATGCGTGTTCGTAAGGCTATTTTGCAGGGCTCGTTCTTGCGCTTTTCTAATCATTTGGGATGAAATATCTATTCCTGTGACTTGTTGTACATGACCCGCAATTTGCGAAGCCATTAAACCTGTTCCGCAGCCCAGATCTAATACCTTATCGGCTGGCAGCATGTATTTTTTAAGGGTATCGAAAACCAGCTCGTGCTTATGGCTGTCGCTGGCCTCGGAATTGTCATAGCCTGGTGCGGCCCTATCCCAAAATTTTTCGGTGTTATATCTGCGGTTCTTCATTAAGCGGTATAAACAGTAATGTATAGGCTGTTTACCGCCATGAAGGTATTAAGTTGAGTCGTTAGCGCCAATGGTTTTAAGCTCTTAGAGGCTAATCCGTTTCCATTGAACCTGTTGCGGTAGGGCACCGGCCAAGTATTTTGGCTTTGGCCGATGCTTAAATAGGCTTGCCGTTAGTTGTTGAAATATATCTTGTTGGTATTTCTGTAGCCTGAGTTGTCGCCATACCAATCTTTATATAACGCTCCGCTGCTGAGTCCCCAGTCAACAAATTTGTTGTAGCCCTGGTCGATCCGGTTTTTTTCGATTGGGTATCGGAACTCATGTATGATATGGATGGCCCAAGGCAGGTTGTTGCTATCCTGATAGGTTTTTCCGGTGTTTACGTTGGTGTCATCGCTGGCCGTTCCAAATAGGCTTGCATCGGCCAAAGAAGTTGGCATTTTGCCGGCCAGGTGCAGTTCTTTTCCTCTCTCATAACTAGAGAAGATAAAAGGGTTGAAGGGGGCTTCGCCAAGTAACTCGGGGGCTATCGGGTTGGTAAATTCTACCACAACTTCTACCGTAAAGGGAGCCACACTACTTTCGGAAGGGTCGGTATTGATGAACTTTGCGCCTGCAGCCGGTTTCAGGTGATTAAAACTATCATTAAATACAATAATTACCGATTTGTTCTGCTGAGCCTCAAGTCCTTTGGCATTGAGTGTGGTGTTTTGTCCGTCCGTTTTATGACCAGATACGGAAGCAATCAATGTAGGGTCTACATCGAGTTCAATGCCAAAACCACTATGATTGGCGGCTCCTACTGCCCGAATAGTAAAGCTCATTTTAAAGCGTACGCTTTTGTTATCTGAGTTTAACACATTGGTATATCGGTAACCAATAACCATGTCGTTGAAGTCGTAGTCGCCTTTTACCGGCCATAAATCTTCAAAAGCAAACGTGCCCATGCCCAGTTCGGAGGGAGTGTAGCTATCTACAGCCGCAGTAGGATCGTTTGGATAGTCGTCCAATTCGTCAATTACTCCATCGTTGTCAGAGTCTTGCTGGTTGAGCGAACCGGTATCGCATTTCCAGGCGGTGAGGTCGTTAATTTTTTTGTTGAAAGTTTTTACAATCTGGTAGGCTCCATCTTCCTTACTAATTTGAATGAGGTTTGAGTTGGCATCGTTGGTACCCACAAATATTCTATCCTGGCGGTCTATAGCCATAGAGGTGAGTTGAAAGGGAAAGTTTTCGGCACTTATTCTTACAATTTCGGCTGTTCCGTTGGTGTCGTTTATTGAAGTGAATTTATAGAGCCCTGAAAAACAAGCCAGATAAAGCTCTCCGTTCGAGTCGAATGCCAGGTCGCCACCACCGCTGTTGTTGATGAATCCGTTGATGGTGTAGCTGGCTACCAGGTTGTTTGTGGCTGCTTCTACTTTGTGCATGATATTTTTGTTGCTCATGTAGAAGTAACCGTCTTTATATTCGAGGCGAGGGTAGTTGCCATTGAAGGGGTTGTTGGTATGTTTTACGGTGAAGGTGCTGCTGGCAATATCGTAGGCATAGAGTGTTTTTCCCACGTTGTAATACATAATTCCGTTGGCCTGATCGAGAGCGTTGGCTATGGATCCGCCCCCTTGAAGCTGACTCAAGTCGGTAGGAGTAAAGGAAGAGTTAGAGATATCTATGGTAAAGAAATCTCCATTATTATTAACGGCATAGAGATGGTCTATACAGTCGGAGCTGCTATTGGCTACACTACCGGCAGCTGTCTGTTGAATCGTAAGGTTTGCTGAAGCACCACTTACCGGCATAGAAAAGGTTTCTGTACCATCAGCACTGATTTTGGTAACATACAACTCACTGATGGAGGCTGGCAATAACTGCTCGATACTTAGCCCACCGCTCTGCTTAATAAATGAGCCTATGGAGAGCGATTCTCCACCCGATAAGTAGTGTATTCGGTATTTAGCGGCTCCTTTTGTGTAGTCCGTAATGTTTAGGGCTACCATTTGAGAGGTTTCGAAATTAAACGAGTCGAAGCTGAAATCGGTAAGGGAAGAAGAGTTCTCTGCCGGTTCTTCGAAAGGTGGCTCTTCTATACACGATACGATAAGGAGGGGGAGGATTAAATACAATAAATTCTTCATGCTTCACTCGATTTCCTCCCAAAATGCTCAGTATTAACAAGGTAGAAGCAAATTTTCGATCACTGAACGGAATCTTTCGATAACCCGAACCTTTTCACGATAAGTGGTTGGGCCCTGTAACCATTTCAAATCAAGGTTGCTGTTAGTCTATACCTTCTTTAATGTTTAGGAATATCCATATCATTCGGGTTATTTCAAAGAGGCGGCTCTGTGTGGATTGAACACCCTCCAAGGGGTTATGGTGTAATCCTTTGATCACGGATCGAAACTGGCTACCCAGTCTATAAAGAGTAAGCGGTACTATTCCATTGAATCGCGAACTACCTGAAAGCAGTGACTTATTTAAAGTCTAACATTTGTAAGGTATGGTTTTGCACCATTAGCTCGGGAGCGGTCTTTCTGATGATAGCTGCATTTTCCATTTTAAGGTCGTATAGTCCGGCACCGGTGGCTCCAGCTACTTTGACTGTTAGCATCATGGCATCTTCCATCATGATGGATTTCGTGAACTCCAGTTCCTTGTTGTCCTCGGGTATTAAGTCACAGATTTGCCTAACCACATCGAATATTTCCTTTCCCTTTTGGTAAATAGGAAGGGTTCTTGGGTCTATGAAATCATCATCTCCATCTTCGAACATTGTGTTTTTCTTTTGTCAGTATCACAGATTAATAGGATTAAGGGATAGCCCAGATTAGGGTTGCGAGGTGTCGGGTTTCCCATCCAGTGTCATTACAAAACGCTTGAAATTGAGACTTTTCTCTCCAAAATTCACTATAATTATCTTCACTTTTTTATCTAAATATACCTATTCATTACTATTAAACCGAGATTCATACCATAAGGAGCACCAAGAAGCCTTATTAAAGCAATTGATTTGTGGAAAGGTGAGAGTGCCTGTCTCTATTCTCTATACTTTCGGGAGATAAACTAGAATAGGTGTTTGCGAAGGCTATTAATAAAACACACAATGTCAGAAGTAATTAGGAACAGAACCATAAGACCGAGCACAAGGCTTGAAAGCTCCAAGAGCTATAAAATAGATACAAAAACTGTTGTCAGTGGAGATGTCCTAGTGGTGAACGTAGATCATGAAAGTAAATCGTTTAGTAAACGGTATACATTTTCAGGTAAAGATGTTGCACATAAGGACAGTATCAGTTTTAGAGTCACAGAAACAGCATCTCACGTTGATATTTTATGGTCTGGTGCAGTTCCGAAAGAAGAAGGAGTAAACCAAGGCATTCTAAGCTCAACACCAACGCCAAAAGTAAAAAGTAGCTCCAAGTTATTTAATGGACAGGTAGAAAGCTTTGCAGCTATTGAGGATCAAAATACAAAGGTGTTGATTCTTGGCACCATGCCTGGTGTAGAATCGCTTAAACAGCAAGCCTATTATGCACATCCGCGTAACCTGCTTTGGAGGATTTTGGCAGAAATCACTGGTCATGAATTACCTAAAGATTATTCGGAAAGAATTCAATTGGCAAAATCAGCAGGAATTGGCCTTTGGGATACTTGTCAAGCTTGTGCCCGAGAAGGTAGTTTAGATTCAGCCATTTCGGAAGTGACACCCAATGATATTCACGGCTTTGTTGAAAGTCACCCCAACCTCAAAGCCATCGCCTTTAACGGTAAAAAATCAGCTCAACTATTCGCTAAGCATATCGGAGCTATTCCCGGTATTCGCTTATTGAGATTACCCTCTACAAGTCCTGCCAATGCCGGAGTCAGTTGGGAGGATAAGGTTCGGGAATGGGGTAAGATTAAAGAGTATTTGTAGAATTTTAATAAACACAATTATGTATATATCAGAACTAGTAGTTCGTAATTTCAAAAGTTTTGGAGCTGATCATCCACCGCTCTCATTTAACGTACCTAATGGTGATTTAGGAAGTGGGCTAAATATTTTTTTAGGTGAAAATAATACAGGGAAGTCTACCATTTTTGAAGCCTTCGATTTTTTAAGGAATAAAACGAATAAACCAAGTACTTCAATAGTCAATAGAGCCACTCCCGATGCCGAAGCTTCAATTGAGCTTGTCTTTTGCGGTGACATTGATTCAGTAATTGAAGAATTCTCGCCAACACCAAAAAAAGCTGCATTCAGGGAAAGAGTATATTCGATTGATGATGTAGAACATATACGCTTTAAGAGAACTTCAGAGGAGAAGAATCCAATTGTTATTTGGCATCCTGAAAATGAAGAATTTACTAATGTATCTGGCATTGATGCGCCAATCAAAAGCATGTTCGAAACTAATTTTGTTTGGGCAGATACTAATCCCAATGATGAAACAAAGTTTGGAGCTTCCACTGTAACCGGAAACCTGTTAGGAGAGATCCTTAATAATTTCACCAGCCATGAACAGTATGAAGCATTTATTGAGCAATATGATACAACCTTTAATAGTCCAGATTCCAGCCTAAAACAACAACTAGAAACTATTGAAAGGACAATACAAGAGCTATTTGAAAATCAATTTGGTGCTGGAAGTATAAGGTTTCAGTTTGACCAAGTATCACCAAAAGATTTTTTCAAAAACGTTAAAGTCTATGTAAATGATGGCACTGAAACCAGTATTGAGGACAAAGGAAGCGGAATGCAGAGAGCAGTGGCACTTGCTATGTTACAGGTATACGCGGACATAGTTAAGAATCAACCTGAAGGAGATATTCTGAAACCTTTATTTCTATTCATTGATGAACCTGAAATTTGTTTGCACCCCAAGGCACAAGAAAGGTTATTCAATGCACTGTTGGAACTTTCAAGGACTAGTCAAATATTCATTACCACTCATTCTCCATACTTTTTAACTAACAGAGCAATGGAGAATATGGCTTTGTTCATTTGTCGATCAGGAGAAAACGGACCAGAAGTTTCAAATCTAGCTGCCGGAGGTCTTTTTCCTTGGAGTCCAACCTGGGGCGAAATCAATTATCTCGCTTATGATATGCCCACGGTAGATCTTCACAATGAATTATATGGTAGATTACAAGAGTTGACTGAACACTGGAGTATTCCACGTTTTGATAATTATTTGGTTGAGCAAGGTATTCAAAAAAACAAGCAGTGGCGAGAGGAACGGGGTGGTGTGCCAAGAGAACCTTATGATGTCACACTGATGACATTTATTAGACATAAAATTCATCATCCGGAGAATGCTACTATGCAAGGTCAAGAGTATACTCAGGATGAATTGAGGTCATCTATTGAATCTATGATTGCTTTATTAAATCAAATTGAGAATGGCGAAGAATAACTAAATCAACTGTCCCAATTGCGGCACCGCTATAGATGTACAAGATATTCTTTCTCAATATTTTAAGAGAATCGTTTCTGTGTGAGTGGTGTAAAAGATGCCACAGATAATTATTAACATTTAAACGAATAAGTTAGAAGTGTGAAATTTACTGAAGCCCAACTCGAGCAAGCCTTTATTTGGCTATTGGCCGAAGAGTCCATTGATTACAAGTCAAGTAATTATGTTCGCGAACGTCATACGAATGTTCTCGAGCTATGGTGTCTGAAAAGGAGTGAAACGGTGTGCTTAGGGGAAGGTTTCTTAGTGTGTATGTCAAGTTTTTTACGCAAAAAACTTGACAAATTAATCCTTTCTGTACTTTTGTAAAATGAGTTTGGCAGCACAGATAGAGCAAAAAATAGATCGGTTTGAGGCAGGTGAAAGTTTCACCTATAATGACTTAGATATTTCTAATGATCAATACCTCAATACGGCTAAAATACTTGAAAGATTGCAGCGGAAAGGACTGATCAAAAAACTATCGAAAGGGATTTTCTATAAGCCCGAACAAACTGTTTTTGGAGAAATCAAACCTAGGGAGGCTGAGGTAATTAAAGGGTATCTGTTTAATAACGGAAAGCGAATGGCCTATATCACCGGCAACTACCTTTATAATCAGATGGGCCTCACAAGGCAAATTCCTCGAAACTGGAAGATTGCATCATTCAACAGAAGAATCTATGTCAATCGTCAGAACCTCAAGGCCAAACCAGTAAAAGCTTATGCGGAAGTTACAGAAGAGAATTATAAGCTATTAGGCTTTTTAGATGCCCTAAAAGACTGGAAGACTATCCCAGATTTAAACATTGAAGAAGGCATCAAAGTATTAACAGCTTTCATTCAAAAACTCACTAAATCTGAAGTATTGCAGCTTACCCAATTAGCACTAAAATACCCACCAAGAGTTCGGGCTTTTTTAGGGGCTTTGTTGGAACAGGCGGGTAAGGGAGAAACAGGAATCATCAGAGAATCTTTGAATCCAATCACTAAATTCCAATTAGGACTCAGTCCCAAGCAGCTGCCCGGCTTATCAAAATGGAATATTGAATGAAACTGCACCTCAATCAAACTCTTTTTGAAACCTCAATTACTGTTACCTCACAGGACTTAGGAATACCTGAAATCTATATTGAAAAGGATTATTGGGTAACATTGGCGCTAAAGACCATTTTTGAATCAGACTGTAAAGCCTATTCGGTTTTTAAAGGAGGTACGGCATTATCCAAATGCTACAAGGTAATTGAAAGATTTTCAGAAGATATAGACTTAGTAGTGCTTCGTGAAGAAGCTGAGTCGGGCAACTCGCTCACCAGAAAGATTAAGAGTATAGGTGCTGTAGTCAATGAGGTTCTGCCAGAAGTGGAAAAGGAGGGAGTGACCAGTAAAAGTGGCAGACTTAGAAAAACGGCTCATGATTACCCTAAAGTGTTCAAAGGCGACTTTGGACAGGTGAGAGATTTTATAGTCGTGGAGGCTTCTACGCTGGGGAATTTTGAGCCTTATCAGGAGATGGAAGTTTCCAGTTTTATCTATGAAATGATGGTGGCTAGAGGTCAGCAGCAAATAGCTGAAGAACAAAATATGTTGCCCTTTATTATTCAGGTGCTGGATATCAGAAGAACTATCTGCGAGAAAATCATGAGTCTGGTTAGATTCTCTTATGAGGTTGACCCAATAGATAGCCTGAAAAATAAGATCAGACATACCTATGATATTCATCAGTTGTTGAAGATACCTGGGATCAACACATTTTTTGAGAGTAATGAATTCGATCAAATGCTGCTCAAAGTAGGTGGCGATGATGTAGATAGCTTTAGAAATAACAATGACTGGTTGCCGAATCATCCTTCTGAGGCACTTATATTTAAAAATACCCATGAGGTATGGAGGCAATTAGCAGATACCTACAAGGGTAGCTTTTCTGACCTGGTTTATGGGGGCAACTTGCCAAAGTCTGAAGAGGTAGTAGCTTCTTTGGAAAGGGTTTCACTCAGGATCGCAAAAGTAAAATGGAGTATTGAGCTTGATTGAGATACCTACTTCCCAATACAATATCTTTTCAATTCCTGTATATCAGGTAGTTATGCCGCATTAGCAACAGATTAGCAACAAGAAGTGTTGATATTAAGCTAATTAAGGACTAAAGAAAGGAAAAACGAAGTGTACGGGCATAAAAAAACCGCTTCACAAAGGAAGCGGTTTTCAAGGAAAACACCAATCGCTTTACGCAACTGTTACAGAGCCTAAATAAACGCTGTTGGCGACTTTAGTTCCGTCTTCTGATACAAAACCTAAGAAGACTTCAACGTCTTCTCCTGAGTACTCAGAAGGCACTGGAATGGTCGCTGATCCGGCAGACCTTGCTGGTCCCGCAGTGGTGAACACTGCTTCCCCTCGGGTAGTGTTCAAAAGAACAATCAGAGCTTTGTCTGTTGCTTGAGCACTTCCGCTTCCTGAGTTGTCTGTCCAGGTTGCTTCTACGTTTCCAGCACTTGGAGAAGTAGCTGCACCGTTGGCCGCACCTGTCAAGTTACCACGAGTAACCAATGAACTTGCATAGTCAATCATGAAGTTTGGATAAGCTCCAGTAACTGCATTGTTCAGGTTGTAGGACATAGCCGCATTGAATTGGGTCATACGGTTTGCATACAACTTGAAACCGACTCTCAGGAAGTCTGTCATTGGCTGCAAGAACCTTAGGACAGTTGAGAATTTCGAACGCTGGTCAACCTGACCTTCCGTTCTTGGATTCGCTACACTGGAAGGTTTGATGCGCAGGTAATCGATGCCCTTCCAAGTTCCACCGATTACATTCCCTACTTGGCCTGATACGCCACCGAGAATACCTTGATTAATTTTTCCCATCTCTTTACGATTTTTAAGGAGTTAAACATTTGCTTGGACTTGACACGGACTTACCATGGATTTGCCCTTCGCCAACTAAATTACTTCAAGAATTAGGCGGTAGTTCTCTCTTGGGTGCTGTTGCGGTGGTGTGCTTTATTTTGCTTTTGTCGCCCTGTTTTTTTGGCAGGGCAGGAAGTTACCCTGCATCTGCTTCTTTCATCAAGTCATAAAATATGGCTTGTCTGGCAGTATCAATCATCTTTAGTGTGACTTTGATTTTTTGCTCGTTGGTATCGAGTAGTTGAAGGGCTTGAATTGCCTTTTGAAATGCCAGGGCTTTGCAGCTTGCTTTGGTAGAGCTTTCCCGGATCAGCTTTCGGCTTTCATCAATAGTCACAAATGGAATTACAGAGCCTTTCAGGAGATAGTGAAATGATTTTGACCTCCACAATCCAAAGCAAAGCCAAAAGAGAAATTCCCTGTCCTCTTGGTTGTCGGTGAGGCAAACAAAGCAATTCGGGCAAGCGTTGTTGAGCGGTTTCCCGCTGTTCAATCCTTTATTCAGGATAAAGAAGTGCGGCTGTTGGTAGCTGCTTTCCAGTCGATGTGTTTTGATACAAAACGATTTCATACAGTGAGCCATTAATTTTTAGCTCGCTGCGCTTCGCATATATTTTTTCAAAAGAGAAAAGAAAAAAGGGAAAAAAAGAAAAGAGAAAGCTGTCTTTCAGGCGGGTGAGGCTCGGCTGTCAAGGTTTTTGGAAAAAATACTACCCGTAGGGTGGAGATTTTTTTCAAAACCCGTAGGGCTTGACCTTGACTGTCCGAAAGTGCGATGGGCATGTGCGAACCCGCCTATCTTTGCTTTTCTCTTTTTAAAATTTTCCCTTAACGAGTAAAAAAAAGAGCCCCCTAAAAAGGAAGCTCTGAAAGGCACAACTCGAACCAAAAAACACGCAGCGTATAATCTGTGATGCCACAACGCTGAATGCCTGCATGAAACGGGAGACCTGAGGTGCGAACGCCCGCCAACAACCACCGGCTGCCGAAACGGACTCTGAATAATAACTTAAACATAATGCCCTCACACTACAGGACGGTGCGATTGCAGCAAGGGCTGTGGAAAAAAAATACTACCCGTAGGGTGGAGATTTTTTTTCCTAACAGGCGAAGCGAACCCTTGCAGCTCTCGCATCCGCACGCCTGTAACTTTGCTTTATGTTTGAGTTATTTATTGTCTGATTTACCGACAGCATGAACTGTTACCACCTTCTTGGATTGGTGGGCATGCCACTGTACCATAAGAGCAGTAAACGCAACAATCACCTTGTAACGGTTTAAGTATCTCCTTACAATTTTCGCACTCATAGAAATACTGACACGCATCTGTAGGCATGGTTTCTTCTTTCTCATGTCCACATTTAGGACAAGTAATTGTTGATTTAAGGACTACTTCACTCATTTTGATTTGTTTACCGATTCTACTTTGTAACCTGTTTTGTTAACAGCTGATTTTACTTGCTCAATGTCTGTTTTAGATTCATCAAACGTTACCACTGCATTTGCTTTTTCATAAGAAACCTCTAATCCTAAAATACCAGGAAGCTTACCAATTTCAAGTTTTACATGTTCTTCGCATCCCGTACAGGTCATTCCAACAATATTGATTTCGTAGGTTGATTCGAAATTGACATTTTCTGATTCTGATAGTTTGGTTTTGGGGTAAAAAGTATCTGAGTAATAAGGGAATGCAAGCATGATCGCTGCAAATACCGTCACTATACCAAGGAATTTCTTTGACTGCCAAAAAGAGGGCTTTTCTTCATCACAAACGCAGGCAATTTCTTCCTCCGTTCTTGGCCTCAATTTCTGATACCATGCAAATGCTAAAACGACTACAGTTATTCCAATCAACCAAGGGCGAAAAGGTTCTAACCAAGAAAATGTTGCAGCTACTCCACTTGAACCTGCAAGTAGTGCCAACACTGGTGTAATGCAACAAAGCGATGCACTAATAGCCGTCAATACGCTTGTCATTGCTAATGAGCTTGATTTCTTGTTTTTCATAATGCTGATTCTTTTTCTGGTGTTAATAGCCCAAATATTGGATTCAGAATGAGGTTGTTGGATTCGGAAATAGAGTAGAATATTGTTTGACCTACTTTGTTTGTTTCAACCAGACCTGCATCTTTTAGCTTTCTCAAATGCTGAGAAATAGCAGGAACTGTCATGCCCAGAATATCGCTAAGATCACATGGACACATTTTGGATTCCTTTTCCAATAGAAACAGAATCTTTAGGCGTACTTCATTACCAGCAAGATTAAGTGTTCTTGCTATTTGGTTTATTGTATTCTCTACTTTTTCAATGTCTTGTTTACACTGGATGATCTGTTGTGCATCAGCATAAACTCTAATACAAGATTTCGTCATATAGAATCGTATTTAAGAGATTACTTAAATAAATACAAAGAAAGGAAAAAGAGTTTAATATTTAAGCAAATACTTAAATATATCAATCAGAGATAAGCTTCATTACGATAGGTGTGTGAACGCAGGTAAACCCAGGCGAAGTCATTTCTGCGAGCCGCCTGCGAGCGGAGCAAGGGTGGTGGCTGCAAAAGCCCGAAGAATGAGGGCGGCAGACGCCTACCGTTTACGGCAGGGCTGGCGTGTTTTTTTGCATCAGGGTCGGCAAAGGCAAGGGTAGCGACTGAACGGAACGAAACGATTGTTGGAAAGGAATGGAGCAATAACTGCCTGCAATAGTTTTGGTAGGGTTTGTATTTTTTGATTGCAGTACAAACCCATTGGAGGGGGATTGCAGGCAGATTGCGGAATGACGGTGCGTTGGCTCGTGTAGTGAAGTGAAAGAGCTATTCTTGTGAGCGGTGCTGAAAGTGGCTGAGTTGAAGGAATGAGGAACGAATGACTGAAACGAAGCGACTGAAAGCACATTGGGGAAAGCAAAAAACATGACAGCCCGATCAGCCCGCAGCGACCCGCAGGCGAGCAAAAACAATAAGCAGCGGCAGACCCCCAATTAAAAATATTGTGAGTGTAGCGAACACCTTAGAAGGGGTTTGGGGGGATGAAATAGCTGCGAGTGAGGAAGGAGAGAGTGTGTGAAGCAAAACAAGTGAACGGCAGTGAGTGAGCACCTACTGGAGCGCAAACGAGCTGGTAAGTGAACGGTATATGCAAGGGCGACCGAAGGGAGTTCATTTTATAACCCTTGCAGATATGTTTTTGCGGAACAAAACGGAACGACTGACGAACACCGCTTTACCTGCGTTGGGGGGTGCGTTGGGAAAAGCAAGTGTGGCACGGTATGGAATGCAGCGTATCGGAATGGAATAACGGGCTACTCTTGCTGTGCGGTGCTGGAAGTGGGTGAATGAAGAGAGAGGCACGAACGAAATGAAACTACTGGAGGCACATGGGTGAGGGAGGGGTTAGGAGGAATTATCTTCTGTACAACTAACACCAATTTCAACAATGTTATTCTTAAACTGAGAAATATTTCTTTCTCAGCCAAATAGCCTCCCGAACTAATAAAATCAACATGAATCTCCGCTAGTTTACCACTAACTTGGGCAGAACGCTAATGTTTAGTAATCTTTCAAAGATTTTCATCCCAAATTTTCTGCGATTAACCTTATAACAGAATTCGGCTAAATACCGTGCAAGGTTCTCTCTTTTTATTGAATGATAGATTCCAAGAAAGGTCCGTTTAATATTCGCTGTAATTACGCCTATCCAGGGCAAATGTTCGTCATTGTTTTCCCTTGTAGACAGCACTGCCTCATGTTCTGCTAATGTTGAGAGGGTTCCGAACTCAAGACCTTTGTCGCTTACAATTTTCCGCAAAGATTCTGTCATCTTTTCTAATGAACGCTTTGCTACAATTGCTCCGCGACCTTCTATTGGTTGAACTTTTATATAACCCATTCTTTTTCCTCCTTTAGGACCTTTGTCATTTTCTTTAGATGATTCAATAGCAATAAGGGCTATTGCTTGACGCTGACTGCCTTTACCTGCCTGGAGTTTTTCATCTTCCTTAAGTGTAGATGCCACCCGAATGAATTTTTCATCTACTTCAATTTCGCCTTTGAGCTTGTATTGATCTTCCCGGTAGGCCATCAAGTCGCGGATCTTATGCATCATATACCAAACTGGTTCATAGCGTTTTCGCCCCAATTGTCGTTGAAGTTCTAAGGCAGATATTCCTTTCTTACTTGAGGTCATCAAATACATAGCGATATACCAATCTCGATAGGGCAAATGACTTGAATCCATGATGGTTCCGCTTCGTAAGGTCGTTCTAAACCTGCATTTAGTACACTGAAATTGCTCCTTGTTAGGCAGCCAATAGTGTTTCTGGCAACCACACTTCTTGCAAATAACCCCTTGCTTTTTACGTAATTGCACCCAGTGCGCTTTGCATTGTTGCTCTGTTCCGAATAGCATAAAGAACTCTAAATGTGTCATATCCTGCATTTTTACAGGCAATATCTAAACTCAGTTCGTCACAATGAGGCGTAGTGGCACTAAAGCGAAGATTCATGAAAATCAATGTAGGCACTTCCACCAATGGACCAATTACTCCAATAAGCTTTTCCAGTTTGAGACGGTGCACTTAACACTTAAGTAGGCATGGGCATGTGAAATGCAATCTAAAAGATGTCATAATGGCATATTTTAGACTAATTTCTTATCTATAAAGTGTCATATTGACATATTTTCTCCAAATAATTTAACTGGAACATCATTTGTTCATAGCCCCACAGACGCAAATGTTAAACATTAAATCTGTAAAAAATGGCACTTGTAAGAACATCAAATCCGTCATTCAGCAGTCTGTTTGACGATTTTTTCAATACCGAACTAGGTGATTGGAGAAGACAAAATTATTCTTCAACTGACACAACATTACCTAAGGTAAACATCAAAGAAAATGATGATGCCTTCATGGTGGAGATGGCAGCACCAGGAATGAAAAAGGGAGATTTTAACATCCAGTTGGACAACAATGTCCTGACTATTTCTTCTGAGAAAAAAGAGGATAACAAGGATGAAAAATCCAGATATTCCCGCAGAGAGTTTGCCTATCATTCCTTCCAGCGTGCGTTCACGCTACCAGAGTCTGCTGATGGACAGAAAATCGGAGCGGCTTACGAAGATGGTATTTTGACCATTACTATTCCTAAAAAGGAAGAAGCTAAGCCACAACCACCTAAAACCATCAGTATTAAATAATTCACGTTGGGCTGTAAGGAGTCATGTTGTGGTGACTTTTTGCAGCCCATGCGTTGAGTTTCATCATCTAATTAAGTCAGTGAATTTCTGATTTTAGAGTTGCTAAAATTTTAAAAAAAGGAGGTTGATATGGACAAGTTAGCTTTGGGTCTTAGCCTGGTCACGCTTCTCTGTATCCCCCTCTTCTTCGCCATCAGTTATGCAATGGGGCTTTTAGAAGAGTGGAAAGAAGTGAAAAGACCATTTTCTTCAAAGACACTAAAAATGACGAAGAAGCTTGATTTGAATCAAGACCCGGATTGGAAACAAGCTGCATAATTGTAAATGAATGTTTAACCTAAAAAGGATATTAAAATGAAAAATCACATCGTTTCTGGTATCATCGCACTGATCGTTTCTTTGGGTGTGATTTGGATCGCCCCAGAGGTAGTGCCTGGTGCGAAAACGCTAAAAATAGAACACATTAACGGTACACCTTCTAAAGGTGCTTTATACACCCTTGATGAGAATAATGAGATTGTGCCATTGGATTTTACTGCAGTATCTGAAAAAGTGATGGATGCGGTGGTACACATTAAGTCAACGCAAACCAGTAACTATACTGCGCGAGGTCAGCAGCAATACCGTCAACTACCAGATCCGTTCAGAGACTTTTTCGGTGATGACTTCTTTGATCAGTTTTTTGGTCGCCCCGATCAAGGACAGAGATACTATCGCTACGAAACGCCACAGCAGCCACAAGTACGTGTAGGCACTGGTTCGGGCGTAATCATCAACAGAGAAGGTTACATCGTGACGAACAACCACGTAATTGCGGATGCAGATGATATTGAAGTTACGCTTCACGACAACCGCACTTACAAAGCCACAGTGGTAGGTACAGATCCTAGTACTGACCTGGCACTGATACAGATCAAAGAAAAAGGCCTTCCTTCATTGCCGCTGGTAAATTCAGATGATGTAAAAGTAGGTGAGTGGGTGCTCGCAGTAGGTAATCCTTTCAATCTGAACTCCACCGTTACAGCAGGTATTGTAAGCGCTAAATCCAGGAACATAAACATTCTGAGAGATCAGTATGCGATTGAGTCCTTCATTCAAACCGATGCAGCGATCAACCCTGGCAACAGTGGTGGTGCGCTGGTAAATCTCCAAGGCGGCCTGGTGGGAATTAACACAGCCATTGCCAGCCCTACCGGAGCGTATGCAGGTTATGGATTTGCCGTTCCTTCCAATATTGTAAATAAGGTGGTAGAAGACCTGCTCAAGTACGGGGTGGTACAGCGTGGGTACTTAGGAGTGACCATCCGCGGCATTGATGGCAACCTGGCCAAGGAAAAGAACCTGGAAGTAACCAAAGGAGTTTATGTTGATAGTGTAGCTGAAAACGGTGCCGCAAAAGTAGCAGGAATTGAAAGCGGGGATGTAATACTTGCAGTAGATGATGAGGAAGTAAGTACTGCTCCTGAATTGCAGGAAATGATTGCTCGTCACCGTCCGGGAGATATTGTGAAATTGCGAATTGACCGGAATGGTAAAGAAATGGAGGTGAAAGTTGAGCTAAAAAACCGTGAGGGCGAAACTAAGTTTCTGGCAAAAAACCGTAAAGAGATATTCAACATACTCGGTGCTGAATTTGAAGATGTGGATAAAGATCTTGCCAGAAAACTGGACATAGATGGTGGAGTGAAAGTGAAAAAGCTCTATGCCGGTAAGCTAATGAAGCATACCGAAATGCGAGAGGGATTTATCATCACCAAGGTTGATGGCCGTGTGATAAAAGACACTGAAGAGCTGGCTAAAGCCTTGGAAAATAAGAAAGGCGGTGTGCTGGTAGAGGGTGTTTATGAAGATATTCCAGGCACTTACTATTATGCATTTGGCTTATAAGTGTCATATTTAGGCAGACGGGGGTTAAGCAAACGCTCCCCCTGCCTGCCTCTTAAAAGAAGATGTTAGGAGTTATTTAAGGTATCGCATGGTTGTCTGTTAGACGAAATGAACCCAGGAAAGAACATATCGACCAAGTTATTTACCCAGCCGAGAGAAGGGTTTGAAGCGGAGGTGGCCAATACCTTCAAAGTAAAAACTTTCAAAAAGGGAGAGTTTATTTACCGAAAAGGTGACATCCCAAAAGAAGTATACTTTATGAAGTATGGTTGGGTGAAAATTGTTCGGTATGACGAAGCTGGCAATGAAATAGTTCTAAAGATTTTAGGCAACAATGAGTTAATTGGGTATGTCCCTTTACTTCAGGAAATGAAGTATACTAACTATGCCCAAGCCCTGGAATATTGCGAGCTTTATTTCATTCCTAAGGAAAAGTTCCTCGCTCTCCTACACAAAAGTGCTGACTTTACAAAGTTGATCATTCAGATGCTATGTAAAGAGCTCTGGAGTGATGAGGAGCAGATTGTCAACCTGCATTCCAAAAAAATAGATCACAGGCTCGCTACTTTGCTACTGGGTTTGGAGCAGGCTTCTGATCACAGTCCCGTACATGATGACAGCCTGATCAGATTACCAAAAAAAGATATGGCAAAAATTATCAATGTGAGCCCGGAAACATTGAGCAGGTACCTTACCAGGTTTCACGACTCTGGATTGATTAATTCTGTGGATGGAACCATTGAACTCCTGGAAAAAGAAAAATTGCACCAGATGTCAAATCTGGAGCATTGAAAAGATGTGAAAAAAATGAAAATGAATTGGATGACTTGATTTGAATCAAGACTTGTGAAATACGGAATAATGATGTTTGAATGGAATTAATGTTTCACTAAAAAAATTTAAAGCTATGGCGTTTATCAGAACAAATTATCCAATTATGAGCAGTTTGCTTGACGATTTCTTCGGTACTGATCTTTCAGACTGGAGAAGTCAAAATTATTCTTCTACCAACACCACACTTCCTAAAGTCAATATCAAGGAAGATGAGAATGGTTTTGTAGTAGAAATGGCTGCACCAGGCTTGAAAAAGGGTGATTTCAACATCCAACTGGACCAAAACCTTCTGACCATTTCTTCTGAAAAGCAAGAAGAGCAAAAAGAAGCGGATGGCAAGGAAAAGGATAGCACCCGTTATACCAGGCGTGAGTTTGCCTACCAGGCGTTTACCCGCTCGTTCACATTGCCGGAAAGTGCTGCCGGAGACAAGATCAGTGCTTCGTATGAAGACGGTATTTAGAGCATTTCTATCCCTAAAAAGGAAGAGGCCAAGCCACAACCTCCGCGAAACATTGAGATTGCTTAAAAAAGTTAAAGGTCGGGAGATAGCCTCGGCTAGTCTCCTGAACTGAATTAAATGAATTGTTGAACCTAAAGAGTTTAAGAGATGGATTTATTCAAATGGACTAAAAACTTAAAACCAAAGTTTCCCAACATAGTGGAGAAATTCTTTGGTAAAAAGATAGATGACCAGGTAAGTGATACAGAAGTCATTGCCAGTGTGCCTTCTGTAAACATCAGCGACAAGGGAAAAACCTTTGAAGTATCAGTGGCAGTACCCGGCATAGATAAAAAAGACATAAAGCTGGAAGTGCGAGACAACTGCCTGATCATTTCGTCTGAAAAGCAATACGAAAAAGAAGAGAACGAAGGCAACTGGATGCGAAGGGAATACGGCTATGCTTCGTTCCAGCGTATGTTTCAGCTCCCTGAAAATGCCAACCCGGATGAGATTGACGCCTCCATGAAAAATGGCGTGCTCAAAATCAAGGTAGGCAAATTGAAAGGGAAGGAAACTAGTAAAAAGGCTATAGAAATTAAGTAATTTTTCTCAAAAAAAATGGAAATCAAAATGAAACGATATAGCTCTATTTTACTCATGCTCCTGGCAATGGCAGCCTTTGTCAGTTGTAGCGATCAAAACAAAAGTAAAGAGGACAACCCAAGTCAGTCAGAAGAAGTGCGGATGGAAAAACCTGATGAGTTGGGCATGAGTGCCGACTCTTTACAAGACCAGGTGCAGCAGGAAGCCATTGATGCCGTAGAGTCTTCTAAGGATGGATTAGTAGTTGAAGCTGTTGATGCATTGGAACAGGTGTACATAGCGCTAGACTCTTTGGCAAATGAGAACTCAGATGCTGCATTAGAGGCCCTGGAAAAAGCCACAGGCAAATTTGAAATCCTTCTGGCAAGAGATCCGAGTCTGGCTTTTGTGCCCATAGACGCTTCTGTAAAGACGGTAGACCTGGTAGCTGACTTGGAAACCATCAAGACCATCAAAAAAGCAGCCCGAAAAGCTATCAAAGAAGACCGATTCCAGGCGTTGAGGGATGAGCTGACCAGCCTGGCCAGTGAGATTCAGGTAACTACGGTAGAGATGCCATTGGCTACTTTTCCGCCAGCGATGAAAAGAGCAGCTGCTTTAGTGGAAAAAGATGATCTGGAAGGTGCAAAGGACATTCTCTATACTGCGCTGAATACACTGATCGTAAAAGAAGAGCGCATCCCGCTACCTATACTGAGAGCACAAGCTATGGTTGACCAGGCAAAGAGCGATGATGCCTCTGATGAGGATAAAAAGAAAGAAGTATTGCAGCTACTGGAAAATGCTGAATACCAATTGATTTTGGCCGAAGAGCTGGGTTATGGAGAGCGTGATGAGGAGTATGGAGAATTAAACAAAGCCATCAAAGAACTGAAAAAGTCAGTCGAAGACGATGGAGATTCTCAAGGCTTGTTCGATTTGCTGAAAACCAAGCTCTCTGACTTTAGAAAAAGAATAGCTTCTTAAATAAAACTGCGAAGAGCATTAAAGTAGCTTAGGAAGGTTTAAAAAGGGGCTGTTCGCAGAGTGAAGTTCCTTTTTATTGAAAAAGAATGGCGCAAAGCGCTGCCATATATGTACTGGCTGATAAAGGGTATTTAAAAGTTTAATCATTATGGTACTTTGGTTGATTTTTGGGGTCTTTTTTATTCTTAGTTTGATTGCCGGTGGGCGCTTAAAGTCCAAATTCAGGGAGTATTCGTCCATCCCTACGGCAAATGGTATGAGTGGCGCTGAGGTGGCTCAAAAAATGCTTCGAGATTACGGCATATATGATGTTCGCATCACTTCCGTTGAAGGCACACTGACTGACCACTATAACCCACAGACAAAAACAGTCAATTTAAGTCAGGATGTGTATTACGGTGCTCATGTAGCGGCTGCTGCGGTGGCTGCTCATGAGGTGGGACATGCCGTACAACATGCCACCGCTTATGCATGGCTTGGGTTCAGAAGTGCCTTGGTACCTATTCAAAATATCAGCGCTACCATCCTGAATTTTATTTTCATTGGGATGTTTTTCGGATCGTTTATGTTGGGTCATATCTTCCCAATGCAAACAGCGCTTCTGGTCATTGTTGCCTGCTATGCTATTTTCACCCTGTTTGCGCTGGTCACTTTACCCGTAGAGTTTGATGCCAGCAAGCGAGCTTTAGCGTGGCTGAATCAGGCTGGAATCACAGATTATTATTCACATCCTAAAGCGGTGAAAGCACTCAACCTGGCAGCATCTACCTATGTGATTGCAGCATTATCCTCGCTTGCCACCTTATTGTACTACTTATTGATGTTGTTGGGATCTAATGATGAATAATGATGGACTACAAGGATTACTATAAAATACTAGGTGTCGCCAAGACAGCTTCTCAGGACGAGATCAAAAAGGCTTACAGAAAGCTGGCTGTGAAATACCATCCGGATAAAAATCCTGGAGATAAGGTGGCCGAAGAAAAATTCAAGGAGATCGGTGAGGCTAATGAGGTATTAAGTGATCCTGAGAAAAGAAAGCTGTATGATCAGTTAGGTGCTAACTGGAAGCAATACAAAGATGCAGGCTATGACCCGTCTGCAGGGGCTGGTCGGGCCAGGTATTCACAAGGAGGTCCTGACGGGCAATACTATTATGAATTTGAAGGAGACCCTTCCGAATTTTTTGGAGGAGGTGGTAGCGGCTTTTCAGACTTCTTCGAATCTTTCTTCGGAGGAGGTTCCCGGAAGGGACGTGGTTTTTCAGGCTCGGGCGGATTCTCAGGTTTTGGTGCGGACATACCTGGAAATGACCTGGCTGGGGAAATCAGTATTTCACTACAGGAAGCCCATACAGGAACCGAGCGTATTGTGGATCTGGGCAGTGAAAAAATCAAACTAAAAATCAAGCCTGGGGCGTACACAGGGTTAAAACTGCGCGCCAAAGGAAAAGGTGAAAAAGGAAGAGGCGGTAAGGCAGGTGATTTGTTCATCACCATTCATGTGTCTCCACACCCTGTCTATGAACGCAAAGGCAATGACCTGTACATGGAGGCACACGTGGATTTGTTTACAGCTCTTTTAGGAGGCAAGCAGGAAATCCAGACTCTGTCCGGAAGGGTAAACATCACGATCCCGGAAGGTATGCAAAGCGGAAAACAAATACGGCTGAAAGGAAAAGGTATGCCTGTTTACGGCAAATCGTCTTATGGCGATCTGTATGTGAAACTAAACGTGAAACTGCCAGAGAAATTAACTGGTGAGCAAAAGGAACTTATTAAAAAATTGAAAGACAGTTTTCAAGGAACATATGCATAATGACCAAAAGAGCAAAATATAACTGGACGTATTGGTTGGCCGTGATCACATTCTTCTTTGGGCTACAGATACTCTTTTTCCCGGATACTTCTGGAAACAGAGAATTATCATATAAAGTTTTTCTGGACACCTTAAAGTCAGGCGAAGTAGAGAAAGCGGTGATTTTTCAGGACCGCATCGTTGGGCAGTTTAGGGAAAGAAAAGACACCACCAAGCAGGAGTTGACAGATGCACCCAGCACCCCATGGCGCATTCGTATTCCAAGCATTGAAGAGCAGGTCAGGCGCCAGTTTACAGTCAGCCGCATTCCTGATATGAAGGACGAGCAATTGCTGGATTTACTAAATCAGTCGGGGGTTGATTATAAAGGACAGTTTGAAAACAACAGCATCCGGAACTTCTTTCTCAATTGGATATTGCCATTTCTCGTTTTGATGCTGATTTGGGGCTTCTTATTCCGCAGGATGGGACCAGGCAATCCTATGATCGATCTGGGCAGAAACAAAGCCAAGATACAGGCAGAGAAACCCAAAGACCCGGTCAAGTTTACGGATGTGGCCGGTGTAGATGAGGCCGTAGAGGAAGTGAAGGAACTGGTAGAGTTTCTGAAAACCCCTAAAAAATATACGCAGCTTGGAGGTAAGCTTCCTAAGGGTGTTTTGTTGGTCGGTCCTCCGGGAACCGGAAAGACTCTACTGGCCAAAGCAGTAGCAGGTGAGGCAGGGGTGCCATTTTTTAGCCTGAGCGGCTCAGACTTTGTGGAGATGTTTGTGGGCGTAGGAGCCGCTCGGGTAAGGGATCTTTTCAACCAGGCCAAGGCCCAGGCCCCCTGCATCATCTTCATTGACGAGATAGATGCCATTGGCAAGAGCAGGGCGCAAAATGCAGCCTATGGGGGCGGCTATGATGAGCGGGAAAACACCCTCAACCAGCTATTAGTGGAGATGGACGGGTTTGACGCTAACTCAGGGGTGATCATCATGGCAGCTACTAACCGACCGGATGTACTGGATCCGGCATTGCTCCGTCCCGGTCGTTTTGATCGGCAGGTACTGGTGGATAAGCCCGACATGAAAGGCCGTGAACAAATATTCAAAGTACATACCCGCAAGCTGAAGCTCAGCGCAAAAACCGATTTGAAACGACTGGCTGCCCAGACTCCAGGATTTGCCGGTGCAGAGATTGCCAATGTATGCAACGAGGCGGCCATCCTGGCGGTGAGAAACAATCGGGAAGAGGTGACTATGGGCGATTTTGAGGCAGCCATCGAGCGGGTGATAGCCGGACTGGAAAAGAAAAATAAACTCATCAACGAGAATGAACGCAAGATTGTGGCCTATCATGAAAGTGGCCATGCCATTGTAGGGTATTTCACTCCCGGAGCAGATGAAGTGCAAAAGGTGAGCATCGTACCCCGTGGTATCGGTGCTCTTGGCTACACCCTGCAGATGCCGCTGGAAGATCGCTACCTGATGTCTAAGTCGGAATTGCTCGGCAAGATCAAAGGGCTACTTGGAGGTCGTGCTGCAGAGGAGTTGATCTTCGGGGAAGTGTCCACTGGAGCATCCAATGACCTGGAGCGGGTGGCACAGCTAGCACGAAACATGATCGTGGTGTATGGCATGAGCGAAAAACTGCCCAATATCTCCCTGGTCAACAAATCCAATCCAGGGTTTTTAGGGCAATCAGCGGGTCTGGAGCGCAGGTCTGAATACGTAGAAAGGCAAATCGATGAAGAAGTAAGTCAGATCATCAATCAATGCTATGAAGAGGCTAAAAAACTGCTTGCGGAGAAACAGGACCTGCTGGAGAAGATGGCGCATATCCTGCTCGATCAGGAGGTGATCAGTCATGAAGAGATCAAAAAAATATTGGGTGAAAAGAAACAACCTGCATGACGATGGATACCGTATTGGAAATCATTAAAAAACTCCAGGATAAGGGGTACCATATTGACTACAACAAGTCGCCTAACTTGAAGAAGCTCGAAAAAACTCCACAGCTTTTCAAGGTGGATGAAATTTTTCGGTATGAAGGTTTAACTGACCCGGAAGATGAAACTATCGTATATGCCATCTCTTCGGGTATAAATAATCAAAAAGGGATTCTTGTGAACGGCTATGGTATTTATGCCCTACCCGAAGTGGAGGAAATAATCAACAAATTGAATGCATCATGAAATGCCCACGAGAATGGCTTCTCACACAGGGGAATGATTATAAAGGGCATTCCATCTGGCCGCTAAAAATCAAATTATAAACAGATGAAAGGAAACTTTAACAATATCATCAATGGAGATCAGCCTGTGTTGGTAGACTTCTATGCTGACTGGTGTGGCCCCTGCAAAATGCAAGCCCCCATACTGAAAGAGGTATCCTCTGAAATTGGAGGAAAGGCACGCATCATCAAAATAGATGTGGACAAAAACCAGCCCATTGCACAGCAGTACCAGGTACGTGGTGTGCCTACCTTGATCTTGTTTAAAAAAGGGCAGCCCCTATGGAGACAATCCGGAGTGGCAACCAAACAACAGTTAATTGATTTGATCAACCAAAACGCATAAAGACCATGTTTAAAACAACCGCATATTACGACCGTTTGACCAGCTTTTTCAGTACCCCCTGGTGGATGTACCTGCTCATGGGGATCAATTTCATCCTCCTTGCAGTGCTGATCATGTTGTACCCGGAATTATTAGCCTATCTCGTAGCAGGATTTCTTCTGTTCAACGGATTGCTGATGGTCATTCTGGCCTTCCGGTACAGAAGCCTGCGTAAGAGAAATCGTGGATGGCAGGAAGAATTTTGGATAGAAGTGTAAAACCTAAAAACTGATATAGATATGCAACTGGATAAATTTACCATAAAATCACAGGAAGCGATTCAACGGGCACAGCAGCTCGCCATGGAAAAAGAGCATCAGGCCATAGAGTGTGGCCACCTCCTACAAGGCATCATGGAGGTAGATGAAAACGTTCTTCCTTTCATCTTTAAGAAACAGGCGATCAATGAGCAAAACGTCAGTGCAGCATTGGATCGCATCGTTTCCGGCTATGCCAAAGTGAGTGGCGGGCAGCAATACCTGAGCCGCACAGCCAATGAAGCCCTGTCCAAAGCGCAAGGTGCTGCCAAACACATGAAAGACGAGTACGTCTCACTGGAGCACCTCATTATGGGTTTGATGAAGGTCAATGACCCGGTTTCCAGCCTGCTCAAAGACAGTGGCCTGAATGAAAAAGACCTGGCCGCTGCTATCACAGAGCTGCGCAAAGGTGGCCGGGTGACCAGCCACAGTGCTGAAGACACCTACAACTCCCTTTCCAAGTATGCCATCAACCTCAATGAAAGGGCACAAAGTGGCAAGCTTGACCCTGTAATTGGAAGGGACGAAGAAATCAGAAGAGTATTACAAATTCTTGCTAGAAGAAGTAAAAACAACCCGATACTGGTGGGTGAACCCGGTGTTGGTAAAACCGCTATTGCAGAAGGTATTGCTTTCCGTATTGTAAACGGTGATGTGCCGGACGACCTGCTTTCTAAAGAAATCTATTCGCTTGATATGGGAGCGCTCATAGCCGGGGCTAAATACAAGGGCGAATTTGAAGAGCGACTCAAAGCAGTGGTGAAAGAGGTAACCGAATCAGATGGACGCATCATTCTCTTCATTGACGAGATCCATACACTTGTGGGTGCCGGTGGTGGTGGAGAAGGCGCTATGGATGCCGCCAACATACTAAAACCTGCATTAGCCCGTGGTGAACTGCGAGCCGTGGGAGCCACTACCCTCAATGAGTTTCAAAAGTACTTTGAGAAAGATAAGGCCTTGGAGAGACGCTTCCAGAAAGTGTTCGTGGATGAACCTTCTGAAGAAGATGCCATTTCGATCCTTCGGGGGATCAAAGAACGGTACGAAAACTACCACAAGATCCGTATCAAAGACGAGGCGATTGTGGCTGCCGCACAGCTATCCATACGCTACATCTCTGATCGCTATTTGCCAGATAAAGCCATCGACCTCATTGATGAAGCTGCAGCTCACTTACGGTTGGAGATGAACTCCAAACCGGAAGAGATTGATGTGCTGGATAGAAAAATCCAGCAATTAGAGATCGAACGAGAGGCCTTCAAGCGAGAAAAAGACAAAGAGCGGTTGAAGCACATCGCAAAACAACTGGCCGATCTGGAAGAAGAGCGGAAGCAATTAATGGCGCTGTGGGAAGATGAGAAAGCTGTGGTGGTCAATATCCAGAACATCAAACAAAGCATCGAGGATCTAAAGTACCAGGCTGAGAAAGCAGAACGTGAAGGCGATTTTGGCAAAGTGGCAGAGATCCGTTATGGTGAGCTGCCTAAGAAGGAAGAAGAGCTGAAAAAAGCGGTTGCCAAGCTGCAAGCGTACGAAACGAAAGGAAAACGACTAGTGCGCGAGGAGATTACAGCCGAAGATATCGCTGAGGTAATTTCCAGATGGACTGGCATACCTGTGAGCAAGATGCTGCAGAGCGAAAAGGAAAAGCTGCTTCACATTGAAGAAGAGCTACACAAACGAGTGGTAGGTCAGGAAGAAGCCATCCATGCGGTAGCTTCTGCAATCCGCAGAAGTCGAACCGGACTGTCAGATGAAAATCGACCGATTGGATCCTTCTTATTTCTGGGTACTACCGGGGTGGGTAAAACAGAGCTGGCCAAAGCATTGGCAGAGTACCTCTTTGATGATGAAAAGCTGATGACCCGCATCGATATGAGTGAGTACCAGGAGCGACATGCCGTATCTCGTTTGGTGGGAGCGCCTCCGGGCTATGTGGGCTATGATGAAGGTGGACAACTCACCGAGGCAGTAAGACGAAAACCCTACTCTGTGGTGTTGTTAGATGAAATTGAAAAGGCTCATCCTGACACCTTCAATATCCTACTCCAGGTTTTGGAAGATGGCCGGCTAACTGATAACAAAGGTCGGGTAGCCAATTTCAAAAACACCATTATCATCATGACTTCCAATATGGGCTCGGATATCATTCGGGACAACTTTGCTGAAATGACTGAGAAAAATGCTGAAGAGGTCATCGAAAAAACAAAGAATCAGGTGTTTGATCTGCTAAAAGTTAGCATCCGGCCTGAGTTTCTCAACCGGATCGATGAGACCATCATGTTCCGGCCGCTTTCCAAAAAAGACCTGGAAGGCATTATTCGTATTCAATTGGATGGTCTGCTTAAGGTACTAGCCAAGCAAAACATCACCTTCCAGGTTACAGACGATTGTCTGGACTATTTGCAGACGGAAGGATTTGATGCACAGTTTGGCGCCCGTCCGTTGAAGCGTGTCATTCAGCGTAAGATCCTGGATGAGCTTTCCATAGCAATGCTGGAAGACAGGGTGCAACCCGATTCACACATTGTGATTGATGCCATTGATAACAAGATTGTATTTCGCAAACCTGTAAACGAAAAAGAAGAAATGAGTTTTGAAGCCTGATAGATTCCTCTCCACGTAGTTGGAGAGGACAGAGTTATGTCGTTGAACCTTTAATTCTCAAAAAAATGAAAGTGACGATACACAACAAGCATCTCCTGAAAGGAGACGGTCAAATCAGCCAGTTTGAAGAGGCCATCAAACATCATCAGAATTGGTTTGAAAAACTAAATGCCCTGGTCAATTTAAACCGGCTGGACGCTTACCTTACCGAGCAACCTGGCGGTCTGAAAGCGACTTTTTATTTAAAGCAAAGTCATAACCAGATTTTTGTGGAGGCAGAAGGAAAAGATCCTGCCGTATTAGCAGAGCAGTTGATGACCCGGTTAAAATCCCGGTATTTGAGGCAATTGATCTCTTCACGAAAAAGAATTAGGCTTGATGTTGCCCGGGACAACCTCAGTCAGCTCGAAAACCTGAAAAAGCAGGAAGACCGGGAGCATTTTGGATTCCTGGTGAAGCAACTGCTTCCGGCCATCAGGGGTTTTGTGGCGCGCTATTTATCACATACTAATTCCAAGGTCACCAAAGAGTTTACCATCGATGACCTTGTAGATGAGATATATATAGCACTTTATGACAGGTTTGACGAGCGTCCGCAAAAGACCAGTGAGTTCTCGCCCTGGAGTTTCCAAATAGCTCGTGAAAAATTGGATGACTTCCTTGAAAATTATGGCACTAAAGATGGAGAGGTATCGCTGGAAAAGCTGGCGGCAGAGGAGTTGAAAAATCTGGAAGAGAAATTTACTGCTGATGCCGAAGGTGAGCTGATCATGCAGGAAGACCTAGATGATACTTTTTATACCAACGGACAAATGGGCAATGAAATCCTTACCAATGATGCGCTGCTTGATCTTCCCGAGGAAGTAGAGATAGAGCCTGTAGTAAATGAAGTACTGGCAGAGGCTGGAGAGACAAATAAATTGGCCTTTGAACTATTCTGGCTGCATGAAATGACGGCTAACGAAATCGCCAAGGCCTTACGACTGCAAATTGAAACCGTTGTGAACATTATAGATAATGTAACCAATAGCATAGTATCCAGATTAAAATCCGTATCCCATGAAGACAAATGAAATACTGGTCCTGGATGACCAGCGAGTGCCCAGGCACATTAGGGACTTTATAGAAGCCATCGAGGAACTCGATATGCAGTTCACTTCTGCTTCGCTAGAAAACATTTACCAGTCAGACCGTGACATGGAAATGGCCATTGCCAGGGCCATGCGGGTATGTAGCAATATCGGTCTGCCATTGGAACGGCACTTTCGCAGAAGGTACCTGGCCAACGAAATTCTGCACACCCTGGAAACGGACTGGCGAATGTCGAAAGTGGCCTACTGCTTGACGTTGATGAACGGCAACCCGGACAATCCGATGGTGGGGCGCATCCAATGGGAGTTACTAAAGAGAATGGTTTGAGCTGATGTACGGAGAATTGATACTCATAACAGGTGCCATGCTGCTGGTAGGCTTCCTACTTGGACTGGGAGCGGAAAAAATCGGATTGCCTAAGGTGACAGGCTACCTGGTTGCTGGACTATTCCTTAATCCACGGCTTTTCAGTTATATTCCTGAGGCATTTCCGGTTCACACCGAACCTATTATAGACCTTTGTCTGGCCTTTATCACTTTTGAGGTGGGTTTCAATCTCTCTGTAAGCAAAATAAAAAGACACGACACCAAGTTGTTAACCGTATCTTTCCTTGAATCATTTGGAGCCTTTTTGGTAGTCTTATTAGGGTTTCTCTTCATTGCTCCCTATTTGATCAATGACATACCCACAGATAATTTTATAGCGCTCTCCATCCCGTTTAGTTTATTGCTGGCGGCACTCGCATCCCCTACCGATCCATCGGCCACTCTGGCTGTAATGCATCAGTACAAAGCCAAAGGCCCTGTTTCAGATACGATTTTGGGTTGTGCAGCTTTTGATGATGCTTTTACTCTTATTATTTATAGCATTTGCTTTACGCTAGCGAGTATGTTCATGGGAGATTCGGCTGTATCTTTTGGCAATGTTTTTAGCAATGGGATACTGTCCATTGCCGGAGCGGTAGCGGTAGGGGTTGCTATAGGTTTTATTTTCAATTTTTTGACTCAAAGATTGGCCATTAGTTCCGAGGGGCAATTGCTGGTGCTGTTGCTGGCCGCTATTAGCCTGGCATTCGGGGTAAGCAGTCTATTCGCTTTTGATGAGTTACTGAGTACCCTTGGAGTGGGTGTTGTGGCCGCTAATTTCAACCTTCAACGCAGGTTGCTGAAAGAGGTAGTAGAAAGGTACACCGAAGAGTTGATCTTTATCTTCTTCTTTGTAGTGAGTACCATGCATCTGGAATATTCTTCATTAGCCAGTTACTGGCACTACATATTGCTTTTTGTATTACTTCGGGCCATTGGAAAATATGTGGGCGCTTTTGCAGGATTATCCATTACAAAAGCTGACAAGCTCTCTCGCAGGTACACCTTCGCCGGGTTGCTGCCGCAAGGGGGTATTGTAATGGGCTTGGCGCTTATGATGCAAAAAGACCCTCGTTTTGATGCTTTTTCTGCTATACTAGTGAGTACCATTATGGGAGCCACTATTATTCATGAGTTTGCAGGGCCGGTTGCTGCCAGGTGGGGATTGGTAAAAGCTGGTGAGGTTACTCTTGATAATACAAAAATTAATGTTATCTAAAACTAATACTTATGACAACAATAGAAATAAAAGAAGGACAATCATTCCAATCTACATTATCTACCAATTGGTGGACATTCATTATCCGAGGAGTGCTTGCGCTCATATTTGCTGTCCTGGCCTTTGTTTTACCTTTTTCTGCCGTTCTTGCCTTAGCGATTGTCTTTGGAGCATTCGCCATAATGGATGGGTTTTTTGGAATTGTAGGTGCTGTGAGAAGAATAAAAAAGGGGAAACGATGGGGGTGGCTCCTATTTAGCGGCATACTTGGCCTATTGGCTGGAGTATTCATAATTATCTCTCCACTGGTGGCCACTATAGTTCTTGCCAGTTTTCTCTGGGCCAGCATTGGACTATGGTCTGTTTTCATGGGTGTAACAGAGATTGTTACCGCCATTCGATTGCGTAAAGAAATAAAAGGTGAAATATGGATGGCGCTAAGTGGAGTTTTCTCTCTTCTACTTGGAGGAATCATAATATGGATGCTTTTAACCCAACCTGAAGAAGTATTGTTAGCATCCGGATGGTTGCTCGGGTTTAATGCTTTATTCTCGGCTGTCACCTATTTTATGCTTGGCTTTAAGCTTAGAAAAGAAATGAAAGCTTCTAAATAGTAGATAAAAAACATTTCAGAATGACTCACGGAATACTCGATGGTCTGGTTGTTTTGTCGCTTACCGTACTGTTACTCGCTTTGTTTTTGAAGCGGGTAAAGCAGCCTTATTTTATTGCCTACATTGTTGCCGGGATAATCCTGGGACCGGAAGTATTGGGGGTAATCCAAAAAACAACCACCATCGAGCAATTGGGAGAACTGGGCGTCATTTTGCTGCTGTTCTTCATTGGTGCAGAGATTAATTTGCCAGATCTCTCAAAAAACATAAAGAAACCACTGCTGGGCACACTCACCCAAGTGGTATTGAGTTTTGTTTTCATGGTGGGTATTGGCCATTTTATGGATTGGTCATGGAAGGTCACCATACTGCTGAGCTTCGTGATCAGCCTGAGTAGCTCTGCCATCATCTTTCAATATTTATCAAAAACAGGACAAATACATAGTAAACTGGGCTTGCTAACCTCCGGGGTATTGATCATGCAGGACATCCTGATTGTGCCCATGATGCTAGTGCTAAGTTTCATGGCCAAGGGGGAACTGGAAGTTAGGGAGTTGATTAAAACGGTAATAGGCGGTCTGCTTGTGCTGCTATTTATCCGGGCAGCCGTGATCAAAAAGCTTGTGAAAATACCTTTCAAAGAAGACCTCTCCAAAGATCACGACTTACAGGTTTTCATCGGGTTATTGCTATGCTTTGGGTTGGCATGGATCACCCATTGGTTTGGAATCTCCGCTGGCCTGGGTGCATTTCTGGCAGGTATCTGGATAGGTCAGGACAAAGCCACCAAATGGCTGGATCATGCATTGGTACCTTTTCGGGTTTTCTTTTTGGCTTTTTTCTTCTTGTCGGTTGGCCTCCAACTAGACTTGGATTTTTTAAGGACGCACCTTGGCACCATTTCCTTAATCACACTTTCGGTTCTAGTCATCAATAGTCTGATCAATGCCTTCATCTTTAGAGGAATGGGCAGTACCTGGCGCGATAGCGTGTATGCCGGGGCCTTACTTTCCCAAATCGGGGAGTTCAGCTTTGTGCTGGTAAATGTAGCAACAACACTTGGCCTTATTGGTGACTACAGCTTCCAGATCACGTTGGCTGTTATCACCGTTTCAATGATGCTGACAACTATTTGGATTTCCATTATTCAGACATCTATATATAAGCTACCTGACAAGATTTCTTTACCTCAGAAAACCATTTTTTAGGGAAAAAGTTAAAGAATCAATAGATATGACCTGGAATGAAATACAATACTTTTTAGAAGCTCATTTTAATACTCTTCAGTGGCTACTCACCTTTTTGATCCTGATAATGGTGCTTATTGTGAGGTCTCTGGTTCGTAAAAGATTGAATAATTTGTTGGTTCAACACGGGTATGAGGCGCACCGGGCGATACTTACGCGCAGGATACTTAATTTTGGCGTTTATTTGTCAGCTATAGTTGCAATAATGTCGATTTGGGGAGCCAGTGTCGAAAATATCTGGTTCTATTTTAGTAGCATACTGGCAGTCATTGCGGTTGGCTTTTTTGCTACCTGGAGCATATTAAGCAATATTGTTGCTGGCCTTTTAATTTACACTTCAAACCCCTCCAGGAAAGGGTCTACCATTAAATTATTTGATCCGGAGATCAAAGCTATGGTGAAAGATATTAATCTACTCTATACCCAACTGGAAGATGAAGAAGGTGTTACCCAGGTGCCAAATAGTGTGTTTTTCCAGCAAAGCTTTAAGGGTTTGGAAAACCAGCCATAATGGCATTATTTTTTTATTCCTTTGGTCAAAAAATGTCATTTTGTCTGTCTCTTTGGCCTGGTATTTAAATTGAATTAATGACTTGCGAAAACTATTTGAATTAAAAAATTAAAAATCATAAGTAAATGGGAAAGATAATAGGTATTGACTTAGGAACCACCAACTCCTGCGTGGCGGTAATGGAGGGCAATCAGCCCGTGGTTATTCCAAACAGTGAAGGCAAGAGAACCACCCCTTCCATTGTGGCCTTTTTGGAGAATGATGAGATAAAAGTGGGCGACCCTGCAAAACGTCAGGCAGTAACCAACCCACAGAATACCATAAGCTCTGTGAAGCGCTTTATGGGAAAAAAAATCGGAGATGTAAAAGCAGAATTGAAAAACATCTCTTACAAAGTAGAGCCTGGGCCTAATGATACCGTGAAGATCAAAATCGGTAAAAAAAGCTATACCCCTCAGGAGATTTCAGCCCTGATCTTGCAAAAGATGAAAACTACCGCAGAGGAATTTACCGGACAGGACATCAAAGAGGCAGTTATCACTGTGCCGGCATACTTTAATGATGCCGAGCGACAAGCTACCAAAGAAGCCGGTCAGATTGCCGGTCTGGATGTAAAAAGGATCATCAATGAGCCTACCGCTGCTGCATTGGCTTATGGCCTGGACAAGAAAAACAAGGAGATGAAAATTGCGGTGTATGACCTGGGTGGTGGTACATTCGATATTTCTATTCTTGAGCTTGGAGACGGTGTTTTTGAGGTTAAATCAACCAACGGTGACGTACACTTAGGTGGTGATGACTTTGATGATGTAATTATCAACTGGTTGGCAGAAGAGTTTCAAAAAGATGAAGGGGTAGACCTGAAAAAAGACCCGATGGCGCTTCAGCGATTGAAAGAAGCCGCTGAAAAAGCAAAAATTGAGCTTTCAAGTTCATCAGAAACTGAAATCAACTTGCCATATATTATGCCGGTAGATGGTGTGCCTAAGCACCTGGTGAAGAAACTAACAAGAGCTAAGTTCGAGCAGTTGTCAGATGATCTCATCAAGCGAACCATGAAACCAGTGGAAGCTGCTTTGAAAGATGCCGGACTTTCTACTTCTGATATAGACGAGGTGATTTTAGTGGGAGGATCTACCCGTATCCCTAAAATCCAGGAAGAAGTAGAGAAGTTCTTCGGGAAAAAGCCTTCCAAAGGTGTGAACCCGGATGAGGTGGTCGCTTTAGGTGCAGCAATCCAGGGAGGCGTGCTTACCGGTGAGGTGAAAGATGTATTGCTTCTTGATGTCACTCCATTGTCTCTGGGTATTGAAACTATGGGCGGTGTATTTACCAAATTGATAGAAGCGAATACGACTATTCCTGCTAAAAAATCAGAGGTATTCTCGACTGCTGCGGATAACCAGCCTTCTGTAGAAGTGCATGTGTTGCAAGGTGAGCGACCCATGGCCAAGGACAACAAAACCATCGGACGCTTCCACCTGGACGGTATTCCACCTGCACCAAGAGGAATCCCTCAGATCGAGGTAACCTTTGACATTGATGCAAACGGTATTTTGAATGTATCAGCTAAAGACAAAGGCACAGGTAAAGAGCAAAAGATCAGAATCGAGGCTTCTTCAGGTTTGACTGAAGAGGAAATCCAACGAATGAAGCAGGAAGCAGAAGCTAACGCTGAGGCAGATAAGCAAGCCAGGGAAAAAGTGGATAAGCTAAACCAGGCGGATTCATTGATCTTCCAAACTGAAAAGCAACTTTCAGAAATTGGTAACAAGCTTTCTGAAGGCAATAAATCTGCGATTGAAGGGGCTTTGAAAAAGTTGAAGGAAGCACACCAGAAACAGGACATTGCTGCTATAGAACCAGCCATGGGAGAGTTGAATAACCTATGGCAGGCTGCTTCTCAGGAAATCTACCAGGCGCAGCAAGCCGGAGGTAGCACTGAAAGTAATGCTGATGCGGGAGCAGGTGCTGAAAACACTTCGGATGAAGCTACCGATGTAGAGTTTGAAGAAGTCGATGAGACCAAGTAATAATCTTTCCCATTACTTAGGTGAAGTTGAAACGGGGTGGCCAGCGATGGCCGCCCCGTTTTTTATCTATGGCACCAGCACATTGATTGCATTTTCAACGATACCAACTGACACTTCACTTAACCGGCCTTGTACTTGCCCATCTACCTGAAAATATTGAGGAGTTTTTGTAGCTATGTGAGCTTTTTTAGCTTTAATAATCTCTACATAAGGAGAATTTTCAAGACTTCCCAAAAAAGCTGAAAGCGTTAGGTTAACTAATTTCACACGGGGGATAGGCTTAAATACTACGATTTCAAAGTACCCGTCATGGAGCTTGCTCGATGGACTAACTACGGCACCGGTTCCATACCTTGCAGCATTGGCTATAACGATCATTTCCGCTTCCCTTTCTATGGTTTTTCCATTGACTGATAGTTCATACGAAGCTACGGTTTCATCACTCAATGATTTGAAAAAAGCTTTTGCATAGGAGATCATTCCACGAGTGCCCTGCTTCTCAAATTCTGCAATCATTTTTGCATTGAACCCAAAATCACTTAAATGAAACGAATAGAGGGAGTCATTAAATCTCACCCCATCAATGGCCAGTAATTTATTCCTGTTTAAAACCTCAAGTGCCTCGTTAATGCTAGAGGGGATTTTCAATTCTGTAGCCAGGCCATTAGCCGAACCAGCAGGGATAAGGCCTAATTTCACTTGTGACCCTAACACTAGGCTTGCAACAAGATTAAAGGTACCATCCCCTCCACATACAATCACCCGTTCCGGCTGATATAGGTCAATGGTTTGCTTAATGGTGACCTCATCATTTTTATCGGTAGTATACAAAACAGCGTAAGGCGTCCTCCTCTTTAAAGAAAATTGCGAAATAGCATTGGCAATGGTTATTTTGTCTGTGTCTCCGGAGATGGGGTTGATGATGAATAAATCTATGTTCATTTAATGTCGAGATAACTAACATACAGATTACTTAATTGTGAAAATACAGAAAATCATACCGTATGTAGGCTATGGAAAGCCAAATGAAGTTTATTTGATGGGTTCGGTCATTCTCGAAAGGGAAAAAATAAAAAGTCATGCATTGGATTCCAGATGGAGCAATTCGAAAAGAATGATCCAAAACTTTTCTTCCCGGCCCATTAAAAATTGTTCCATATCAGTTACTGTTAATGAAAAAAAACTTGTTGCCCAAACCGATGATCGGGGCTATTTTGAGACTAAGTTTCAATTTGAGGATGACCTGGAGGAAGGCTGGCATACGGCCTATTACGAGGTGGTGGATGGGCCGGATATGGAAGGAAAAACCGGAAAATTCCTGATTGTGGGTAAGGAATCCAGCATGGGGATCATTTCAGACATTGATGATACCATCGTGAAATCTTATGCCTACACGTTTTTTAAGAAATTATGGGTACTGCTTACAAAAAATGAAACAACCAGGAAGCTGACGCAAAACATCCATACGTTTTATAACAAATTGCATGCCGAAGAAAATCCTTTCTTTTATGTGAGCAGCAGTGAGCGTAATCTCTATACCTTTTGGGTTACATTATTACAAGAAAGAGGCTTTCCTGATGGCCCTCTTTTGCTTAACCGATCAAAATTTGGAATCAAGCAATTACTCTTTTCAGGCAAAGGACACCATGAAGGCAAATACCAAAGCATCGTTCATTTGCTTTCATTGTATCGCCAAATGAAATTTGTATTGATAGGAGACAATGGCCAAAGGGATATACATATCTATGCGAGCATAGTCGAGCAGTTTCCTGACCAGATTGCTTCGGTATACATTGTGAAAGTAAAAGAGAGACACCTGAGTAGTACTGTCAGGCATACGTTCAAAAAGTCCGGGGTGGATGTTGTCATTACGAAAGACATTGATGAAGCCCTATCCCATGCCAGGTTGAAAGAGATTATTTAGTAGATATTCAGCTTTTGAAATTCAAATACATGCTGTTTTCGTTCTCCCATATCTCCTATAATGTTATTGCAATAAAACGATGAGCATTTTTGGGTAACAAGAATTAATTCTTGGGATAGATTGGGCTTTATAAAAACCATAAAATGTTCTTTCCATAGTCTGGGATTTCATCACCGTCAAAGTATGGGAGAATTTCTGCTACCATTTCAGGGTATTTGATGGTAACTGGTAAGTTCTGTTGTCTTACTGACTTCCAATACATACGGCTAAATTGATATACCTGATCGATAAGCTCTTTTACTGTTTTGTAATCATCAACCAATTCGGGATTGGAGCAATTTATCTTGAGCTTTACCGGAAATGAAAACCCGTCATTGAAATTGAACTCCGATGCGGAATACCTGGTATTATTGAACAATAAAAACCTGTTGTAACCTAATTTGATGAATGTGCCACTTACAGGCATCAAATCTTTCCAGTCCAAATCAAAGGCAACAATATCAGAGGATTCTGTTTTGTTGATAGATACAATGAATACCGGAATGTTCAATTCCAATTCTCTCAGGCCGTTCTCAATCGGTTCTACTTCTTCTCTACTCATGTCTTTGTAGAAGTGAATTACTAGCCTTCGGATTCCTGTATTTACATTCACATAGTCTTTAACTGCTCTTAGGATTGAACCTGCTAACTCTTTTGTTTGGTCTTTTTGAAAGCATTCAAAGCGGTTGAATTTCCCTGTATTGGAGAAACTGAAAGCACTGCCGATATATTGGATGTCAACTTCTGTGTGCTTGAATGCTCCAACTCCAACAATCAATTCATTCTTCAGCTTTGTGTCCAACCTCCACGGAGTGCCATTGAGCTTTGCGAGAATGGCAATTGCGATGTTTGGCAAGCTGAAATGATACTTGTCGTTGCTAATGACTTTATCAGGATCTATCACCTGAGAGGAAACTCCTTTTTTCAATAGTAGCTCTTTCAGCTTGTAGTAAACCAACCTCTGAGATTTGACTGGAACATTTTTGCTAATTGGGGTAATGTAAATGGCTATGTGCTGAATGTCGGTATCAAAATCTTTATCGTTGATTTGCTCGTAGAGTTCCGGCCAAGGGTTATCCCTGTCCTTAAAATAGATTGCGAGTTCTCTATCAGGATGATACGGTGTATGAATAAACTTTGATAAACCTCTAAAGCCGTTGAGTTTGCCATTAAAGTAGTTGTGAATCTTGGCTGCTACCTCTCTATCATCTTCATGGAGAATAAAGAAGAAATGAATCTTTGATGATGGGCTTAATTCAAAGGGACCATGTTCGGTAATGCCATAGTAAGGGATATGATGCGGTTTCTGGTTTCCGAAAATCAATTTGTTACTGCTCTTTTCTACCGTACCTATTCGAGCTTCTTCCACCGGAATAAAGCCATTGGATGATATTGGAATGATGGCCTTAAACTCTTGTGTATTTAGATGCTGCTTGTAGAATTTATCAATGGCTGTTTTGAACTTCTTGTATTTGTTGGTTTTGTCGGGTGCTTCCGTTTCCTGCTGTAAAGCATCCCTGATTTCAAAGTTCCATACTGGATAAACCTTGTCGTATTGTCTTTTTCCTTCGTCTGGTAATTCATCAAAGCGGTACAATCCTTTTTCAAAAACTACCCAATTAAAAGCCTTTACAGGCACTTCCTCAAAAAGTTCTGCTACTGGTGTTCGGAAAATCTTGGATCTCCCTTCAAATGTTACCAAAAGCTCTAAGCTGTTGGAAACTGTTTTGAATTGAACCTTCAAGGAATAGCGGTCAAAGATTTTGTAAGTGCCTTTTGAGTCCTGTACCTCACTTGGCAACCATACTTCCGTATCGCTTACAAAATTGGGTTTGACCAAACAACCCTTTGACTTGAAGTGATTGTGAATTAACCCATTGTAATACCGCTTGAGAATGGATGAGGAAAAAGCCGAATTGAAAACCGGAACGGATTTTTCAATTCCCTCTTTGGTTTTAATGGTTTCAAATGTAGGTGCAGTTGATTTGTTGATTGGCAAAAAACCATCCAACTGCTGCCCGAATGAAGTGTAATAATGTTCCTGTTCACCATACTTTTCAATGACCTCTTTAGGAACTAAGGCATGAAATATCCTTGTAACTCCTTCCTGCTCTTTATCTGTAAAGTAGAAGGTAAATTCCTCACTTGGGTGATTGAATGTTAGGATGTTGAAACAGTGTTTAGGCATTATTTAGGTCTGTTTTGAAGATTAGTTTGTTGATTCCAAATCTTGTCAAATACAAAGTCTAAATACTGGCGTTTGAAATCTGGATCATCCGTGAATTTTTTATACAAATCGGTGTATTGGAAAATCACATCTTGCATCAAATCCTCCACCTTTTTATCAGAAGTGATTTTAGCGTTCTGTTTGTCACTGTTTTTAACAGCATTGACTGTGGCCTCATCACGGGCAAAATCGGCTGGTAATTGCTCGAACAGGAATTTCTTTACCTTATCATCATCCGTCCAGTTATCAATGCCAAACTTTGTATTAAATTCTTTGAGTATAGCATCCAACTCATTAAAGCCAAGTTCCCCTTTTTTGCCCTTCATTACTGGCGGAGTAGGGTCTAATTCTTCATCACCACTTAGTTTGATGTTCTCTTGCGTTGTACGGGTTAGTCTGTAACTATCAAGGTCTATTGCTTCCAGAATGCCTTTGGCCAAATCCTCAATTTCCTCCGGCTTGATTTTAGGAATCAGGAATTTCAGAAACCAGTACAACCTCTCCCAATAAGAATTATTGAAGGATAGCAGCTTAGAAAGGAATGCATACGTTCTAAAGAAGGATTTCGCCTTTACATAGAAATCAATCTGTGCATCTTCATTCAGTTCAGTTTTAAACTCCGCAACACACTTATCAATGATTGGGTCTAATTCCTGCCTGTCTGCTTCCTTGAAATACAAGTCGGTGAAGTTGACTACATCATCCTGAGAATAGACCTGAGCATTGTCTAAGGCATCTTGTAAATCATTGAGTTTATTTGCGTCTGTTTCTTCACTTAGAATGGTGGTGGTATAGAAAGGCTCAAATGCTTTTTTAATATCCTCGGTGGTATTGAAGAAATCCATCACAAAGGTGTCTTCTTTGTAAGGTTTATAAGCTCTATTGAGTCTTGATAAAGTTTGTACCGCCTGAACATCCGCTAATTTTTTATCTACATACATGGTATGTAATAGTGGCTGATCGAAACCTGTTTGAAACTTATTGGCAACTATCAGGAAGCGGTATTCTTTTTTCTTGAACTCAGTTGGAATGTCATTGCTCGGGAAACCGTTTAATCTGGCTTCATCCCAATCTTCTCCGTCTATTTCTTTTGTGCCTGAAAAAGCTACAATGGCTTTGTATGGCGAGTTGATTTCTTTCAGATACTCGTTGAAAGCCTGATAGTAAAGAATGGCGTTTTTAATGCTTTTGCAAACAACCATTGCTTTTGCCTGACCATTGATGAGCTTTCTAATGTCCGCATGGAAGTGGTCTAACATGATTTTAGATTTTTCCATGATGGAGAAAGGATGACTTTCTACATAAGCACGTAGCTTTTTGTTGGCTTGACGTGTTTCAAACTCCGGGTTGTCTTCAACAGCTTTATCTAATTTGTAATAGGATTGATAAGTGGTGTAGTTCTTTAGCACATCAAGAATGAATTCCTCCTCAATGGCCTGCTTCATGGTGTAATTATCAAAAGCTATGAATTTACCTTCGGCTGTTTTTTCTCCAAAGGTTTCCAATGTCTTGTTTTTTGGGGTGGCCGTAAATGCAAAATAGCTTCCGTTTTTCAGCATTTTACGGTTCTTTATCAAGTCATTGATAATATCCTCAGAGGTTGGTGGTTCGGGTTCTTCACCGTAAGTAACTTCTTTATCGGACAGCACCCAATTCATTTTACTGGCCGTTTCACCACTTTGGCTGCTGTGTGCTTCATCAATAATGATGGCAAATTTCTTTGCCTGTAAAGCTCCGATTTCATCTATGATGAATGGGAACTTCTGAACTGTGGTAACAATGATTTTCTTTCCATCTTCAAGGGCCTGTTTTAATTGTCGGCTTCCTTTATCAATCGCTTCAACAACACTACTTACCTGAGCAAATTGCTTGATGTTATCTCTAATTTGCTTATCCAAGACACGCCTGTCCGTTACTACAATAACACTATCAAAAACGGTCTCTGTATTTTCACTATCGTGTAAACTCACCAACTGGTGGGCTAACCAGGTAATTGAATTTGATTTGCCTGAACCAGCCGAATGTTGAATGAGGTATTTCTGGCCAACACCGTTTTCTTTGGAATGATGCAGCAGTTTTTTTACCGCTCTGAGTTGGTGGTATCGAGGAAAAATTAGTTTGCGTTTAACCTTTCCTGTGTCTTCGTCCTTCTCCTCAACAATTTGAGCGAAGTTTTCCAATATGTTGCTCAAGCTGTCTTTAGTCAAAATATCTTTCCAGAGGTAATCAGTTTTTAAACCTCCGGGGTTTACTGGATTGCCTGCACCATCGTTATTCCCTTTATTAAAAGGTAGGAAAAAGGTCTTTGTACTGTTGAGGTGAGTGGTCATGTAAACCAAATCGGCATCTACAGCGAAGTGAACCATACATCTGCCAAAGGCAAACAAGGGTTCTTTTGGATCTCGGTCTGTTTGGTATTGGCGTATGGCGTGTTTTACATTCTGACCTGTCCATTGGTTCTTTAATTCAAAGGTGCTCAATGGTAAACCATTGATAAATAACACCATGTCTAAAGAGTTGCTGTTTTCCAGACTGTAGTACAACTGTCGGGTAACAGAAAAAATATTACTGCTGTATTGCTTCTGGGCTTTATCGTTAAGGAGAGAGGTTGGCTTTTTAAAGTAGAGCTGTACTCTTAAATCCAAATCCTTGACCCCATTGCGAAGTATTTCAATGATACCTTTCTGGCGGATTTGGTCTGAAAGGCGTTTCAGGAATTTGTCTTTGCCTCTTTTGATGATGGTATCATGGGCATTGGGTTGTGTTGCTGCCAAAAACTCGAACAACAGCTTTTCATTGATGCAGAGGTCACGGTCATAGTCAGCACTATAGCTTGCAATAAAGCCATTGTGATTGATTAAATGCTTTTCAATGATCGTTTCTAAGCCCTTTTCTGATGTATCTGTTGTATGCATAGCTATGAATATCTTTCCCTTAATTTATGAGCAATGGCTTCTGTTTCACGGTAATTTCTACCAGTTGTTTGAACCCATAAGGCGTATTTTCTTTGAGACTTAAATAGCGTTATCTCAACGACACCATTTTTATGAATTTTTCTTATGAAAGTGTTCCCGCCCCAATCAGTTGATCGCATGGCTGTAACATATTCATTATGTTTAAGCCGGTTGCAAAGAGCTTGCAACTCGTCTTTTCCATGGTGGTCTGCTAAATGAATATCCTTCTCATCTGGATTCAATGTGGTTTCGATTAATTCTACTTCTCCAAGATTCTCAACAAATGCAGCAATTCCTTCCTCACCAAAACAGGATTCGTCAAATACATTTGGTATTCGGTGGTCTTCAGAGGTTTCATCTTTCTCAACGATTATCGGCAACAAGTTTCTTTGCCATTCGACTGAGGTATTGAGACTAATTGTTGGCAATTCGTATAAATGCGCTGCGGCTAAACCTAAGCAGGGTACTTTTTCAGCTTCATTTCTCTTATAAAAATATTCTGCTTCAATATAGGCTTCCTCAACCTGCCCATCTTCCTCATTTATAAATGGAGTAATAATGCTTCCGAACATGAAGCCTTTAAGTTCAGGAGAGACAGAACTATCTATGAGCCAACTATGAACTGTATAGTCGTCCGCAAGGCGTATTTCTGAAACACTTACATCTGAACGAATGCGTTTGAAGCCTAAATCCCTCGATTTCTTAAAGGTTTTGGCGAATAGGGTCATTCTTTCAATTGCTTCGTACTTATTCGCTGAATATGGAATAACACTTAACTCGTTAAACATTAATTCCATAAGCCTAAATCAATTTTGCTAATTGGTTAGTCCACTCATCCAATAGATTCTCTGGATATTCGCTTAACGTCCCATTCTTATCCAAAACAATGTCAGTTATGGCTGAGTATTGTTCCTGTTCCTCCACAATCTTTTTGAAGTAGAACAGCCTTGCATTGTCTTTACTTAATTTATCTTCTTTGATGCCTACACGGATGCCGTTTACAATATGGTCGCTATGGGTTTCGATAATAATTTGCACATCGTTTTGAGCTACTAAGGCAATCAACTCTCCAAGTTTTGCCTGTCCTTTTGGATGGATATGACTTTCTGGGTTTTCAATTATCAATAATGCTCCGGGTTTTGCTGATAACAAAGCAGTGACTACCGGGAGGGCATAAGTGATACCAAAGCCTACATTGACGGGTTTGAACCTGTTGGTGTTTACATAAGTTGGTTGCTCAAAAACGTATTCCAACAATACTTCATCCTGATTAATGGAAGTAGTGCGGACATTTATACCTGGTGAAATTTCACCCAACCAAAGGTTGATTTGGTTGATGAGTGTTTTGTTGACAATTGTCTTTTTAAGTAGTGTATCTTCTACAAAGGAATCGGGGTGCAGTAAGTTGTCAAAGGCTACTTCTTCATCGTAATAGGTTTCAATAAAGTGTGCAGCATATTGGCCGTTCATGCCAATATTCCTGTTCTGAACTACTTCATTATTGCTCTTGGGGTATGTAGATTCCGGTTGAATACGATAAGCATTGAGGTACTGAAACTGATTGGAAAATAGTCCGGTATGCTTTTCTGCATCCTTTACCAATAACTCAAATTTGACTTCCGTTTCACCGTAAATGTTTTTGTCGGCCTTGGGCGGTAAAACATCTTTTTCCATTTCATAGGCATAGTGAAAAGGAATAGTGGTGTCTTCTCCAAGAGAAAGGTTGAAAATCAAGTCCTCCTTTTTGGCATATTGATAAAAAGCATCCTTGGTATTGCCAATATCAACATACCTACCTTTTAAATTCAGCCAACCTTTTACTCTGCCCGGTTCGGTATTGCTTTGTCGCAAGAGCAATAAACTTTGAATGAACGAACTTTTTCCCTGTCCGTTGAGCCCCAAAAGCACATTCAAATTCCGAAGTGCAAACACTTTGGATTTGATGGATTTGAAGTTCTTAATTTCTATACTACTAATCATGGTTAATCGTTTGATTAATTAATTCTCTGATTTTGTTGTGACGTGTAGCCACTTTGGTTTTATCACCTGTACCACTGGTTACTGCCAAAAAGAAAACCTCGTTATTGGTAAGCTCTTCTTTTAGTGAAGTTTTAAATGTTGCTTTGTTCTCCGTTAGGCGTGTTGCTTCATCTTCTGATAACAATGCCAATTGGGTAGAAAGCGCATCAAATAGGGCTTTGTTGATTGGTGGTAGTCTTCTGTTTCCTGTGCGCACTTTTCTGAATGCCTCGTCTCCGAATATGGTTTTGGCCAGTTGCATGGATGTTTTAAAAGCATCGGAAATTTGCGATAATTCCTCCTCTGTTTTGGAGTAAATCTCTGCCATTGCCTTGCTCATGTAGGAGTCTAAATCATAGCCAAATTCCCTTGTGCCGTAATTTTCTATTCCTAAGAGATAGAAGCCCAAGAAACGGTTGGCAAAATCTCTATCGAGCATTCTGTCCGTTTTAATTTTATTTCCAGTGGCTTCTTTAAATGCTTTGAGATTTGCCAATTCATAGATAAAAGTAGCAGGGCGACCTTGGAACAAGGCATGGCGAATTTCCTGAGGTTCAAGGATCAATCCGCCTGTATTGATACGTTTGAAGATGTTGAATTTCACATCGGTGGGTGTACCCGGCATGATCTTGTAAATCACTACCTGGGCTTCTTCAATTACTCGTTGAAGGTCTTCAGGTAAATCATCCCAATACTTGCCGTTGAGATGAGTTAAAAACTCCAGATTGGTCAATGCCTGACTTTTATCTACCACAAAGTTTCGGATACTACTTAATCTTTGCAGTCCATCTACTACTAGCCAGTTGTTATCGTCACTCGCATCGAAAAAGAAGGCAGGTAGAGGGAAACGAATGAGTATGGATTCTATCAGTCGGCTTTGCTTGGTTTTATCCCAAAGGTCGTCTTTGCGCTGAAAGTAGGTTTCGGTATTCATTTGAATACTTTTCCTTTCAATGCGCTTGATTAAGGTATCTAACGAAGGTGTTTTGGTTTCTATCTTGATAAGCGTAGGGTCGAATGGTTTTTCCATCAACAACACCTGGTCATCTACCTGCTCTTTCTCTGTACCATCACCAGCGTCAATGATAGCATTATCAACTTCTTCTTCCGATATGTTACGATTGTTATCCATTTTCCAATACTTTTTTAGTGTGAACCTTTACATCCAGTTTCCCCAATACCGCTTCGGCTATCATGGCTTCCCGATACTCTTTGATGAGTTCTATTTCTTTCTCTGCTTTCGCAATGGCCTGGTCTATTTTGGCGGTTTCGGTTTTGATATAGTTATAAATCATTACTTGTTCTTCGATTGGAGGTAAAACAATTGGAAGGTTTTTCAATAAATCCTGACTCATTGAAGCACGGGTTATGATGTTCATTTCTTTTACGAAATACTCCCGTAATAATTCATTTCTAAAGTAGTATGTGCTGTAACCCTCATAAAGAAGGTTTGCCGTGGGTCTGAAACGAATTAAAAACCCTGAAAAAGTTGCATAAGGAATTGTTTTGTGACAAGTCGAAGCGATGGCGATTTCATCCACAATTTCTGATGTTCGAGTGAAAAAAACGTCTCCTTTTTCAACAGAACAGTTAGCTTGGTCTTCTTCTGTTGATTCAACTAAACCTGATGGGATTTCGGGCAAAATCTCATTGTTGTATATATCTCCATAACCGAAAAAGGGAAAACCTTTTCCAAAAAATTCTCCTCCTTTATTTAGCCCATTTTGACATTGCCCACAGTATCTCAATTTCCTCAATTCCCAATGCTCAGGAATTTTCCCCAACCACTCGATACTGCTATCCTTTAAAGTTACATCAGGGTTAATTCCTTTGGTTACTGCCCTGCTAATTATTGCCTGCCGTTGCTCTTTTAGCAACTCAATAAAGGCTTGCTTTTTCTGGATGAAGTGCTTTATTTTTTTTGACTTGGCTTTTATGTAATTCACTATCTGGTCTTGCTCATCTTTTGGAGGAACAGCCACCGGAATACTGAAAAATTTATCTGAGTATAAGCGCAAGCGGCTATCGATAATGCCGAAGGATTTTTTTCTAAACTCTGCCTTCATGATAGCAGTAGAGAACAAATAGCCGTAATAGTGTGGGTTATTGTCTCCTTTGATGCGATACACACAATAGGCAGGGCTTGTAATTCCATCATATTTTGAAATTCCCAAACTACCATTCCATGCCAACATGATATTGCTTACCAAATCATTTTCAGCTACTTTTTTGTAGCCAACCAAGGTTTTGGCATTGCTGATGAAATCATCCTCGTTTTCAAGGCTGTCTCGCTTTTTGGTTACTCCGGTGTAATGAGAAACTGAGAGCAATTCTTCTTCGCCTGTTTCGCTTCTTTCATCTATCTCGGCAAAGAGATTTTTGATGCGCAAAGTCTTCCAATGCTGCGGAACAGTGGATAGCCAAGTTGCTGTATGTATATCTTGTACCATCATTTACGCTTCAACAATTTCTTTTAATAGATGCTCGGTTTCTTCCTCAATCTTGAAAATATCGGCAGATATTTCCTCTAAGCTCCTTGGGGCTTTGTGCTGGTAGAAGTACTTGGCAAAGTTGATTTCATAGCCAATTTTGGTTTCACTCTTTTTATACCAGGCATCCGGCACAAAAGGGGTAACCTCTTTGGCAAAAAAGGCATCAATGTCGTCCTTTAAAGGAATGTTTTCTTTGTCTTTGAGGGCATTATCACTTTTCGGTTTGCCTTTGGCATCCTTGATGATATTTCCGTCTTCATCACGCTGAGGGCGGTGTACGGTTATCTGGCTGTAGCCAAAATCCTCATTATCGAGAATGATGCTGTGCTCATTGTTCTCGAAGTTCAAAAACAGGTCGGTAATCTTGCGGATATGGTCTTTGCTAAACTCCACCCGCTTTTTACCCAAAGGCTTGCGCATTTTGCTGTAGAACTGCTCAGAAGTAACATTGATGAGTTGCAGTTTACCTTTTCGTTTTTCTTCCTTCTTGTTGTTCAGGATAAAAATGTAGGTGGGTATGCCCGTGTTGTAAAACAAATCATTGGGTAGGGCAATCACCGCTTCTAGCAAATCATTCTCGAAAAGGTATTTGCGTATTTCGGTTTCTCCTTGTCCTGCATCTCCTGTAAACAACGCTGAACCATTATGAATAGTAGCTGCCCTGCTACCCAATTCGCTGTTGGTTTTCAGTTTGGAAACAATGTTCATGACAAACAGTAATTGGCCGTCATTCACTCGGGGTACACCTACGGTAAAGCGAGGATCTATGATGTCTTTTTTGTCCAGTATGGCATCTGCATCTACTTTCCATGTTTTCCCATACGGTGGGTTACTGATCATGAAGTCAAATTGCAGATTTGGAAATCCATCTTTGCTTAACGTAGAGCCAAAAGCAATCTTCTCTGGGTCTTCATCTTTTATCAGCATATCTGCTTTACAGATGGCATAGGTCTCTGGGTTTACTTCCTGACCGTACAAGTGGAAAGTAGCTTTGGGGTTGAGTTTCTTGGCGAAGTGTTCCGCTTCGGTAAGCATGCCACCACTACCACAAGCAGGGTCGTAAATCAAATACGTACCGTCCTTAATCTTTCCTTTGAGCGGTTCAAAAATAAGGTGGGTCATTAAGCGAATGATTTCCCTTGGGGTGAAGTGTTCTCCGGCTTCTTCGTTATTCTCTTCGTTAAACTTGCGTATCAGTTCTTCAAACACATAGCCCATTCCTAAATTGGTCAAGCCTTCCATGACTACATTGCCGTCTTTATCTGTGACAGGCATTGGGCTTAGGTTAATAGTGCTTGAGCAAAATTTTTCAATCAGTGGAAAGGTAATGTTGCCTTCTTCCAAAGTCTCCAACTGGTTTCTCAATTTGAACTTACTGATGATGTCCTGCACATTGCTACTAAAGCCATCCAGGTAAGTTTCTAAGTTTTGACGAATATTGCCCGGTTCATTCAATAACCTTTTGAAGGTGTAGTTTGAGGTATTGTAAAACACATAGCCACTGGTTTTGCGCAATTGAGCAGATTGGTTGTCAATCTTCATTTCGTTCAGCTTTTGGTGCATCTCCAAAACTTTGTCTTTGGTTGGCTCCAAAATGGCATCCAGTCTGCGCAGTACGGTAAATGGTAAGATTATATCTCTGTATTTTCCACGTGTATAGACATCACGTAACACATCATCAGCAATACTCCAGATGAAATTAACGATAGCGTTATGTTGTACTTGGTTCATTCTTATTTGGTGTTTGCTTGGTTTATATCCTTTTGAGCGATTTTCAATGCTTGTAATGCCTGATCTTCGTCTGTTACTATTTCCTTGATTTGGTCTGCTAACCACAAAGCCAATAATTCCTGTTCGCTTGCTTTGAGGATTTCGGCAATTTTCAGTACCTGTTCCCGTTTGGCTTTCCGTTCACCACGCTCAATTTTGCTGAACATGGGGGTGTCTATCTCAAGGTTTGCCGCTAACTGTCGTTGTAACAATCCCTGGCTTTCTCTAAGCTCTCTTATTCTTTCACCGAAAAACATGACCTGTTAATTTATGACTTGTCAATATTTGGCTAATATAAGAAAAGATAACGATAGTAAAAGAAAAATATAGTGGTAAACTGATTTCAGGATTTTGAGGAAATGGAGGATGCCAAGGACTATACGTCCTCAGCATCCTTAGAATCCTTGGTTTCCTCAAGTGACGTATTGATGTAATTGTCCTGAGATTCACGGTGAATCAATCCCGATTTAGCAAAAGCGGTGATGTAGCCTTCGGCTGTCTTTGCCGGAATACTCAGGGTGTTGGCTACTTCAAGATACTTCTGGCGGTTGAAGTTGTACGGTAGGGCATAGAGGAACTTTTCTTTCTTGTTCATCCTGCTTGGTTTGGATTCTTCTTGTGGTAGCTCTCCAAATACCTTGCTTGAATGCTTTACCAATACTTTGACCATTTCAAGCGCAGCTTGAAAATCCCTTTCCTCACAAATCAGCTTCTTGGAAGTGTCACCCGTTTCCATGATCCGCAAAGCAGAGAATATCATGCTTATGCGGAAGGCTATCAAACCTAATCTTCTGATGGTTGCCATGTAGTCCAATCCTTGAAGGTTGAGGTACTTTTCCTGTATCTGCCCAAAGAACTGATTGAACTGCTCTTGCTGGTCTGCCGTAAGGTAGAACTGCCTTGGTTCGTCCTGCATGATGACTTTGTAGAGTTCATAGAACTCATTGCCCAGGGCTTCAAAGTAATCGTCCAATCCGTTATCCGTTTGGCTTGCAAAGACATTTTTCCATACCGGGCGCACGTTCATGAAATAGAAGATGAAACGGCTGAATAAGCCGTTTTCAGCGTTGGGTATCAATGCCGAAACTTGTTTTGGCGTTCCTGAAAGGACAGTAGAAAGGCAAGGGCTTTCTATGTCCACAAACTCACGGTCGGTTCTGCGATAATAGGAAATGGTTTCATGGTGAAAGGCTTTTCTAAAGCCATCACTGTAGTTTCCGTAATCGCTCTTGAAGGCATGGGCTAAGGTATCACCTTCGGTCTCGAATATTAGTCCTCTGCCATCACTATCACCCAAAAGCTGATAAGCACCCGTTGAACTGTTGTTGGCTGGAATGAAAAGCATCTTTTCAGGTGGTTTGGCTGGCTTCTCGATACCATCTTCCTTTCCCTTCTTGGAGTTGTATTCTGCCATTTCCAATTCATAGTGTTGTTTGTGGAGTTTGGCTTGTTCCCTCAATTCCTTATGAATGGGATTGACCAATTGGCGGCAATGCACCAATCGGCCTTTTCCTGCGGATGCCTGGGCTGTAATGAATAGGAATAGATTGGGGAATACTCGTTTGCCATCATAGATGCCCGATACTTTGGGTAAACATGCGCTGATAGCTCCGAGGGAACCGAGGAGGAGAATATCTCTTTCCTCATTGGAAGTGGCAACCGCCACAACCTTTTGCAGAAATTCAGGAAGTTCAGGAAACAAGGAATCTGGAAGGGTTGGCATTTCTTCCGGTTCCTGATTTTCGGGCTGGTGGTATTCAGATTGACTACCATTCAGCTTTTCACTTTTGAAGGTTCGCTGATCCTGTTTTTCTGTCCGTGGAGGTGCGATGTCAATTCCTGCATCCTTGGCGAGGTAGAAAAAGGTCTTTAGTGAAACGCCATGACCTTTTGATTTCAAGCAATTGTCAAATTGCTTGTCGCACTCCGGGGCGGAATAGCCTGGATAAAACTGGCTCACCCTATGAAATAGGGTACGTCCATTTTCTCCAAACTCATCTGAGAAAGCAAATCCGATATTTACCCAATCGCTATAAGTGGACGTAATATCTGTTCGGTTGGCTTCAATGCTTTGGATGATGCGCTCTACTTCGTCTGATTGGGAATCTGTATTGAAAGTTGGTTGCTCTGTAACTTTCGGTTGCGGGGTTGGCTGATTAAGCCAATCCTGCGGATTGAATGTTTTTCTTTCCATGTCCTACAAGTATTTAGGATTGATGAATATTTCTGAATCATGTGGAAGGAAACAGGCTCTTGAAATGTCCTTGCCTGATTGGTCTATTTCGAGATGGTAGGTGTGGGAAACGTAGTTTGCCACTGCCTTGAGATAGTCCTGGTGTTTTGCCTGCGTCAAGTCGATTGGTATTACCCATTTGAGGCCATCACCTGAAGGAGATACAAACAGTAGCTCCGTTTCAAAGTAGTGGTCGTTGAGTAGTGCCGTCTTGAGTGTAGGAACGTCCTCAATGTGGTCAAAATCGATTGTGAGCAAACCTGAATGTCTTTGAAGGTTTGCATCATTTCTCTTGGAGAAAGTGCCTGAGAAGGTCACATAATCGAAATTTTGAGCCTTGTACTTTCTGGCTTCTTTCGGGTCGGGAATGTTGCGAAGTGTACTTGTACACGATGCAAATTCATTTCCTTTGATAAGGTTGTACACCTCAACCAAGGAGGCTTGCCGACTTGGTGTTACGTTGGTGACAGGTCTATTGAAATAGCTGAAAACTGGCGCAGCCGGTTTGACTATTTCAGGAAGAGCAACCGTAGGTTGCGAATCTGCCTGAGCGTAAAAACCTTGTTGCTTACCGATACGCAAATGCAGTTCTTCATTCAGCTTATCAAGAAGGGCTTGCCCTTCGAGGCTGAAATGCAGTGCTGCAAAATCAAAGACATTGCCTTGTGCAATGGCTTCTTCTGAATCGGTGTGCGTAGCACAACCGTCAACAACCTTTACCAACAATGTAGGCTTGTCCGCATTGAATGGGTTCTTTGCAGGTTTGCAGTCCCTTCCCGAAAGGGAAAGGACTGTTTGAGCACCTTTTGATTTATCTTTATTCGGTGTGCTCGAATCTCCAGAGTCGATTTCACCCGGATAGTACTGTCGCAGCACATAGGCGTAGATATTTAAGCCGTAGTGCGTTTTGTCGAGAATGGCTTTTCTACTTACCTCCATAGTGCTTTGATTTTGAAGGTGAGTAATTGGATTCCAGCAAGGCTTCTATATCAGAAACCTTGTAGTAGAATTTGCCATTGATTCGGCTGTAGGGAAGAACCCCACTATCCCGAAGGGATTGGAGGGTTCTTTTGCTGATGTGAAGCGTTTGCATCACTACCTGTCCATCAATCCATTCTTCGCTGAATTGCTCCAAGCGTGATTTATGGAAGTTGAGGAGGTAGGCTTTGACTGTTTTTATGTCTTGAGTTAGCGTCAAGATCATATCCATTATCTCGTTCATAGCTTCACCCTCCCTTTCTTGATTAGGTAATCCGCTGCCCTTTGGTCTATTTCTTCCTGAGTGGAATTGCGGTTGCGTAGCAACCAGCTTTCCAGCTCGCTTCTTTTGAAATAGAGCTTCTTTCCATTGGGCTTGTAGTGCGGAATGCTCCCTGCACTTGTCAACTTGTACAAGTGAGATTGGGAAAGCTCCAGATACTGGCAAGCTTCATTGAAGTTTAAAACTTCCTTAGTGTAAATCCCCTGGCTCTCAATTAGGCGTTGGAGATTTTCAAGACGTTCAATTATTTCGTCCATGACTTAATCAATTATGAATTAGGAAATGGACATCTGGCCAAATGTCATCTTCGATTGTCGAAGACAGGGCTAAATTAGAATGGCTAACAGGGCGTTAGGAGTGCAGAATGGCGGGGGGAGTGTCGAGTGTCGAGTGTCGAGTGGGTTGAAAAAAAGAATAGCCCACTTTTTTTGAAAAAGAGGGCTAAACAAAAACAGAAAAAAGATAGTAGGAGTAAAGTGTCGAGCGGGTTATTTCAGCAATGAAATAGCGGATTCCAATAAATGGCCTGTTGACTTTGGAGCTTGATTTTTCCTAAGACCTTCATGTTCGAAGAATGATCCATCAGTTTTAATAAAGCATTTGCAAGCAACTTTCCATTGGTTTTGCTTTAGGTCTGCAACCAATTTGTGTTTAGTGTAAAGCAATTTGACGAAGTAATAGAACTCACTTACGTTGCCTGTCCAGACAATAGGAGTTTTGATTTCGTCTCCTGAGAAAATCTTTCTGAAACTGGATAGCTGAGTTTCTTTGCTAATGAAATTGTTCTTTTTGAGGCTATCACATAAATCAGTTAGCTTGTCTGGACTTGTGCTGAATTGCTTGTAGGTAAATGAATGAAATGAATTTACCGTTGGTTCGGGTTGGGACTTTTTAGTTGGTTCTTTCTTTGCTTCAACTTCAATGATTTGAATCTCGGTCAATAAAGCTTTTTGCGGTATTGGTTCAAGTAGTAGCTGGGTGTAAAAATCCTCTATCACCAACTTGTCATCAATCCAAGTGCTGAAAGCATCTTGGATTTCGAGGTAAAGTTGCATGTATGCAAGCTTTAGCAATTGGATGATATAGGTGTTGGCTTTGTGTGCCTGGTCAAACTCAATGGAAGCTTTCTTGGGATCTATGTAAACCAAATCAAAATCCTTCTCTTTAATTAGCTTTCCAATGTCTTTTAAGCGGGTCTTTAAACGCTTGTTGAGGGTGTCATCCAGCCAATAGCGGATGAGGTTTTCTGTATCGTCTTCACTGATGAGGTTGTAGAGCCTTTCAACGTCTGTCTTGAGGGTGTTCAGAATCAGCTTTGAGTAGTATTTGGTTTTGTTGTCAAATGGCCTTTCAAATTTGATTTCATACCGGAATGGGTAATCGGTGGAGGCTTCTTTCAGGGAACGGAACTTTGGAGCAAACTTTTCGTCCACGCTGTTTTTCTCTGACCAAGGGCGAAGCCCCTGGTAGAGAATATCGTCAAGTATTTTGGTTTGATTGCTCATAGGTCAAGTTTGATTTTACTGGCCGCCTCTTTCTTCTTGTCGTCTATGATTTTCGCATAGACTTGGGTTGTTTTCAATTCCCTATGGCCTAAGAGCTTTGAAACAGTGTAAATATCGGTTCCCATTGTAAGCTGCAATGTGGCATAGGTATGACGGGCGCAATGGAAAGTGATTGTTTTGGAGATTCCGGCTTTCATCATCCATTGTTGCAATTTCAGGTTGTGCCATGCCGAATACTTCAAACCTTTGAAAACTCTTTCTTCTCTTTCCTCACGTTCTCCGAGCAAGCCGAAGGCTTGTTCTGAAATGGGTAGGGTTTCCGCTCCTTTGGTTTTCTTCTGTCTGAATCGAATATAGTAGCCCATTTCATTTGAGTGCTGTACTTCCGACCAAACGAGCTTGTTTATATCTGACCAGCGCAACCCTGTAAGGCATGAAAAAATGAATGCCGTTTTTAGGATTGGAATTTCACATTCTGCCTTTACTGCTGCTTGCAGCTCTTCCAGTGTCAAAAACTCTCTTTCCGGTTCTCCTTGCTTGAAAGCTTCTACACCTTCAGAAGGATTGGTTGGAATGATGCCGTCTTTCACGGCCTGTTTCAGGGCTGCCCTTAGCTTATTGAAATAGGAGTACTTGGAGTTTTGGGATAGCTTCTGATTTCCGTGGGCTATGGCCTTCTTATCAAGGTACTGTTTGAAGTCCTGGACAAACTGCCTGTCCACTTCCGTGAAAGATAAATCATAGTTGCAAAAGGCTTTCAGGTGCTTAATCATGCTGGTCCAATTGCCATGATTGCCGGGGCTGTCATCCCTTTGCTGTGCAAGCAATTCAATGTAGGAAAGGAAGCTGCCTTTTTGCTTCTCCTGATCACGAAAGCCATAAACACCGTTTTGGATTTCGATTTGTCTTTGTGCCCTGATAGTCTCTGCTAATTGCATGGTCTTTTTGTTGACCTCTTTTTCCTCCTTGGTTTTAGCATTGGGGTCGAGGTACAATTTTAGGTACTCGGTTTTCCGCTTTCCTTTATGGTAATAGTCGAGGTATAAGCTGGTCTGTCCGCCTTGGTTGCGTTGTCTTAGTGTTACCTTCATATCTGAAACAGTTTATCGATTTCGGTTCTCCTTATTATGGTTCGTCTACCAAGTTTGGCCGCTTTGATTGTGCCGGACTTGATTTGACGGTAGATAGTCATGCGACTTGCTCCAAGTAGCTTGCAGGTTTCTTCGATGCTTAGAAAGTCTTTGCTTCCTAACTGATCTTCTTGGAACTCTAAACGTTGGTGGGAGACAGGAGCGACTTCTTGTAGCTTAGCATCCCGCTTGCGCTTCTTATAATTTCGGGATGCACATGTCTGGCTACAGAATTGGGTAACCGTAGTCTTTGCGATGAAGGACTCACCACAGTGCTGACAGATCTTTGGTATCTCAATGTTGCTGCTCACGTGTTTCCTTTTGTGGGCTTGTTTCTGTCACTGGATGTATCTGATTGTATCAGTATGTATCCTGATGTAACATCATCTCGCCATTGCTCAAAAAATCTGTTGCTACCAACAAACTTGTTTCTAGTAACAACTGATTAGCAACAAATATAAGTAAAAAAAGGGATAATTAGCAACAAATAAAAGAAGGAAAAACAGCCTAAATGATAGAAAGAGAAGGGTTTAGCGTATGAAGGGAAAGTAACTTACTTCCCAATACAAAACTTGCTGAAAATATTCGCCAGCAAATCATCTGTGGTGATTTCTCCGGTGATCTCACCAAGGTAGTGGAGCGCTTGGCGGATATCCATGGCCACAAAGTCATTGGTGACTTGGTTGTCAATGCCTTCGATGACGTTCATGAGGGTATTTTTGGTTTGAAGGAGGGAATCGTAATGACGGATATTTGTCACCACGGTATCGCCCCGTTTGAACTTGTTGAGGTTCACGAGTTCTAGAATTCGCTCTTTGAGCAACTCCACATGCTCCGGCTCTTTGGCGGTAAGGAAAAGCATATCAGGGTGTTGATGTTGGAGCTTTTCAACCAAAGCGTCATCTACCTTATCCAGTTTGTTACCGACTTTCAGGAATGGCACTCCTGTATTTTCCAGCACATTGATCTCCTTGTTCATTTCCACAATATCTACCTGAGAAAGGTCGAAAAGGTAGATGATCATGGATGCCGTTTTCATTTTGGCTTGGGTTCGCTCCACACCAATTTTTTCAATCGCATCGGTAGTTTCTCGCAAACCCGCAGTATCGATAAATCGGAAGGCTACTCCACCAATCACGATTTCATCTTCGATAAAATCGCGGGTAGTACCGGCAATGTCGGAAACTATGGCTTTTTCCTCTTTTAGCAGGGCGTTGAGAAGGGTAGATTTACCGGCATTGGGCTTACCGGCAATCACCGTGGGTACTCCGTTTTTGATCACGTTACCCAGGTCAAAACTTTGTATAAGTGCATTTACAACCGTTAAAAGTCGGTTCACAAGGTCTTTGAGGTCATCTCTGCTAGCGAATTCTACATCTTCTTCGCCAAAGTCGAGTTCCAACTCAATCATAGAGGCAAAATGAATTAACTCCTCGCGAAGCTTTTTGATCTCACCAGAGAACCCACCACGCATCTGATTCAGAGCTGCATTATGAGCCGCTTCGGTATCGGCATTGATGAGGTCGGCCACTGCTTCAGCTTGAGCTAAATCGAACTGTCCATTCATAAAGGCACGTTTGGTGAATTCACCCGGCTTGGCCGGTCTGGCTCCTTTTCTGATCAGAAGTTGGATAATCTGCTTGATGATGAAGTTGGAGCCATGGCAGGATATTTCTACCACGTTCTCTTTGGTAAAGGATTTTGGGGCAATAAACAATGAAACCAACACCTCATCTAAAATGCGGTTGTCCTCATCGCGAATTGTACCAAAATGAATCGTGTGTGACTCCTGTTTTGTCAGGTCTTTTCCTTTAAAAACCTTATTGGTGATGTTGATTGCCTCTTTTCCACTTAAACGAATTACCCCAATGGCACCAACTCCCTGGGGAGTGGCCAAAGCGATTATCGTATCATCATTTTGCAGGAGATTTTGCATGCTGCAAAGATAGGTTTTCGAATGAATAGATGTTTATGTCTCAAATTCTAAATGGTAAGGCCAGTTCGCAACTAATTCTTTTCTAGCCTGCGTTGTTGTCAAGTATGGCTAGTTGTAAAGAGAAGCGAGTGCTTTTGCTGTGTGGTGTAATGCTTTTTACGACTTTACTTTGTTTCTCCCACCGTTGTTATGGATTGATTGTAGTATAGTCTCAGTTTCAATAATAGACGATAAACAATGAATAAGCCCAGTGTCGGATATCCTTCGGCCATGCTCAGGATAGGAAAGTGAGGTTTCGTTCTTAGCAATTAACCGAATAACCAATAATCTCGAACAGGCCTTGCGTCAGATCCTTCAACTACGCTCAGGACAGGAGAGGGAGGTTTCCTTTAACCAATAACGAATAAGCGTGAACAAGTCCCTGCGGGATCCTTCGGCTATGCTCAGGATAGGAAAGTGAAGTTTCGTTCTTAGTAATTAACCGAATAACCAATAATCTCGAACAAGCCTTGCGTCAGATTCTTCAACTACGCTTAGGACAGGAGAGGGAGGTTTCCTTCTTTACGATTAACCAATAACGAATGAGCAATGAACAAGCCCTGTGTCAGATCCTTCGGCTATGCTCAGGATAGGAAAGTGAAGTTTCGTTCTTAGCAATTAACCGAATAACGAATAATCTCGAACAGACCCTGTGTCAGATCCTTCGGCCATGCTCAGGATAGGAAAGTGAAGCTTCGTTCTTAGCAATTAACCGAATAACCAATAACGAATAAGCGTGAACAAGTCCCTGCCGGATCCTTCGGCTGGGCTCAGGATGGGACAAGGAGTAGGTAAGGGGTGAATAACGAAGAGCGGTTAACGACTAACCATTAGCAGCTTCCCTCAATGATATCAATAAACCTTTCTCTTGGGAAGGAAGAAAAGGGTATCAAAATAGCTTTCGCTACTATGAGAGAGGAGCTTCAGTTTTGAGTCTTTGTGCTTCTTTTCGTTGGAGTCTTTTCTTCATAAGCACTCCATGGCCGGGAGAAAAGAGGAAGGTGATCCCGAACAGAATACCTATGATGGTAACAATAGCACCGGCAATGGAACCATCGACCCAAACAGCAAGGTAGTAGCCGAGCGCACTACTGACAATGGCCACAAAAACGGTAATAATCATCATGGTTTGGAACCGGTCGGTGAGGAGGTAGGCAATGACAGCTGGCCCGACAAGCAAGGCTACAACAAGAATGGCTCCTACAGAATCGAAGGCGGCTACAGTAGTCATGGATACAGCTCCCATTAAGAGGTAGTTCCAAAGCGACACTGAAACCCCTATGGTAGCTGCAAAAGCCGGATCGAAGGTGGTTAAATGTAGCTGTTTAAAGCCAATGCGAATAAAGGCAACATTCACTATGAGTGTCATGGTAGCTACATAAAGGGCTCTTGGACCAAATATGGTACCGTTATCTCCAATCCACAAATCGATTGGGACATAGGCAATTTCACCATAGAGTACGCATTCCTGATCGAGGTCTACCTGGCCCGCAAAAACAGAGATAAGAATTACACCCAAAGCAAACAGCCAGGTAAAAGTAACTCCTATGGCTGCATCGGTTTGTAGTCGGGCTTTATGATGAAAAAATTCGATAAGGAAAGTGCTGAAGATACCGATTAGTGCAGCACCGAGTATCATTTCGAACGAATCGCGGGTACCGGTAAGCAAAAAAGCAATCACTATGCCGGGCAATACGGCATGAGAAATGGCATCACCTACCATGGCCATTTTTCTGAGAATCAGAAAGCAACCAAGCAGACCACAGGAAATGGCAAACAGAGTAGCCGTTAGTATGATATAAAAAGCATCCATCCGAATCAGTTGTCGGTTAATTGTTGTTTAGTTATCGGTAATATTTTTCATTACAATCTCTTGCCTAAAGCTTACTGTCTTGGTCTTCCGTCTTTTAGCCACTTCAATACGGTATCTTTTCTTCATGCGGATCCACTTCAGGATATTCCAGCATTTTTTCCAATCTTTTTTCCAATTCGGGGGTAATAATGTGCTCTATGGTTTCGGCATCTTCATGCACATGATCAGGATCAATTTTCATGTATTTGGAAAGATATAACTCCCAGAGCCTGTGTAGTTTGACCACCCGCTGTCCTTTTTGCCGGCCGGCTTCGGTGTATCGCCAATGCCCGTTTTCTTTGGTAATGAAACCTTCTCGCCTAAGTCTTCTCAGCGAACTTCTCAATCGGTCTTTTGGAAAAAAACGTTCCTCAACAATTTCTTCAATGCTGCGTGCTTTATAAATATCTGCATCTTTTTCTCCCAGATGATAGAGCTCTTTGAGCAAGTTTTCGTCCATAATCATTCGTTGTAGCCTTCTTTGCTGAACTCCGCGGGAAATAATACCTCGCTTTGGGGCTATGAAGAAGGAGGTGAGCGCAATGGCAGAAATAATCATTACAATCCACGGGCCTGTGGGCATAGCCGGAGCCACATAACTTACGTAAGCCCCTGAAAGACCGGAAACTCCGCCCATAATGGCTGCTAAAACGGTCATTATTCGTACATCGTTGGTCCAAAAGCGGGCCGCTGCGGCCGGAGTAATCAACATGGCGGCCATTAACACTACCCCCACAGCTTGAATACCGGTAACCACAGCCAGCACTGTGAGCGAGGTGAGTAGTAAATCCATCCCTTTTACGGGTAGCCCAAGAGCTTTGGCATAGCTGGCATCGAAGGCAATTAGCTTCAGTTCTTTAAAAAACAGTGCTACGGTAACCAGCAGTACAATAGCCACAATACCAAAAACTTGTAAGTCTTGGCCTACCAATGCGGCTGCTTTACCAAATAAAAAAGAATCGAGGCCTGTTTGAGCTGCATTTCCGGAATGCTGAATATGAGTGAGCAGGAGTATGCCAATGCCAAAGAAAACAGATAGGATGAGGGCAATGGCGGTATCTTCTTTGATCTTAGTTTTAAGGGTAATGTTATCGATGATGACCAGAGATAGCCAGCCGGTGACAAAAGCTCCTATAATTAGCCAAAGAGGGTTTTTTGTGCCGGAAAGTATGAAGGCCAGGCATATGCCGGGCAATACCGAATGTGCCACAGCATCGCCAACCAGGGCTTTCTTTTTAAGAAAAGTGAAAGTCCCGACTACTGCCGAAGAGGCACTCAGAAGTACGGCACCCACTGTTACGGCAATTATGCTTGGATCGCTGAAAGAAAAGAATTCCTGTAAGGTTTCCATATCAGTATTTCTCCCGGCTGGGTATTTGCCTTTTCCGAACCAATTCGCCCACCTCGGCCAATACGGTGAGTTTTCCTCCATAAGTTTCCTGTAGCATTTCATTGGTAAATACCTTATCGATAGGGCCGGAAGCTACAAGTCTCATGTTAAGCAGTACTATCCAATCGAAAAACTCTGCAGCCGACTGTAGGTCGTGGTGCACCACTATTACGGTTTTGCCCTGTGCTGTCATTTCTTGCATAATGGAAAGTATGGCTGCTTCGGTTGCCGCATCCACTCCTGCAAAGGGTTCGTCCATAAAGTATAGATCGGCCTCCTGAGCTAGTGCTCTGGCCAGAAAAACCCGTTGCTGTTGCCCACCGGAAAGCTGGGATATTTGTCGGTCTACATAGGCTTCCATTCCCACCTTTCTCAAGCAGTTTAAGGCCATTTCTTTATCGGCTTTTCTGGGGCGTGTGAGCAAACCTAGCTTGGCGTAACGCCCCATCAGCACCACATCCAGCACAGAGGTGGGGAAATCCCAGTCTACACTTTCGCGTTGCGGCACATAGCTTACTCTATGCCTCACATCGTCCAGTGCTTCATCGAATATTCTCACATAACCAGAGGCTAAAGGAAGCAAGCCCATGGCCGACTTAATCAGGGTTGACTTTCCCGCTCCATTTGGTCCGATAATTCCAATAAGTGCGCCTTTGGGTAAAGTCATGTCAATATTCCAGAGTACTGGCTTCTTATGATACGACACCGTCAAATCATGAAATTCTACTACTGGTTCTTGTGCTTCTACTTTCATTTCTTCCTTCCTTAAGTACCCCCTAAATCCCCTAAAGGGGACTTTCGAATTTTTGACACCCTTTCGAGCCGGGGTCTTGTGCTTCTATTTTCTTCGTTCCGTTTCAGGTTTTATGTTCAATGTTCCAGGTGTTTTCTTAAAACCTTGAACCATGAACTTTAAACTCATTTCAATGCTTCAACTATGGTTTTAACATTGGCTCTTACCATGCCCAAATAGGTTCCCTCAGGGGTTCCGGCAGCGCCCATGGCATCAGAAAATAGGCTTCCTCCAATTTTCACTTCGTGGCCTTTCTGTTCACAGCCTTCCACAATGGCTTTTATGTTCTTTTCGGAAACCGAGGTTTCTACAAAAACTGCATTAATCTGTTTTTCAACAATAAAGTTGATAAGGTCTACCCGGTCTTTCAGCCCAAACTCGGAGAGTGTAGAAATACCCTGTAGCCCGCGTACTTCCAGGCCATATGCCCTGCCGAAATAACTAAAAGCATCGTGAGCGGTAATCATTATCCGCTTGGTAGGGGGGATGGTTTGGATTTGCTCCGTGACCCACTCATGGAGCTCAGCAAATTGCCTACGCAGAGCTTCAGCATTGGCAATAAAGTAATCACGGTTTTCCGGTCGGGCTTCAATCAATGTATTGGTTACTTCCACAATGGTTTGGCTCCAAAGGCTTACATCGAACCAGATGTGCGGGTCGTATGTGCCCTGATATACCGGACTATCGAGTAATAAGTTCTTTTCAATACCTCTGGCCACCGGAATCACCGTTTTTATGCGTTCCAGTTTTTCGAATACCTCGCCCATTTTACCTTCGAGGTGTAGACCGTTATAGAAAATAATATCGGCTTGTTGCAGGCGTGCCAAGTCGCCTTGTGTGGCCTTATAGAGGTGTGGGTCTACACCAGGGCCCATTAGGGCTGTTACCGTTACAGAGTCTTTGCCTATGTTTTTGACCACATCGGCAATCATGCCGGTAGTGGCTACAACATTTAGTTTACCGACAGTTTTCCGGCTGGTTTTAGGTTGGCAGCCCAAAAGAATCAATACGGCCAACAGTGCAATGTGTAGAGATTTAATCATAGCGGTGTTACAAGTATATTTTGGGCAGCGGCCGGAGATACGGTGGTGCTTTTATTTTGGTTTATGGTAATGTCTACAGAGCCATCGAACTCATTGTGATCATCTATTCGCAAGGTGGTGCCAATCGATATACCCACCTTGTCCAAATATTTTAAGAAGGCCGAACTGGAATCATTTACGGTAATTACTTTGCAGCTCTGTCCTGCTTCTATATTGCAGAGGGGTTCCTTCTTTACGGTAGAAAAGACTCCATTCTCATCGGGTATGGGGTCGCCATGCGGATCGTGCTTAGGAAAGCCCAAAAACTCATCTAGTTTACTTATCAGTAGGGGAGATTTAATGTGCTCTAATTGTTCGGCAATATCGTGCACTTCGTCCCAATGAAAATTTAGCTTTTCAACCAAGAACACTTCCCAGAGCCTGTGCTTACGAATTATTTTGAGCGCAATCTCTTTGCCTTTCTCCGAGATATGAACCCCGCGATATTTCTGATAGTCCACCACTTTCTTTTTAGAGAGTTTGCGGATCATATCGCTTACTGAGGCCGGAGTAGTGTTCATTTCTATGGCTATGGCATTGGTGTTTACACTTTCCTGTCCGTGGTTAGACAGGTGGTAAATAGCCTTTATGTAGTTTTCTTCCGATAGACTATACACGTAATTAAAGTTTGACACAAATATATGTTTTAGATTTATCTAAAAAAAATGTATTGATAATCTAAACTATTTAAAATATGCTCCATATTGCTGATTTAAAGCTTGTTAGTTGGGGAGATAAAAATTTTTAGACAAAACTAAAAATGAGAGAAGAGGCTGTTGGTAAGGTTGGCTTAAACTCGGCAGAAGGTGGTTGTTAGCTCATTGCCCGGAGAGTTCCTCTAATAAGTTCAGTAGTTTCGGCTTCTCACTCGACCAAAGGCTGGAAGAAGCATTACCCCTATCGTAGAAGGTTTTGGTCTTCATGGTGTTCAACAAGGTCTTTGCATCAAAGTCATCAGGGTTAACTTCAATGGCCGCATTAAACTCGGCACAGAACTGCAACCATGTGGGGTTGTTGAGCAGTAGAATAGGCAGTTTATTGGCGGTATACTCAAAAAGCCTGGTGAGTATTTTGTCGTCATTAATACCTCCATTCGAGCGTTTTAGTACAAAACCAAAATCGGCCTTTTGAATGGCTTCAATAATCTCCAGGTGCGGAACGAGGTGATCTCCGCCATTTAGTTCTATGAATTCATAGTGCTCTATTTCTTTATGAAGACGCATAAGGTCTTTTTTAAGAGCACAATAGCCTACAATGCGGAGCCTGACTTTCGGGTCGCATAAATGAAGCGATTTGGTGATGTCTATGGCATCAAACACCCCATTAGACTCAGAAATGGTGCCTGTATATAGCAGGTCTATATATTCAGGGTCGGGGTTGCGGTAGGCCGTAGACTCATGTGTTTGTGGTGCATATTTATTTTCGATTACGGTTACTCGTTTTGAAAGAAAGGGGAGTTGTTTGTTGTACACCCTTTCTGCAAGAATATAATGGTTGATAAAGGGCCTGCTCAGCCATTCTTTCATTCGTACCCACACGGCCAGAAACGGACGGACAGCGGGAGGGAAAACCTGGGTGAAACGAATATTCTTTACATAATTTTCTCTTAAATCATAGATGAGTTTGCTGCCAAATAAAATTTTGTAAACACTGCTAACTATCAGTAATTCATGGGTGTTAGCTATTATTATTTCAGGTTTTAGTTGAATGTACTTTTTGAATACTTTGAAGGGATGAATAAGGCGCTGAAAGCTCAAACGTCCGAAGGGACCATGAGGGTGAAAAGTAATGCCTTCATGTGTACGGACATTTTTTGAATCAAAGCCTATGATATTAATATCATATTTATTTGTTTCAGCCATTGAAAGGCCGAATTTCTCATACATGCGGGTGTCATCTATTGGCTTAAGCAGCGAGGCAATTACTACTTTGGTCTTTTTCATCAACAGTATTAAAGTTAAAATTTTCTGCGATATAAATGGAACTAAAAGACATCATCGAAAGAGCTTGGGAAGACCGCACATTACTCAATGATAAGGAGGTGGTAATTGCCATCAAAACTATTATTGAAGATTTGGATAGAGGAGATAAGCGTGTGGCCACTCCCACAGAAGAAGGTTGGGTAGTTAATGAATGGGTAAAAAAGGCGGTGATTCTTTACTTCCCTATTCAGAAAATGCAAACCATTGAAGTTGGGCCGTTTGAGTTTCACGATAAAATGAAGCTCAAAACCGGATATGAACAGAAAGGAGTCCGTGTGGTTCCTCATGCCGTGGCCAGATATGGAGCCTACATTAGCAGTGGCGTTATTCTAATGCCATCCTATGTAAACATTGGAGCTTATGTGGATGCCGGCACTATGGTAGATACCTGGGCTACGGTTGGTAGCTGCGCCCAGATCGGTAAAAACGTACACCTAAGTGGTGGGGTAGGTATTGGTGGAGTGTTGGAGCCTCTACAGGCTGCTCCTGTAATTATTGAAGACAATGCCTTTATTGGCTCGCGATGTATAGTGGTGGAAGGCGTTAGAGTAGGTAAGGAAGCTGTGTTAGGGGCTAACGTGACACTTACAGCTAGCACCAAAATTATTGATGTGACAGGTTCTGAACCTGTAGAATACAAGGGCTATGTGCCTGAGCGATCGGTAGTTATTCCGGGCTCCTATACTAAAAAGTTCCCGGCAGGAGAGTACCAGGTTCCTACAGCCTTGATTATCGGAAAACGCAAAGAAAGTACGGATAAGAAAACCTCACTCAATGATGCGCTTAGAGAAAACAATGTAGCCGTCTAGAATTGAATGAGAATTTCCCGTTTTGGGAGCGATAATATTGTATGAATTTATATAAGCCACTGATTTTCAGTGGCTTATTTTTTTGGTCTTTAGCTTGTCTTTTATAGGGTAGTTGTTTGAGTTTTTGACATTGGGTAGCGGACACTTGTCCGCTTTAGGGTAGACCTTTCACCCTACCTGAGGAAAGGGGGCTTAGTGCCCCCTTTTTCTTTTATTCTGATGTTTAAAGGGCTAACTTTGCAGCCGCAATTTGAAAAACAGATAAAATGAAAAAGTTGATAGGGTTGATTTGGGTGCTGATGATGGTGGTGTTTTCAGCTTGTAATTCTGATGTAACCAGAGAGGCCGATGTGCTGTTTAAAGACGGCAAATACAATGAGGCCATTGAATCCTATACCGAATACCTTTCTACGAAACCAAAAGACATAAAATCACTTTACAACAGAGGTAGAGCCTATGAAGAAGTGGGTCAACTGGAGGAAGCCAGAGAGGACTTCGAAGCAGTTTTGGCTATTGATGAGACCAATGTGAACGCCAACCTGAGCATGGGCAAGTATTGGTATAACTCCAAAGATTTCACCAAAGCCATTTATTATTTCGATAAAGTGATTCAGGTAGATGGAAGGGTGTCTACTGCCTATCTGCTAAAAGGTCGTTCCCATCATCAATTGGGTGATTTCGATGAAGCAAAAGCCAATTACGACCAAGCCATAAACTTCGATAATGAGAATGCCGAAGCGTTCTTGTATAGGGGTGCTTTGAAAGTGGCTTTGAATCAATCCAAGGGTGCTTGCAATGACTTGAACCGTGCGAGGGCTTTGGGGTCAGAAGAGGCTAAAGACGCTATTGCCAGGTATTGCAAGTAGTTCCGTCAATGTGGTATTAGTCGAAGTTCCAACGGCTGGTCATCACCGTACTTTCGAGCATATTTTCCAGTTCATCGGGTATGGAAGGAAAGAAATCGAGCCGGGTGAGTCTTTCTATTTCATCGATAGTTACCACAAAAGAACTTAGCTCATTCGAAGATTTTTCGTTTTTCATAAGAAATGCAATGGCCTTGATTTCCGGCCTGTCAATGTCTAGCACAATCTTGTAGTAGTATTCAGGCACCGATACCTTATTTGGACCAATACTTTTGAGTCCGGATTTCAACACCGGGCCCGTAACCACATATACCACTCCATTTTCTTTAGCCCAGTCTCGCACTTTCGATTCCAGTTTTTTCCAAATGCCTCTGTTGAACCCGGGATCTTGCGGACTCATATTACTCATGTAAAAACTCTGAGAAAGGGCAAATTCATCATATGAAAAGTCTGCGGCAGGAGCCAAATGACCACGGTCGTAGCCTGAGCCCCTGTAGTCGGCCAGTGAAGCCGATCCGGTTCGAACCCTTGGATCTTCCCTAAAATCATCGGCTCTATCGAAAGTGGGCCGGTTAAGCGAATCAGCCACTAATTTGTATGCAACCCACATGGCTTGCTCATGGTCTTCGTTGTAGCGCAGGGTATAATAAGGTCTTTCTATAATGGCATCATTCGTGTTGTATGCCGGCCACATGAAGTCAAATGCAGAGGTAAAGTATAAATCAAATTCACTGTAGTTAAGATCTTCATTATTAGAAGGTTCAGAGGTTGATTCAGGGGCTGATATTACCTCGCTTCCTGTGTTTTCAGATCCCGGCTCAGCTTTAATACGGTCACCATTGAGGGGTGATTCTAACCTGAATTCTCTGATGGACTCAGGCACCAATTCTCCTTCGCGCAAGGCCAGACCGGTGTAGCCCAGTCCACCTAAAATTAAGACTCCTAGGATAAATTTGCCAAGACTAAAGCCAGAGCTGTTCTTTTTGCTTCCCGCTCTACTGCTGGTTTTTCGTGAAGCTGCTTTTCGTTTCTGAGCCATTCCGGTTTTTTCGCAATGTTAATTATTATTCAGCTTACTGCGTAACCGATATTTCTTAAATTCAAGACTGTTTACAAACTAATCAACTAAGCTATGACGCATTCAACTCAATGGAAGGCTACCGTACATAGAGTACTTTTATGCCTCTTTATTGGTCTTGTCTGGTTAGGGGTGGGAGTACAGCCCGCTCATGCCTTTTGGCAAGACGATAAGTCCGATACCTCAAAATTCAACCAAAAAACCTACAAAGATTTGCCTCTCAAGGCCGATCGACTGCTTGAGTTTAATACCAAGGAAGGTACCTGGCTTTCTGTAGACGTTTCACCCGATGGAAAAACTATTGCTTTCGATATGCTGGGAGACCTGTATACCATGCCTATTTCGGGAGGAAAGGCTACGCGGATTACCGATGGCATGGCCTACGATACGCACCCTCGCTATAGTCCGGATGGAAAAAGCATTGTGTTTACCTCAGACAGAAGCGGTTCGGACAATGCCTGGATTATGAACCTGGAAACAAAAGAATTCACTCAGATTACTAAGGGCAACAATGAGTGGGTGCAATCGGCCGAATGGTCGCCTGACGGTGACTATGTAGTGGTATCGAAAGGCCGCAGAAACTTAAAGTTATTTATGTACCACAAAGATGGTGGTGGAGGCTTTCAGCTTATCGATGAGCCAAGCAGCCTGAAAGTGATTGAGCCGGCATTTTCGGCCGATGGTCGATACATCTATTTTTCGCAGCGTAATGGTGCGTGGAATTACAATGCGCAGTTACCTCAGTACCAAATTGGTATGTATGACAGAGAGAATGGGCAGAGAGCTACCATTACCAGCCGTTATGGGTCGGCCTTTACGCCAACTCTCTCACCTGACGGGCGATGGATGGTGTATGGCTCTCGTTATGAAGACCAAACCGGCTTGGTGTTGAGAAACCTTTCAACAGGTGATGAAAGGTGGTTGGCCTATCCGATTCAGCGCGATGAACAGGAGTCTATAGCTCCGCTAGGAGTATTGCCTGCCATGTCTTTTACACCCGATTCCAAAGAAGTAATTACCTCATGGGGAGGAAAACTCTATAGGGTAGCCATTGAAGAAGGAAAGGCAACCGAGATACCCCTGGACGTGGATGTGAAGTTAGAAATGGGCCCCCGCCTCAAGTTTGAATACCCTATTTCGGACGACCCGAACATGGTGGTGACACAGATTCGCGATGGAGTGCCTTCACCGGATGGTACTCAACTGGCTTTTACGGCACTCAACCGACTGTATGTAATGAAAATACCCAATGGTGAACCCAAAAGACTCACCGACTTTGAGATGACTGAAGCCATGCCCACCTGGTCGCCAGATGGTAAAATGATAGCTTTTGTTACCTGGTCCGATACAGATGGTGGGGCTATTTACAAAGTGAATGTGGAAGGGCGCCCACGTCCGGTTAAACTCACCAAAACACCGGCTATTTATCAGACACCCGCCTGGGCGGCCAACAATAGAATTGTGTTTACCAAGGGAAGCGCACAAAACCTAAAAGATGCCTCCGGTCCGGGAGCACCAAGAGCCGATGAGGACCTTTGCTGGATTTCTGCCGATGGAGGAGATATTAACTTTATAATGAAAACCCAGGGAAAAGGAGGGCCGCACTTTGTAAAAGGTAGCGACCGAATTTACCTGAGTGGTTTCAATGGATTGAGCTCCGTAAGGTGGGACGGTACCGATGAAAAGGAAATCGTAAAAATTACCGGAATTACCACTTACGGTTCTATCGCTGATCATCACCATGCGCCATACGAAGTGTACGATCCCTGGTCTCAGCAAGCTGGCACGACTGCAGGTGGCACCTCGCTCGAAGAAGGTGAGGGATGGCGTGAAAATAACCCTCCATCCAGAGCTACAGCCATATATATGGCTCCTGAAGGAGATAAAGCCATGGCACTCATAAACAATGATATTTACGTAGTAACGGTGCCAAAACTTGGACAAACTCCAACTATTTCCGTCTCAAACCCCGAAAGTGCACAGTTTCCGGCAATGAAACTGACTGAAATTGGTGGTCAGTTTCCGGCTTGGTCGGCCGATGCAAAAAAGGTTCACTGGTCAATTGGCAATGCCCATTTTATCTATGACCTGAACGCTGCCGAGGCCTATGCAGATAGTGTGAAAATGACGAAAAAGGCAGAGGCAGAAGCCAAAAAGACTGAGGAGAAAGACGAAGAAAAGAAAGAAGAGGCCAAAGAAGATACTAAGGAGGAGAAAAAGAAGGACGAAGGCTACAAACCTCATGAATTCAGAGTAAAAGTAATGGCCAAAAAAGACATACCGCAAGGTGTGGCTTTGTTGAAAGGTGCCCGAATTATTACTATGAATGGTAATGAGGTGATTGAAAATGGAGACGTTCTAATAGAGAATGCACGAATAAAGGCCGTTGGAGCCAGTGGCACACTTGATGTACCAAGGGGAGCTCAGGTATTCGACATGACGGGTAAAACAATAGTGCCGGGCTTTGTAGACACTCACGCACACATGTGGCCGGCCTGGGGACTTCATAAAAATCAGGTTTGGGTATATGCCGCTAACCTGGCTTACGGAGTAACTACTACGCGAGACCCTCAAACGGCAACTACCGATGTTTTAACCTATGCCGATTTGGTAGAAACAGGCGATTTGTATGGCCCTAGAGTCTACTCAACCGGCCCGGGTGTAGGTTTCTGGATGTACAACCTCAAAGATCTGGATCATACCAAGCGTGTACTAAAACAGTACAGTGAGTACTACAACACCAAGACCATAAAAATGTATTTGGTGGGTAACAGAAAGCAGAGACAATGGGTTATTGAAGCTGCTAAAGAGCAGCAACTGATGCCTACTACTGAGGGTGGTTTGGATTTTAAACTGAATATGACCCAGATGATTGACGGATACCCCGGCCATGAGCACTCACTGCCAATTGCTCCGCTTTACAAAGATGTAACCTACGCGGTGGCACAATCTAAAATGGCTTACACACCAACCTTACTGGTGTCTTATGGTGGTCCCTGGGCTGAAAATTACTTCTACAGCAGAGAAAACCCTTATCACGACAAAAAGCTGCAACATTTTACACCATACGATGAACTGGCTTCTAAATCCAGAAGAAGACCAGGGTGGTTTATGGACGAAGAACATGTTTTTGAAAAACACAGTGAAGGGGTGAATGCCGTGGTGAAACAAGGTGGCTTGGCAGGTATTGGTAGCCACGGACAGTTACAAGGTTTGGGTTATCATTGGGAATTGTGGTCTGTTGGAGCCAAAATGGCTCCTCACGATGCATTAAAGGCAGCGACCATTTTAGGAGCAACAGCGATTGGCTTAGAAAAAGACTTGGGCTCCATAGAAGCAGGTAAGCTGGCCGACCTTGTCATACTTAATGACAACCCACTTAATAACCTGAGAAATACGAACAAGATTTATCAGGTTATGAAGAATGGAAGACTTTATGATGCCAATACTCTGGTTGAGGTTTATCCACGCAAGCGTAAGGCAGAACCCTTCTATTGGCACCAGTCCAAACCAGAAGGACTGCCGGGGCTTAAAAAGTAGTATAATATTGGAGATTTGTTGATGAACCGGTGGGGGAAACCCTGCCGGTTTTTGTTTTCAGCCTACCAATAGTAGCTCGCGCTGAGGACTTTTTATGTGCTGTGAGTTTGATCGATAAAGGTTCAGAGCATTCCCAGACAAGTGCGGATGACTTCAATCCAAGAAGCCCGGAGGAGTACTTGTCCCCCGAGTCTTCCTATATAGGCTAGTTATTCTACATGAACAAAAAGTTTATTGACAATTAACCACCGATTGTTGAAACAAGCCAGAGATAAAAAGTCATAGTAGTTAAACCCAAGCATGGGTATGCGAACTTTGGCGGTGGCTACATTATCCAGCACCTCAACAGCCAGTATTTCCATGGCAAAGCTCTCTCCAAGACTTTCAGGGCTTTTTCTGCTTTTTACCCCTTCCAAGTACTCCTCCAGGTTTTTTTCATAAGGGGTGCCCTTAATATTCCCATAAAGCCAGGCACGGCTATCAAATACCTGCTTTAATTTTTGGATATCGCCTGTAAAGAGGCCATCAAAGTAGTTTTCAATGACCTCTACAACTGATTGAATGTTTTCTTTGTACATAAAATGAATGGTTTAGATGGCGTGGCCAATAGAATGGCCACCACTTAGGTTTAATGTTTCACCAGTTACAAATCCTGAAAAAGCCAAATAGTAGGCAGCTTCGGCTACTTCTTCAGCTTCGCCAATTCGGTTGAGCAAGTGTAATCCTGCCAGACTATCGGCATCTTCAACGCCAATTTTATTCTGAAGTGGACTGCGGATTATTCCTGGAGCAATGGTATTGACACGTATGTTGTCTTTTCCAAATTCTGCTGCTAGATGTCTCGTAAGGGTATGAATAGCTCCTTTGGAAACAAGAGGTGCTGAGCAAGGAAATCCTGCAATGGCATGGTCAACCAGAACGGTGCCATTGTTTATTATGGCGCCCCCGGTGCCTTGGGCGAGCATTTGCCTAATTGCTGCCTGCGAAGTAAAGTAGGTACCCTTTAGGTTAATAGCCATGTAATGTTCCAAGTCGTCTTCTGTGACTTCCAGAAAAGGCTTTGGAGCAAATACCCCGGCATTATTGATTAAGACATCAACCCCTCCAAAAGTGTTCACGGCAGTATCTACCAGCCTTTGGCCTACCTCTCGTTCGGCTATGTTGCCAACTACGGTTTGCACACGGTTTGTGCCCAATTCTCTGGCAGTATTGAGTAGCCGTTCTTCGTTGGCTGAATTTATAACCAACTGGTGCCCTCGGTCCAGAAAATATTGGGAAATGGCTTTGCCAATTCCGGTTGAAGCCCCGGTAATAATTATTCGTTTAGTACCCATCTTACTTTTGTTTTTTAAGTGTTGAATAAAGGTTTCCTCTAACTCCCCAGTTATCCACCGGAACTTCTTGAATGACTATGTGGGTAGTTTCCGGATTTTTGTCGAGTACATCGACCAAAAGTTGTGTAACTCCCTGTACGAGTTGCAATTTTTGCTCTTTGGTTACATTCTCGTCAGTAACCTGAATGTTTACGTATGGCATATTCGCTTACTTATAATTGAACTTGTTTTGGAGCAAAGTTCACTAGAGAGGGTAAGACACCACAGGAGCCAGGTCACCATTTAGGAGTGATGTATATCACAGGTTTTCAGTCGTTCAGGCGACTCAATGTTTCCCGAGATACTCCCAGATAGGAGGCTATGTGCTTTTTGGGCACTCGCTGTAGTAGTTGAGGATACTGACTTAGAAGGAGTTCATAGCGCTCTTTGGCTGTGTTCTTCATCATGGAAAGAATACGATTTTGCAAAGCAATGCGACCCAGCTTGCTTTTCTTTGCCCAAAAACGCTCCATTTTGTGCATTTCTGAGGTGAGCTTTTCACGGTTTTCGTGGCTTATAGAGTAGAGTTCAACATCTTCCATGCAGTCAATAGATGTTTTGGAAGGTGTTCGCAATACGAAAGACTCGTAGTCGGTAATCCACCAGTTTTCCATACCAAATTGTAGGATATGTTCTTTACCATCTTCTCCAAGAAAATAGCTGCGAACACAACCCTCCACAATCCAGAATTCTTTGTCGGCTATGTCTCCTTCCTGCACCAGGTATTGGTGCCTGCGCTTTTTTACATGAGAGAAATGACTGAGTATAAATTCGAATTCCTTATCGCTGAGTGGAATGAGTTCTTCTATATGAGCTCTGAGAGGATGCATATTACTGAACTACCTAATGCATTTTTTTGAACTCGGGTTCCATTTTAATGTTGGAGTTGGTGGTTGAGGGGGAATGTTTAAGGTTTACGGTTCATGGTTTATAGTTTGATGTTGATGATTTAGAGTTCATTGTTCCTAACAGGATGGTGAATTTCATGTTGGTAAAGGCTAATGATTTCATCAAACCCTTTGGGGGAAATAGAGGGGAGTTATTCGTGTGTGATGAATTTATTTTTGAGATGGTAAGTACAAAGTAAAGAAGTTTAGAAGGTGCATTGTGAGTCTGCCGCTTTCCAAAGTAGGGTGGGGTTCTGAAGGTCATCTATCATTATTTCATTGCCAATATGGCCTATGAGAGTACCCTCACATGAATAAACGGAAAATATAGATCCACACATAGGACAACAGTTGCCAAACAGGAGTACGAGCTGCCCCTGATAAGTGGCTTTTTGAATGTAATTGTACTCGTTCATGCCTGAGTTTTCCAGCTCCTCTATTTTATCCTGAAGCCAGGAGCTATTTTCCAGGTCTATGCCTTCGCAAACAGGGAAGACACTTTTTTCACAACCATAAGACAGGCTTAACAACAGTATAAGTATTAAGGCTTTTTTCATACTTTTTAAGACACAGACCAAGACTATAGGGTTGTAATTGACTTAAAAAGAAGAGGTTGCCCCAGAAGTTTGCCGCTTGGTGTTGCGAACTTAAACTTTTGAGACAACCTCTTTTTAGTTTAGCTGTATGCCTAGTCGTTGCCTCCTTTTCGGGTAGGTTTTCTTGGCGATGGCCATTCTCTTGGTTGCCCGGTTCTAGGGTTAGTGCCTAATTCGGCCTTATCTCTTGGGAAGAACTCAGGGTCTTCACAAGCCATGTAAACCAAAATGGCCGTGAGAATAACATTATTTCTTACGTCATCGAACACCACCTTGTCATAAGTGTCACGGTTAGTATGCCAGGTGTAGGTGCCATAATCCCAGCTCAGTGAACTAAGGCTAAAGCCTGGTGCTCCGGCTGCCACAAACGAGGCATAATCTGAGCCTCCACCACCCGGAGCTCCCGGGAAGTTGGTGTTAATTTCGTTGCTAATAGAGCGTGGTACAGGTTCTAACCAGCGGTTAATAAACTCATAGGCATGCAAAAAGCCTTGTCCGCTAATGTTTACTACCCGGCCGGTACCGTTGTCTTGGTTAAAGAGTGCTTGTAGACCCTTTACTACTTCTGGATGATCTTCTACAAATGAGCTTGAGCCGTTTAGTCCTTGTTCTTCACTACCCCAATGCCCTACCAAAATGGTGCGCTTAGGGTTAGGGTATACTTTTTTGAGAATTCGCATGGCTTCCATCATTATGATTGTGCCGGTACCATTGTCGGTGGCTCCGGTACCTCCATCCCACGAATCGAAGTGGGCAGAAAGCATAACATATTGATCGGGGTTTACCGCGCTTTTTATCTCTGCCATAGTATTGTAAGTAGGTACTGTACCATGGTCTTTATTGGTTACCTCCACTCTAATTTTTGGTACATCACCATACTCAACCATTCTAAAAAGTGTTCCGTAGTCTTCCAAGCCAATGTCTATGGTAGGAATGCTTTTGGTACGCGCACCAAAGATTTTGTTTACACCAAATCCTCTGGACCAGTTGGATATAAGAATTCCTGCGGCTCCGGCCTCTTCCAATACGCCCGGTAACTCCCGGCTGTTGTACCCTGTGTTTCTGATTCGCTCACCCCAGGCGCGCATGGCGTCTCTGCGATCGGCTTCCATCTTTTCAATAGACTCTTTGGTGCCCCATTTTTCCCAGTTATAGTCAGGTCGGCCGGAAAGCTGGGCCATGTCTATCATTACAAACTTGCCTTTTACGGTCTTAAGCCAGTTTTTAAATTCGCTTTCATTTTGAACGTTTGGTATAACTGTTACTTCAGCGTCCACAATTCCATTGGTAGGAGGGCTCCAGGCCAGTTGCATGGCTTCGAGGGTTTTTACACGCGGCTCAATAAGGTCTACGTGGGTAATGCCACGTTCCCAGCCTCTCCACTCACCCCATTGCTCGTTTCTGGCACTAATTCCCCAGCCGTTGTAGCGATTAACAGCCCACTCATGAGCGTTTTGCATTTGGGGAGTTCCCACCAGGCGCGGGCCATTTTTATCGAGCAGTTCATAAGCCAATTGCTCGAGCATAGAATTATCGTTGGCTTCTTTGATAATCTGGTCTACCACATTGCCTTGCGCCCAGGCCTGTGTAAAGACCAGGGAGAAAGCTGTGATAGCAAAAAGTAGTTTTCTCATAATTGGATAGTTTTTGTGCGTTGAAATTAAAGAAGTTGGACACCAAACGTGAACCGATAGTGGAAAATTAGGGATGCCTCTGCTCGTATTTCTTCAACATGCGATGGGTTTGTTGTCGTAGTTTTTTCTTGAAATATTCTGACCAGCCAAGTATAGCTCCTTTAAAACCCATGGCTTGTTTAGCCCAGCGGTGTAAGTCGAAAAAATCTGTATGCCTTACGATGAGCCCCTCTTTGAATTCAAACTGAGCAATAATTTTATTGTGAACCTTTCGGCCTGTAGGGCTAAATGTGTAGAAGGCTTCCCAGTAGGCTGAGTCTTCCGTTACTTTGGTATACTTTATGGCAAAGTCCCTGCCTTTCTGACTATCGCAAAGCATGCGCCACATATTGGCAGCTCGCACGCCTTCAAGCCTGCCAAAAGCGGGGTCTTCAAAGACAACCTCTTTGTGGTAGCATTTGACCATTCCTTCAGCATCGAGCTGTTGAAACGACTGGTAGAATTGCTGAATGACTTCTTTCAAGGCTTATGTTTTTAAAGGTCTTGTACAATAAACAATGCATTTTTATTCAGGTCGAAGAAACCGAACTCGTGGGTGCCCCAGGGGGTGTTTTTTCGGAGACTGTCTTCATTAATAGTGTTGCGCTCCAGAAACTCTTCGTACCAGGGTTGAATGTCTTTTACAAATATCTTGACGACCGAACCGCCCAGTAGTGGGTCTTCAGGGGTATCGGCATGCCATTGCAAATGAATACAGAGCTGGTCGCGCACCATACCACTATACATGTGGTCTCCAAAGGCATAGGTGAAACCGGTATACTGTTCATACCAACTAAGATCCCGACCAATATCGGTGGTGGGAAGTACAGGTTCAATTCCTTTAATGTTTGGGTTGTGGGCCATAATATGCTAAGCTTGGGTTGAACAAGTTAACTTATTTATTAGGATTACTTAGTCGGTTCACACAGAAGTAGGCAGACAACTTGAGCGATAAACTGTGTTTTCGCTATGCCTTATAGGCGCGATTGATGAAGACAAAAATGGTAGCAAAATGAGGAAACATACGCCAATCGACTTAAGTAAGTAAGCCTGTTATGAATAAAAAAAGAGGCTGTATTCAAAGCCTTACCGCGCAGGTAAAAACTCTGAAACAGCCTCTTTAGCTGTAAGTAAGGGTTGGTTATTTCTTTTTAATATCGATAACCGGCTTGGTTTTGTCTACACCCGGAGTTCTGTTCAGGAACTCATCGTAAAGCCTGATTTGACGAGAAGTCATTGGTACTTTGAAGCCATCAATGAACAAGTCTGTGATCTTAGTTGCTGTTTCGAACGGATCGCCAGTAGCTACAAAGATGTTGGCTTTCTTGCCTACTTCAATAGATCCTACCTGGTCGCTAATGCCTAGGATTTCGGCTGCATTGATAGTAATGGCTTTCAATGCTTCTTCGCGTCCCATTCCGTATGCAGCAGCAAAACCGGCATGGTAGGGGAGATTTCTAACGTTCTCAGACTCCATGGTTCTAAGCGCTACTTTAACTCCTGCCTTAGACATAATTCCGGGATTGGCGTAAGCGGCATCGTAGTTGTCAGATTCTCTTGTAGGTATAGCCTGTACAGGGCCGGTGATTACCGGAAGACCGGCCTTGGCAATTTCATCGGCTACTCTCCAGCCTTCTGAAACGCCTGTTAGAATCACTTTTTTGTAGCCTCTTTTCTTAACCCACTCAATGGCATTGAGTATGTCTTCGGCCGCATTTACCTCAATGAATAAAGGCATTTCACCTTTTACCACAGGAACCAAAGCTTCTATTTCAGGGTAGTTACGTAAGTCATCGGCATTTTGAAGTTTGGCATAAAGCTCAGCCTTATCCCAGGTATCGTTAACCTGCTTGAGCGCTCTTTCCTGACGTTTCTTCAGTTCGTCTTCCGAAAGTCTTCTCCAGCGTCTTCCTGCCCCGGTAGAGGGGTAGTTCATTACAATGCCTCTTTGTCCGGCATACATCTGATCTGGCGTATAGCCAAAAAGATTAATGGCTGCTGCAGTACCCGGCAAAAAGCCACCTTGCGGCATTGTCCATACAGTTGTTACTCCACTCACGCGGGTTACCGGAATGGCTACCGAGTTAGGGTTTACAGCCGTAAGCGCCTGCATCTGAGGTGTTAACTCTCCGTACTCACGGTAGTCGTTGGCTTCGGCAATACTTCCAATTTCGGCAAGGCCCAGAGTGGTTCCACCGTCAATCATGCCCGGGTAAATTTCTTTACCTCCGCAATCAATCACTTCCGCATCGTTCGGAATCTGTACATTGGCTCCAACGGCTTCAATAATTCCATTGTTAATTACCACTGTACCATTTTCAATAATACCGTTGGTTACGGTATAAATTTTGGCATTGGTCAATGCAAATTTGCCATTTCGGGCTTTCATTACCTGATCATCTTCCTGACCAAATGACAGAAGTGGGATGATGGCGAGCATTAACAATGCAGAAAACAGCTTTCTAAGTTTTTTCATGTCTTCTATCATTTTTGGTTAGAAAATAAATCTTCAAAGTTGATAAAGTTGGCTCCTTCCATGCATCTGTGCTGATCTTCTCTATCGAAAATGGTGATTTTCTCAATAGAAGATTCCGGGTCTACATAAATGCGTTGGTCAGCTTTGTCGTTGGCTTTATCAAAATACTTTACACCGTCTACAAAAGTCATTTGTGGAATGGCGTATACTGAAAGCGGATGGCCTTCAAATATGGCAATGTCTGCATCTTTGCCTACTTCTATTGAGCCTACACGGTTGTCAATACCCAATTGCTTGGCAGGGTTGAGGGTAATGAGTGCAAGGGCTTCATCGTCCGATAGGTCACCGTACTTCTGAGTCTTGGCGGCTTCGTGAAACAGGTGACGGATAAGTTCTCCTGAATCGGAGTTAATGGAAGTAAGTACTCCATTTTCGGTAAGAATGGCTGCGTTGTAAGCAGTTGAGTAATATACTTCAAGCTTGTATGCCCACCAGTCGGCAAATACGGAAGCACTGGCACCAAAGGCAGCAAGTTCTGGAGCTACTTTGTAAGCTTCGTTGGCATGCTGGAAGGTGATTTTCGGAATACCAAAGTCAGAGAATACTTTCAATAGCATGTAAATCTCATCGGCTCTGTAAGAGTGGCAGTGTACCAGTACGTCTCCATTCAGAATGTCTACCAAAGTTTGTAGCCTGAGGTCGTATTCAGGAGCTACTTTTCTTGGATTCTTATCGGCTCTGTAGGCTTCCCATTTCTTCTTGTACTCTACAGCCTGCTGAAAAGAGGTACGCAGCATGTTCTCAACACCCATTCTACTCTGTGGTTGAATACCACGTGCTCTACCACCTCTTGTTGGGTTTTCTCCAAGTGCAAACTTGATGGTTCTCGGAGCTCCTTCAAAACGTAACTGATCGGGGTCGGTAAGTCCCCAACGGAGCTTCATGGTTTCATTTTGACCACCGATTACGTTGGCCGATCCGTGCATCAGGTGAATGCTTGTCACACCTCCGGCCAGGGCTCTGTATATGGATACATCGTAAGGGTCTACCACATCTTCCATGCTTACTTCAGAAGTTACCTGGCTTGTGCCTTCGTTGATGGCCGAGCCGGCAATGTGAGAGTGGGCATCAATAATACCCGGCATAAGGTATTTGCCTGTAATATCAATGGTTTCCACTCCATTTGGAGCTCTTAGTCCTTTGCCTATTCTGGCAATTTTTCCATCTCTTACCAACACATCGGTGTTTTCGAGAGTACCGTTGGTTACGGTGAGTACTGTACCACCTTTGAACAATACGTCACCTTTTGGTACCTGCTGCCCCCAGGCGGTGAAGCCTACTAGTAGGAGGAGGGATACCAGTATATTTTTAGTTTTCATAGTTCTGTTCATTATTGCTCGTCTTTGGTCGCTGTAAGGTTCATGCTAAAATCCTGTCCACCAAATGAGACAGTTGCAGTTGCATCGTAGGTTTTTCCGTTGATAGTGCCAACTACCACAATTTCTACAGACTGACCGCCAGCATCGATGGTGAAATCGAAAGCCAACTCATTGTTTCTGTAGCTAATGTTGTTCATGGTGTTGTCAGGGCTTCCGTCATCGCTGGTCAGGTAGCCGGAGTAGGCTCCATTTTCACGGCTGATCACCATTTTACCACCCTGGTCGCCCTGAGGGGTTTCTAATGTGTAAGACCACGATCCGGCCAGAGGATCGTTGCTTGTAGCAGCATTGTTGTTGGTGTTACGGCCATTACCTTTAGACTCTTTGGTTTCATACTCGAACTTGTCGCCATCAACAAACATCAGTTTTACCTGAGCATCTTTGCTAAAGATAGGAGCAGTACTTACCAATAGGTTGGCTAGTTTGCCTTGCTCTACTGTACCGGCAATGTTAGAAATACCAAATATTGAAGCTGGATTGGTTGTGAGTGCGGCCAGAGCAGCATCTTCCGAAAGGCCATTTTCAATATAGGTCCTTACATTTTTGAGTACAGCGTTGGCTCTTACGTTGCCTACTGAGAAGCCAAAGGGAATTCCGGCTTCTGAAAGTTTAGCAGCCTGAGAAACATGAATCTTGTAGAATTCCATTCTGCGGGCTTCAAGGGCTTTCATTTCGGCCGACTTATCGTCTTCTTTGGCATCTTTAGGCTCATCGGGAACATCGAGCGAAAGGAACAATGGTGTATTGCTGCTTTTAATTTCGTTGGTCAACTCCCAGGCTTGCTCAACACCGGCTACCATAAGAGGAAAACCAAGGTCTTTTTGCAGTCGCATGGCTCTACGTGCATCCAGCACACCATCTACATTGAACATAACGGGCTTTTGCTTAGCAATTACCGGGAAGAACGCCTGGCTAACTCGGTCGTTTTCCGGTCTCGGAAGCCCTGCCGGATTCTCTGCATATAGCTCAAAGTGCTTTTTATCTTGTTCGGCATTTCGGTAGAGGTTTCTCCATTTGGCCATCATACCCAAAATATTGCCAGGGTAGGCACCGGGTGCTCCAATCCACTGAGCAAATAAAGCCACATCTTTCTTTAGAATAATTTCGTCCGGATGCTCAGCATCGTTCAATAGAATAAGAGCTGTGCTTCCCGGTAGCATTCGTCCATAAGGCACTGCGTGCGAAATGGCAAAACCGGCTTCTCTCAGGCTTCCAATGCTGGAGTTGGTCACATCCAGTTGGGCAATAACACTGTTTTCTGGGGTTATTCCCGCATATTCATTGGGCGGATCGGGAGTGAATAGGTTTTGAGGTCTTTCCGGGTTTTCAGGTCTTTTGGCACCGGTATTTGACATACCGTCTATAAAAGCCGCATAAACGTATAGTTTAGAGGCATCTATAACCTGAGCCTCTGCCGGAATGGGTACATTCTTACCCACACGAACAATAAGACCGTCTTTAATGACCACGGTTGTTTCTTTCAATTCGGTGCCCGGTTTGGTTATTACCGTGGCGTTGGTCAAGGCATAGGTGCGGGTTACGGCCGACTCTCCGGTGGGGTCGCTTTGTGCCCTGCTACTCAATGCGATCACCGACATGGAAAGCAGCAACACAGCGTGAAGACATAACTTTCGGAGTGATTTCATATTTAGCAATTTAGTTTAGTATTTAATTCAAGCAGATAAGTTAAGTGAATCGCCATTTGATTTCAAAATCAAATATGAGAGTGGTAGCATAATCGTTTTGAGGGTCAATGTGTAGCACTGCGCTTGGCTTGCAATTATTCAGCAACACCCAACACTTATCAATCTTAGGCTCTTCATGTGCCCATTTTTCACAGGTTTGTTTTACTTTAATAGGATGGTACCAATGCGCGTGTGGTATTTGTGCTTATCGGCAAGCCTTTTTTTAGGCGGTTTTCCTCTGCTGGGTCAGGAAACTACCGAAGAGGCCATGATGAAGGAGCTCGATAGTCTCTATCGGGTTATTTTTACCTTTAATTATGCCGATGATACTACCACGATCAACGATTTTGAGAGTTTTGAGCATAGACTTTCGGTCATTGAAAGGAGAGCTTATGAACAGGAGTTGAACGCTCCCTATTTTCAGGCACGTAATATTTGGTTTCTACACTTTAAGTATCAGGAAATGCGCCAGGAAGCCACCCGGTTGCTTGATGAAACCATTGCCACGGCTCGCGAATGGCGCGATGAAGAAAAGGAGGTTAGGTTTGTCTATTTTAAGGGTAACCTTTCCTTTCGGTTCGATGATTTCGATTCGGCAGTCTACTACTTTCAGGATGCTCTCTCTATGGCCAGAGCCATGGAGAGCCTTTCTTTGCAGGCGGCTTCTATAAATGCTCTGGCGGTTTGTTATGCGCAGTTGGGGCGCGATATGGAGGCGACAACTTACTACAAAGAGTCTTATGCCATAGCCCAACAAATAGCCGATAAAAAGCAGGTTTTGACAGCTGCCCTAAACCTGAGCAATGTGTACGGCCGTCTGGAACAGGCCGACTCGGCACTTTATTTTGGGCAGGAGGCTTACCATTTGGCCATTGAACTTGACGAGACCTCACTCTATTGGAGTTGCCTCAATGCCCTGAGTGTGGCTCATCTCTTGAAAGGGAACTTCAGTCAGACTATTGCTTATGCTAAAGATTTGGAACAGGCCGTATTGCCTATTGGTGAAACCGGCTTTCTTATCACTTCTTATTTGACAAGGAGTAAGGCTTTGTTTGCCCTTGGAAATGCAGTAGAGGCCCTGTCTTATGCCGAAAAGAGCCGACTTCTGGCTATTGAGTATGGAGCGGTAGACAATGAGCAACGCACCTTAAAATGGTTGGTAGAGCTTAGCAGCTATCTCAATGACTTTAAGCAAGCACTGCACCATCAGCAAAGGCTTAGTTTTTTGGAAGATAGTCTAAGCCGAATAGCCGTGAATGAGCGGCTGGAAAAGCTAGCGATTGCCTATGAAACCGATAAAAAGCAGGCGGCTTTGGAAAACCTGGAGTTGCTTCAGGCCCAAACCGCACAGAAACTGAGGTTTCGAAACCTCATGATAGGGACCATTGTTATTGCAGGCCTACTGCTGGTGTTATGGTTGGTTTATTTCTTTAAGCGCAGGGTAGAAAAGGAGAAAATTGCCCAGCAAAAAGCACAAAACGAATTGCTTCGCACTCAACTCAATCCCCACTTTCTTTTCAATGCACTTTCTTCCATTCAGCTTTTCCTTATCAATCAGGGGCAAGGTAGCCATGCGCTTGAGTACCTCTCTAAGTTTGCTAAATTGATGAGGCGCATTCTGGAAAACAGCCGGAAAGATTTTGTATCCCTGGAAGAGGAGATAGTTACACTTCGCCATTACCTGGATTTGCAAAAGGTAAGGTTCGAAAATGCCTTTGACTATACGCTCGATGTAAATGTAGAAGACCATCTCTCTGAAATAAAAATACCTCCTATGTTTGCCCAGCCATTCATTGAAAATTCACTTGAACACGGTATCTCCAGTATTAAAAATGGGCTTATAGCCATCTCATTTCAACAGAAAGGGGATACCATGCTCTTTAAGGTAGAAGATAACGGTGTGGGGCTTAGCCGTTCGGCTGCACTCAGGCAAAATAAGGAACATGTTTCGCTGGCTACTAAGATTACCCGCGATAGAATTGAATTACTGAAAAGACAGCTAAAAAAGAATATCTCGTTTGTGGTAAAAGACAGGCTTAATGAAACCAATGAAGTGGTGGGAACAGAGGTGATTTTTGAGATTCCAATACAATTTTAAGCATGAAAACACTCATAATAGACAATGAGAAAAGCATTAGGGAAGGGCTGAAACAAATGCTGGCTACTTATTGCCCCAAGGTGGTGGTTGCCGGTGAGGCCAATAGTGTAGCGACTGCCAAAGAACAAATTTTGCAAAACCAACCAGAGCTCATGTTTTTAGATGTAGAACTTGGTGATGGTTTGGGTATAGACCTTATTCGTTCATTCAAAAAGCTAGAAACTCAGGTGATCTTCATTACGGCTCATCACAAATATGCCATAGATGCTTTTCAATGCAGTGCGCTCGATTTTTTGCTTAAGCCCATAGATCCGGAAGATCTGGTAAATGCAGTGCGCAAGGCAGAGCAGTTTAGTCTGGTAAAAGACCTTGAGGCCCAGCTAAAAGTATTGGAAGACCGGTTGAACAAAGCCAATCAGCTTCCTGAAAAAATAGTTCTTACTGATTCTGAGAGTATTTATCTGGTGAAAGTGAACGACATTCTTTGGTGTGGGGCTGAGGGTAGTTATACCCGTTTTACTCTGGCCGATGGCTCCGAAATACTGGTATCTAAGAACCTGAAAGCGTATGAGGGTATTCTGGAGGGAGACCGTTTTTTGCGCATACATCACTCATACCTCGTTAATATTCAACACATCAAGCGGTTCGAGCGTAGCGAAGGAGGACTTCTTGTGATGGACAATGGCCAGATATTGCCCGTTTCGGTTCGAAAAAAAGACAATCTCATGCAGTTGCTAAAGACCTGGAACGAAACACTTATTAAGTAAAAAAAGGCAACTGTCTACTTATTCCTTTCGATGGCTAAACCCTTGGGTATTTGGGCCATATTCTTAGCAAATTGAAGACTATACACTAGGGCTATGAAGTGGTTATTTTCTTCTGCTATTTTTCTTACTTCTCTTTGGTTTACATCCGGAAGTGGTACCCCAAACGGGCAGTACCTAAGGGTTTTTGCCGACTTTGAGGCAGAACAACTTACTGTTGAACAAGGCCAGAAGGTAAAGTTTATGGACAGGTCTAAAGGCCACCCTAACTTCTGGAGCTGGAGTTTTGAACAAGGATTGCCCAACCGGGCCATAGGAGCAACCCCCGAAGTGTATTATGCCAAAGCCGGGGTGTACGATGTAACTATTACAGTATCAGACGGGGAGAGTACAGACACCAAAGTAATGAAGGATTACATAAAGGTAAGGGGGGTGTTGCATAACCTGCGGTTTGACGGAATGCTCCGTGACGATGCCAATGTGAACACAGCGATTGAGTTTAATGCCCGGCCTCAGTTTGAAAGAGACAGAAGCGGAGCTGCCGGCAGAGCACTGCATTTGATTGGGCATGAGCGAATTAAGCTGCCACCTAACCAGAGGTTTAAAACCAATGAGCTAAGCCTTAGCCTTTGGCTTAAGGCTCCTAAGAAGCAAGATTCTCAGATGATTATAGTAGAGCAGTATGCGGGCCGTTCGGCCGACTTCGGTTTTCGGTTGTTGCTTACCAATGGCCACTTGCAATTTGAGGGCAGAGATGGCAGCCAGCTGATGCGAAGCAGCGGGCTTAGCCGCACTACTGTAGATGATAACGAATGGCACCATGTGGTTGCCGTAATGACTGCCGATAGCCAATGGCAGGTTTGGGTAGATGGCATTTTAGAAGCCCACAATGCATATACATACACAATACCGGAGCAATACAATCCGGCCAATTTAACCATTGGGCATTCAGAGCGTTTCGATTTTCGCACGTTTGAAGGCTTGCTCGATGAGGTCGTGATTTATAATAAAGCACTTAGCATGAGGTCCATTGTAGAATTGCTCAATTAAGAGCCATTCTGCGTTGACTCATGGTTTTGGTTGTGTCAATAGAGAGAGTGTCTTAAAAGCATTTGTCTGCTGTTGCTCCAACGTGTTTGGAAAGGTTCTATTGAGGTGGATTTGGTTGGTATCTATTCTCCTCAATGGTCAACAGTTTAAGCCCGGTGTTTTTGGTGCTCTCTTGGATTCTGGAATTAGTTGATTCTTGGAATGAGGTGAAAAGGAAGGTTCGTACGGAACCTTCCTTTTTCAATTTAGTTATCCAGGTCTAAAATTTCTTCTATTCTATCTTTCAGGTCAGCCAAGTGCAGGTTTCCTGCCCGGTCAGAGGTATATCTTCCTCTGGCCGATCCAATGTCTCTCAGCAGAGCTCTCAATTCGGCTTTTACCACCGGTCGAATGTCGGACTGTGAGATGTTGACCTCCCTGGCCTGGAAAGAACTGGCTTCATTTTTTAACAAATATTCCATTCGCTCCACAAAGGCTCGTTGCAAATTTCTTCGGTAAGTAGAAATAGGAGCACCGGAAGCCAACTCAGTAAAGAGTCCTTGGCGTACATCGGTCACCAATTGATATATGGTGTAGGTATTGCGACCTTTGAAAGCTTCGGCCTCAATCAGGCGTTGCATGCGCACAGGGTCTAGTACAGAGTTGAGGAACGATGACTGTGTACTTCTGATACGGTTCACTGCCCCAAAGTCTTCCAGCTTTCGCAACAGATTCTCATCTAAAAGCCAATCAGGAGTAGCAAAAGCATATTTCATTAGCCAGTTCACGGCCTCAGTTTGCTGGCTCTCCGGAACAACCTCAAAAACAGCTCCCTGCTGGTCGGTCGATTTTAGGTTTTCTGTTACACCTCCAATGTTGGTGATTACATGGCCTACAAACCTTCTCCACTGGCCAATTATTTCGCCATAAATTTCTTGAGTGTCATCATAGCTTTCACCGGCAGTAGTGGTCCACTCCAAAAGGTTGGGTACTACTTTCTTTAAATTTTCCATACCATAGGCGCTTGCCTTCATGGAGTTATCTCCCAGGTCTTCGGTTTGAGCCTCAGGGTTTGAGCCATTGCTAGATCCAAAGCGGAACATACCATCATTGGCCTTTTCTAAAATCCACCGATCGAGAGTATTGGTTTCGGCCTCCGGGCTATTTGCACCGGGAATTACCCGGTAACCCCAGTTGATCACGTATTTATCGTATGGTCCTATTTTTCGTATAAACAGTGTTACTCCATCGCCCGGCTGAGCAATGTAGTTAAGCCGAGCATAATCCATGATGGTAGGAGCAACACCATATTCTTCAGCAAACTCCGGGTTTCGAAGTGACTCAACAGGGTAGGCAGAACTGGCCTTCATGTTGTGGGGGAGTCCGAGGGCATGGCCTATTTCGTGGGCAATTACGGCACGCATCATTTCTCCAATGTCATCTTCGGGTGTATTGAGGGTGCGGGCCCTCGGGTTGGCCGCTCCGGTCTGAATCATGTACCAGTTGCGGTAAGAACGCAGATGGTTGTGAAACCAGATAATGTCGCTTTCAATAATTTCTCCGGTTCTGGGGTCGGCAGTGCTGGGGCCTACTGCATTTCGGGTCATACTGGCAATGTAACGCACTGTAGAGTAGCGGGCGTCTTCAGGACTCCAGTCGGGGTCTTCTTCTTTGCTGGGAGGGTCTTTGGCTATTATGGCATTTTTAAATCCGGCTGCTTCAAAAGCAACCTGCCAATCTTCTATTCCCAGCTTGAACCATTTCCTGAATTTTTCAGGAGTAGCCGGATCAAGGTAGTAGACAATCGGCTTTACAGGCTCCACCAGTTCTCCACGGGCATAGGCGGCCGGGTCTTTTGGCTCTAGTCTCCAACGTTTGAGAAAACTCACCTGATCGCCTTTGAGTGCATCGGAACTGTAGTTGATATTGCCTACGGTGAACCAGCCTACACGCTCATCGGCCAACCTGGGCATCATGGGATTTTCAGGGAGTTTAACCATCGATTGGCTCACCTTCATGGAGATTACTCCGGCCGATTCGTTGGAAGGAGGCCTGCCGGCATCGTACGTCATTACCTGGCGTACTTCTATATTAATGGGAAATGACTTTACCGATTCAACGTAGCTTTTGTCATTTTCCAGTCTTCTTATTTGCAGCTGGCTTCTCAAGCCCGAGCTCAGGGCGCTAATGGCTCTGGTGTCTTGATTGAAAAAGCCGGTAATATCAATAAGGTAGGCCGAAGAGTCTTTTGGTTGTCCTTCAATTTTAAAAGAGCCAATAATAGGCGCAAAGTTATTGTCGGCTACCGATTTATAAATGGCGTCTGTGCTGTCGGCCACATTGTTATAAGAGATCGATTTCAGGTAAATTCGCCCTTTTATTTCCTGCCACTGTACCACCTGCTCGTTCATTTTCCATCCCGAACCTAAAAACGGACTTAGGTTTTCAGGACTGGAAACCAGCCGGGTAATCCAGAGCATGTCTTTGTTGAGCTCCGACTTCGGGATTTCAAACATAATCTTCTCATCGTTCTGATATACCTTGAAGAGGCCATCATCGGCTTTCAGGCCTTTCACAATCGATTCGTATGTTTTTTCATTTTTTTTAGGAGCTTCTTGCTTGGGACTTTCAGGGGGAGTATCCTGCTTGTCCCGGTTTCTGCGTTGAGCATCTACATGAGTAGTGGTCAGAAGCAGAAAGGCCGCGGCCAGCAATGCCGCTGACGGTCTTAAAATGCGGGTGACTTTCATAGAATTGATAAATTTGAAATTTAGATGTAACCAAGTGAATTAACCCTTAGGAAAAAAAGTTATTCTTACCATTGGTTAGAGTTTAGTTTAACAGCGGGTTTAAAGCGGCTAATTGTGGAGAAGTATTTGGAAATAATTGCTAATGCATACCGTGGCTATGCTCAGTACTTGTGGCAAGAGATCACTTTTCAGTACGATTACAAACCCTGGTGGCAAAACTATTTTTGGGCGCTAATTCTTATTTCTGCCTTTTTTTTGCTCTGGGAGTGGCTCAGACCCTGGCGCGAAAACCAACCCCGCTTTAGAAAAGATTTTTGGCTCGATGCCTTTTACATGTTCTTTAACTTTTTCCTCTTTTCGCTTATTGTTTTCAATGCGCTTTCCGAAGTTGTTGTCAATGCCTTCAATGATTTACTGGCCGTTTTTGGTCTTTCCAATATAGTAGCTCTAGAAATTGCCTCCTGGCCTGTGGGCTTGCAGTTGCTAACCTTGTTTGTGATTAGAGACTTTGTACAATGGTGGACCCACAGATTGCTGCACTACGTGCCTTGGCTTTGGGAATACCACAAGGTGCACCACTCGGTAGAAGAAATGGGCTTTGCGGCTCATCTGAGATATCATTGGATGGAAACAGTAGTGTACAGAACCATTGAATACATTCCGCTGGCTATGATTGGTTTTGGTATTGACGACTTTTTCTTTGTACACATGTTCACACTGGCGGTAGGGCACTGGAACCATGCCAATATTCGGGTGAAACTGGGTCCCTTAAAATACATCTTCAACCACCCTAACATGCACATGTGGCACCATGCCCACGACTTACCTGCCGAAAGAGCACGGGGAGTGAACTTTGGCCTTACGCTTAGTGTGTGGGATTATATTTTTGGAACGGCTTACATACCACACTCCGGCAAATCCATAAAGCTGGGTTTTCCCGGAATCAAAAGGTTTCCTAAAACCTTCTGGGGGCAGATAACTCATGGATTTAAACGCTCGGAAGAGGCACAGGCAGCTAAGAAGCCCTAATTGATCGCTCCAAGAGAGTGCTTGAGCGTGTGTATGCCTGATATTTAGCAAGTACCACATTGGCTATATCTACTATATTTAGCTTCTGGATAATCTTCAACCATCATGAAAAAAGTAGCCTATCTATTCCTTTTTTGTGCCATAGGTTTTTCTAGCCAGGCTCAAACCGCCAAGCCGGAAGACGTAGCGTCTATGGACGCTATTCTTACGGCCTTATATGATGTTATTTCAGGCCCCGCTGGTGAAAAGCGTGACTGGGAACGCATGAAAAGCCTGTTCATACCAGAGGGCAGACTTATTCCTTCCGGCAAAAATCAGCAAGGTGATTTAGTGTACAGGTGGTGGTCGGTAGATGAGTACATTCAGACCAACGGGCCGGCCCTGGAACGCTCAGGTTTTTATGAAACGGAAATTGGCCGAAGGGTAGAAGAGTATGGCACTATTGCCCACGTTTTCAGCACCTATGAAACACGAAGGTCTGCCAGTGACAAGGAGCCATTTATGCGCGGCATTAATAGCATTCAGTTGCTCAACGATGGAAAACGATGGTGGATTGTGAGCGTAATGTGGATGGGAGAAAACCCTCAGTTTCCTTTGCCCGATAAGTACCTCAGGAAGTAGCCTTTGAATACTTACTTTCGCCATCCATCAGCGCCCAGCAATGGCACAAACTTAAAGTTGTCGAACGATTCTGTTCTCACCTTGTTTTCGGCTGTTTTTGTAATGCGGAGCATACGTTGGGTTTTGGCATCGCCCACAGGAATAACCAGTACACCGCCAACGCGTAGTTGATCAATGAGCGCATCGGGCACAGTAGGCGCACCTGCCGTAACAATTATCTTGTCGTAAGGGGCATATTGGGGTAATCCTTTGGAGCCATCGCCAAAGAAAAAATTGGGTTTATAACCCATGGAGGGCAAAAATCGCCTGGTTCGCTCATAGAGCTCCTTTTGGTATTCAATGGTGTATACATCGGCCCCAAGTTCGAGCAGCACTATGGCCTGATAACCCGAACCGGTGCCAATTTCAAAGACCTTGTCGCCCGGTTGTACTTGTAGAAGTTCCGACTGAAAAGCTACCGTGTAAGGTTGAGAGATGGTTTGCCCGGCCCCAATGGGAAAGGCCTTGTCTTCGTAGGCGTGTTCCAGAAAAGCATTTTCAAAGAAAAAATGTCTGGGTATTTTGCCAATGGCAGCCAAAACCCGCTCATCCTCAATGCCCTTCTCTCTGACAACCTTTACCAGTTGCCTTCTCATGCCTTTGTGTCTGTAAGAGTCTACCATAGAGCCTTCGAAGTTATTTCAAAAATCAGAGAACCATTCAAAAAAATGTCTGTTTTCATTAGAGTTAAAGAGAAAATTTTTTCTGAATTAATTCATTAACATTGCCCTATGTTTACCGGAATAATTGAAACCCTTGGTCAAGTAGTTGATATTCAAAAAGAAGGCACTAATGTGCATTTCGATGTAGAATCTGCCATTGGCCACGAACTAAAAATAGACCAAAGTGTGGCCCACAATGGCACCTGTCTTACCGTGGTTGCCCTCAAAGAGAAGGTGCACCGGGTAACGGCCATAGATGAGACTCTCAAGAAGACCACCCTTGGCAATTGGAAAGTGGGTACATTGGTTAATTTGGAGCGCTGCATGGTGGCCAATGGCCGTTTCGATGGGCATGTGGTGCAAGGCCATGTGGATCAGATTGGCACAGTTACGGCCATTGCCGAACAGGAGGGGAGTTGGTTGTTCGACTTTGCTTATGATGCTTCTTTGGGGAATGTGACGGTTGAAAAAGGTTCTATTTGCATTAACGGAACCAGCCTTACCTGTTTCAACTCTCAGCAAGGGAGCTTTAGAGTTGCCATTATTCCATACACTTTTGAGCATACCAATTTTAAAGAACTACGGGTGGGCGATAAGGTCAATCTGGAATTTGATATTATTGGTAAGTATGTAAAGAGACTTTTAGGCCAATGAGACTTAGGTTTCAGGTTATTCCTCATGTATTAAAGTTTCGGTTCGAAGCCGGTACTTCGCGTGGTTCTTTTACAGAGAAAACCACGTGGTTTATAAAAGCCGTTAATCAGGAAACCGGCCAGGTAGGTTGGGGAGAGGCCAGCCCTTTGAAAGGTCTTTCTAAAGACTATGTTCCAGATTATTCCAATCGACTAGAGCAATACCTCAACGCTTGTGAGGGAAACGATATTCCTGAGACAGAGCCGGAGGTACTGGAGTTTGTTTCTCAAGTTATTCCTGCCGAGTTTCCGTCCATGCGTTTTGGCCTCGAAACAGCCTTGCTCGATATCGCTCAGGGAGGCGGTTTTTGCCTGTTCAACAATGATTTTGCAAAGGGCAAAAACAGAATTCCTATTAACGGATTGGTGTGGATGGGCGATGAAAGCTTTATGAGAAGGCAAATTGAAGAAAAATTGAAAGCCGGCTTTGGTACCATAAAAATGAAGATTGGCGCCATTGAATTTTCAACGGAACTAAGCCTGCTCGAATTCATTCGAAAACACTACACCAGTCGTGAAATTACCCTCAGAGTGGATGCCAATGGTGCTTTTGATGCTCACAACGTGTATGACCATTTGCACGAGTTGGCGGCTTTAGAGATTCACTCCATTGAACAGCCCGTGGCTCCGGGGCAATGGTCACTAATGGCCGAACTTTGCCAGGCAAATTTAATTCCCATAGCTCTGGACGAAGAGTTGATTGGAGTGCATGACACCGGAGAAAAAGTACGCTTGCTGGAAACAATAAGGCCGCAATATATTATTCTAAAACCATCGTTGGTAGGAGGTATAGGCTCTAGCCGTGAGTGGATAAATCTGGCAAACTCAAGGCAGATTGGCTGGTGGATGACCTCCATGCTCGAGTCGAACATAGGTTTGAATGCCATTGCGCAGTTCACCGCTCAATACACTAACCTATTGCCACAAGGCTTGGGTACAGGCCAGCTGTACCACAACAACGTGTCTTCTCCACTCACCATTCGAGGTGGGCAATTGCTCTACGATTACCACCAAGCCTGGACCATACCCCATGCACTTCAAGGTTGAAACTTACATATTGAGCCAATAGGTAACCTTAAACACTACCTGTCGGTTTTTTATGTTCAACCCATCAATTCCGTAATTGTCGGTGTAGACTATGAACAGGTCTGACATGGGCTTGTAGCGCCATTGAAAACGCGAGAAGATGTTGTAGTTCTCGGCCTGAGAGTTGTATTGTACGGAAGTGGTCCAGAACATACGGTTGGAAAAACTGATTTCCGTGTTGAACCTGAAAAGGTGCAGGTCGGTTTCTCCAAACCCTTCAGCTAGTTTCACTTTATTGAAGTCGTAGTTTACACTAAAAGTACCCCATGGCTGTGCCCGCATATTGAGTCCACCGGAGAGTCCTGTTTTGGTACCGTTATAAAAGCTACCGTAGCTAAGCCGTAAGTCGGTGCTGAAAATCTTTCTTCGGTCGCTGGAGTAGGATACAAAATTATCGCTGAACCGGTAATTGGCCACCGGTAAGTTCCGGTCTCCTCCAATCAGATTGGTTGGAACGGGCAGTTCTACTTCAAAAAACATACGATTAAAATTGAGCTCAGAAGTGTTTTTGAAGATAAAATCATAGGCCATCCCATGACGCCTCTCATTGAGGCTTCCATCTGTATTGAACCAGGCCATATGCCAGGTGCGTATGCCGTGTTGGTTGAGAGCGGAGCTTGGGTTTTCGGGCAGAAACCTATACATGAGCCAGGGGTTAATGTGTGCATAGCCTTGACGCGTTACCTCTTTGGTTTCTGCATTGTAGTTGTACAGTCGTGGGTTAAAACCCAGTTCTGTCTCGTGGTTTTTTCCTACCACATCTAAAGCCCAACCCATGCGCAGATTTCTGTCGCGATAGCCTCCACTCATGCCATAATAGTGATTGTCGCCCAGCTGCTCTTCAGTTTCTGCCAAATGGTATCTAAGGGTATTGTTCCAACTTCCTGAGGGGTGTACGTAGTTAAATTCAATTCCTCCGTTTCGGCCATAGTCGCCATTTGCGCCTTTTCGATTCATGAAAACTCCCTTAATGACCGACCGGCTTAGCACTCGCTGATGGACAGCTAATACCGAGTAGTTGTTTGAGGCCAATTCTTCGGTCGATCCGGTTTGCACGTTCATGGCCCCCACACGCATGTTATCTGTTACATTGCCGGTGAGCCGTGCACCGTAGGTTATGGGCACCTGCCGGCCATTGTTGAGCCCGATGGTTCTGGAGAAGAATGGCTGCACTTGCCAGCTACCGAAGTTGGAAAATATATCACCGTTTTCCAGAAAGAAGTTTCTGCGTTCGGGAAAGAAAATACTGAAACGGGAGAGGTTGGTGACCTGTTGATCGACATCGGCATTGGAGAAGTCCGGGTTTAGGGTCAGATCCAGATTGAGCGAACTGGTAATGGCCACCTTGGCATCCAGCCCTGCATCAATTTCACTTTCGTAGTCTTCCTGCACTTCGGTTTGAAAGTCTCTGGTAGTCGATCCGGCCAGATAAGGGATAAGTACTACTTTGCCTTCGGCTTTTTTAGGTGGAGCATCCCATTGCATAGTGCCCATAAAGTTGATGTCAACGCCACCAAAACTGAGCGGAAACTGGGTCCAGGTAGAGTAGTGGTTACGCTCCATATCCCCTCGAATAAAATTGACTCCCCAGGCTGTAGACTGGCTATTGTAGCGAAGGGTTTTAAAAGGTATGGCCATTTCTACCAGCCAGTGGTCGGCATAGCTCTTTACCTCCGAAAACCACTTGTTGTCCCAGTTCTCATCGAAGTTGGTGTTTCCATTTTCTACATTCATAAGAGCCTCAATTTGAGCTCCTCCGGCATTTACGCCAAAGAAGAAACCACTCTGCTTGTTATTGAAAGGATCAATTATAAAAGTGAAATTATCGCTGTTCCAGTGAGCTTCTCTATTGTCTCTTCGGAGCGACTGAACCACCCGATCTCCGTTGTCGTAGAGTTTGGCCATAACGTAAATAAACTCATCGTCATAGGTGCACCATACCTCTGTGCGGGCTTCGGCCTCGCCAGTATCGTAAGGCCAGTGGTTCATCAGTTTGTCAATTTTACCGGCCTGTTGCCAGGCCGGTTCATCAGCCGAACCATCGACTATTATGGGCGATTGAGTCTTGGTAATTCGGTACTGATAGGTACTTCTTGTATCGGTTTGTTGAGCTGTTAGGCTCAGAGTAACTGCACAAAGCGCAAGAGTTAAAAAAGCTTTCATTTTGAGTTGTTGACTTGGGTGTTAGCTGCTTTTACTCCAATAATTTCCTGAGGTTCAGTGAATAGCGGCTTTTTAGACTAAAGACTTAGTTTTGGTGTCTAATGGCATAAAACGGGCTACGAAGTCACTCGTCATAGCAATGGTGTATTTGGTGCCATTAGTTGTGTAGTTTGTCTATTTGTATGAATATTAGAAACTTATGGCCTAAGTTTAGTGCTTAAACACATGAGTTCACCAGTCTTATGAGCAAACCCCGTTTAGAGAATCTCCTTTTCAATAGCCCCAGAATTGTCTGGCATCTGGTTTTCTGGGCGGTTTATATTCTCTTTTTCGGCATTGTTTACGGAAGCTTTGAGGAGAAGTATGCGCTGCAAATTCTGATTCAGTCTACTGATGCTTTGGTACAACTACCGGCTGTCTATCTTACCCTTTATGTATTAATGCCGGTTTACCTGTTCCGTCAACGGTATGCCCGTTTCTTTGGCTGGTTAATTGTACTCATTCTTACCTTTTCCATGCTGGCCTGGATTGGCTATCTGTTAGTGCAACAGCCTTTGTTTTGGCCGGAAGATACTTACCGAAGTCCTATCATAAACATTGGCAAGATTCTAAAATTCACCACCAAGATATATCCGGTAGTGTTTCTGGCTGTTGTGATTAAGTGGTTCAAGTATTGGTATTTGGAGCAGAAGAAGAATCAACAGCTTGTAGAGGATAAACTGGAGGCGGAGTTAAAGTTTTTGAAAGCTCAAATCCATCCTCATTTCTTGTTCAACACGCTAAACAACCTTTATGCGCTTACCCTCAAGCGAAGCAAAGATGCTCCAGAGGTGGTTTTAAAACTTTCGGAATTGCTCGATTACATGCTCTATGAGTGCAATGCCGATAAAATTCCTTTGAGTAAAGAGGTAAGACTACTGCAAGGCTATATTGAACTGGAGAAAATTCGTTACGGGGAGCGGCTGAATGTGAGCTTTAATATGACTAAAGAAAACGGAGAGAAAATGATTGCTCCTTTGGTCATCTTGCCTTTTGTTGAAAATGCCTTTAAGCATGGGGCCAGTGAGGAATTGGAAGACTCGTGGATATCGATAGATATAGCCTCAAAAGATAAAAGCCTAACCTTAAAGGTTGAAAACAGTAAAAGTAATCATACCGATTCGGAAGATCACTTCTCTTACAAAGAGGGTATTGGGCTCAAAAATGTGAAGCGAAGGCTGGAAATACTTTACCCGGAGCAGCATGAATTGAATATCCACGAATCGTCAGACTCTTTTTTGGTGGTGTTGAAACTGAATTTTTAGACCAATGAAACTTAAATGCCTGGTAGTTGATGATGAACCGCTAGCCCGAGAGGTGATTATATCGCATATAGAGAAAATTGAGGCTTTGGAATTAGTGGAGCAATGTGATAATGCGCTCAAGGCCTTTGAAGTACTCAAGAAAGAACCGGTCGATTTAATATTTCTGGACATTCAAATGCCTAAACTCAATGGTATTGAATTCTTGAAAGTGCTGAACCCCGAAGCCCAGATTATTTTCACAACGGCCTATAGAGAATATGCTCTCGAAAGCTATGAGTTGAATGTGGCCGACTATCTGCTAAAACCTGTTTCGTTTCACCGTTTTCTCAAAGCCGTAAATAAGGTGGTAGAAGTGCAACAAGAAGAAAATAATGCTGCAGAACCGGCCGACAAATTAAGAACAGACGAACCGCACATTTTTCTAAAAGCCGACCGCAAAATGGTGAAGGTATATCTGAAAGACATTCTGTATATCGAAAGCCTCAAGGATTATGTGCGCATTAAACTACCCGGAAGAGAAGTAATTTCGTTGCAGAAAATCTCATTTTTAGAAGAGAAACTTCCGGAAGACTGTTTCATAAGAGTACACCGATCGTTTATAGTTCCTTTCAAAAAAATTGAAGCTTTCTCTAACCATGCGGTTGAGGTGAATGGTGTAGAAATTCCTATTGGCCGCAACTATAAGGAACAGGTGTTAGAACAGCTCAACTCAAGCAAATCTATTATTAGTTAAGGCCATACGATTGTGTGCTTCGGTTAGGCCCGGTAACCTGCATTTTCTTTGAGCCAGCCTGGCAATTCGCTAATAGATGTCAGCCGCGGAAATTTATAGCCGTTTATTTGGGCTGAACCTAACTGCTCGTGTGCCCAGGTATCATGAAAGGGTATGTGAATAGCTTGTGCACCCAGATCGAGTAGTGGAATTATATCTGACTTAAGCGAGTTGCCCACCATAAGCAATTCATTTTCTGTTAGCTGGTGTCTTTTAAGCAGGGCAGCGTAAGTGGCAGTGTCTTTTTCGCTAACTATTTCAACTACACTAAAGTACCGATCGAGGTTAGACCGCGCAATCTTATTCTCCTGATCCCACAAATCACCTTTGGTAATAACCATTAGCCTGTAGTGATTCTCCAGCTCATCGAGAACCTCTTCTACACCCGGTAATACTTGCACGGGATGTTGGAGCATTTCTTTACCCAACCGGATGATACGTTCTACATCACGACCCTTTAGCGCATAGTCTGTCAGCTCCAAAGCTGTTTCTATCATTGAAAGAGTAAAACCTTTTATACCATAGCCGAATAGTTGAAGATTTCGTATTTCAACCGCGTAAAGCTCCTTTTCCAAACCGGAATCAATGGTCATATAGTCGCTTAAGATAGCTTCGAATTTTAAGCGGGTATCGGTGAAAATGGGTTCATTGACCCAAAGCGTATCGTCTGCGTCAAAGGCAATGGTGGTAAGGCTAGGCATGCTTCAAATTAGCAACTAATAAGCCATTTCCGGCAAGGAAATATAGGTTTTTATGACTGGTCCTTTTGTAATTCTCTAAACACGTAGAGCATTTCAGAGGCCACTTTCAGGTTTGTATCGTCATAGGCCAATTGCACATCTGGTGTGTTATCGAAAGCCTTGGGGTCTGAATAGGTAAGAGGAATTCTGGCTGAGGCTTGCGGTATGTAAGGGCATGCTTCATAGGCGGCATCACAGGTCATTACTGCAATGAAGGGGTGTTTTAGGTTGTCGGGATGATCGAAAAGCTTGGAGTACATGGTCAGCCGGGTTTGCTTATCGATGGTAACTCGATGCCTGGGGTTTTCACTCTCGTCCATGAGCTCAATGCCAAAGCCCATTCGTTGACAGGAGGCTGCTGCATGGGCATTGAATCGGGTTACTTCCGTTCCTCCGGAAAGAGAGCGTATGTTGTAGCCAAAAAAGCGCGCGGCCGTTAGGGCCCAGAGCTGGGCCATTTGGCTTCTGCGAGAGTTATGGGTACAAATGAACTGTAGGGTAGGAGTGCCGGAACACTCCTTTATTTTACCCATTAATTCATTTAGAAGGCTCTTTCTTTCATGAGAAATAGGAAGCTTTTGAGCCTTTTCAATGGTGTGGAGTAATAGCGCATTCATATTAACAACAACCACCTCCCGGGCTGCAACAAGCCGCTGACGCTTCTGCCTGAGAGGCCGGTTGTTCAATTCCGCAACTGTCTTTGGCCAGGCAGTCGGTTTGTTGGGTAGTGAGCCAAAACTCTCCATTGTAGAAGTCCAGACCAAATTTTTGGATGGTCGCTTCACCCTGATATTCTACTTCAATTACTTGATCGGTAAGGTTGAGGTGACGCTCCGAAAGAGATATGATAGATTTTAATTTTTGAGGTGCTAGGCGGTGGTCATGGTCATTGGAGGTCCATAATTGAAAATTAATGACCGATTCTTTTCGAATAGTTCCGCCACAATCTATAAAGTGTTTGGTAACGGCACCAACCTCTGTCACATGAAAGTGCGAGGGTATTTGAGTGCCGTCAGGCAAACGAAAAGAAATTTCTTGAAGATTCTCCAGTATGTGTTTTAATTCAGATAGCTTCATATCAACAGCGTTTAGAGTTACACGGATCATGACTATAAGACTGAAACAAACGATTTAGTCTCGACTCAAAATATTTCCAACGTTCGGCATTAATACAATAGCTCATGCTTACACCTTCTATAGTCCCTGATATGAGCCCTAGACTTTTGAGCTCTTTTAGGTGTTGACTAATAGTAGCCTGAGCCAGTCCTAGTTCGGCAACCAAATCGCTATTAATGCAGGCATTGGCTTTAAGTAAATGTTCGAGTATGGCTATTCTGGCCGGGTGAGCAAGAGCCTTGGCCATATTGGCCAGTTCGTTTTGCTCGGTGGTAAATAAATCTGTTTTTGTTAGCCCCATAAATACATTGCAATATTACGATGAATAGATCATTCGACCTAACTTTGGGTATATATTTTTCCCTTAAGTTCTGTGTTTTCTGTACCGGGCTCAGGTAGCCAGCCGGTAGAAATTCTCAATGTTGTGCTGTTCACCCTGCACGTAGACAATATCGCCCTGCTTAATCTTCTGGTCAGCACTAATGTTCTGAATTAGTTCATTGTTTCTGGATATGGCCAGAATATTAATGCCGTAATTGTTCCGTATTTGCAGGTCTTTAAGCGGCTTACCCACCAGTTTGGAGCTATCGGTAGTCACCCGGAGGCAGGTAATGTTAAAGTCTGGAAATTTAGAGGGCTTAAAGGTTCTCGGTAGCGATTTTTTATTTTGAAAGAGCTCGTAGTTATCGGCCCTAACAGCTTCAATAAAGCGGTTGATGTCGTCTACCGGTACTAAAAACTGGTGGAGTATTCTGGAGAATATTTCAATGGATGTTTCGAATTCTTCAGGAATAACTTCGTCAGCACCAAGGGCCAACAGCTCATTCATTTCTTTTACATATCGGGTGCGGACAACGAGGTAAACCGATTGCGATATGCTTCTTATATTACTAATGATGGCCTTGGTGGCCTTGGGGTCTGAGATAGCAATTACCACCCCTCTGGCCTTATGAAGGTGCACATGTTCTAAAATGTGCTTTTGAGAGGCATCGCCAAAAAGTATAGGTATCTCCTTTAGCCTTTCTCTTCTTACTGTTTCTGCGTTGAGCTCTAGCACCACATAGGGTATTTGATTTACCCGTGCGGCATGGGCCACATTCGAACCATTCACTCCATAACCAATTATCACCAGGTGGTTGTTGAGTTCATCGGGCGCATCTTCTAAAACAGGTTGTAGTCCGCTCATTTTCTTAGTAACCGAGTCGACTAACCGAGACCTAAGGGCCAGGCTGGAAAGCCGCTCAGAAAACATCATAACAAAAGGTGTGCAGAGCATAGAAAGAATGGAAACGGCTAAAAAGTATTGGTTGGTTTGGTCATCAATTAGCCCGTATTCTATTCCTGTTTTAGAGAGAATAAAAGCGAATTCTCCAACCTGAAAGAGTGCCAGTCCGGTAATGATAACCGTGCGTGGCGGGTATTTAAGCACAGCCACAGCAAAAGAGGCAATGGCCGATTTGAGTGCAAACACACCTACGAGCAGCAAGAGTATTGGCCCCAGATTTTCAAGCAAAAAGAATACGTCAAGCAACATGCCTACCGATATGAAGAAGAAGGAGGTGAACAGCTCACGAAAGGGGAGTATTATGCTTGTGGCCTGATGGCTATATTCCGATTCTGATATGATGAGTCCGGCCAAAAAAGCTCCTAAAGCCAGTGAAAGCCCGGCCTCGGAGGTAAGAAAGGCCACAGCAAAACAGATGGTAATGGTGGCCAATAAGAAGAGCTCTTTGCTTTTGGTCTTAGCTATGGCATACATGAGCTTAGGCACCAAATAACGCGCACTTAGAATGGTGACAAGAATAACCACAGCCGACTTTATGACCAGCTCGATAACACTTTGGGTTACATTGGTGGTTGCTCCGGCAATAATGGGAGTAACCAGCATCATTGGCACAACTATGATGTCTTGAAAAATGAGAATTCCCAGAGCATTTCTGCCGTGTGGTGTAGAAATTTCGTTACGCTCCTGAAAAATAGAGAGCACAATGGCTGTACTGGAAAGTGAGAAGAGAAAGCCCGTAAAAACAGCTTCATTCCAACTACTACCCAAAAGATAATATATACCTCCGGAGAACACCACTGTGAGCCCCACCTGCAACAGCCCCCCTATAAAAACGGTCCGTTTTATAGACATTAGTTGTTTGATGGAAAGCTCCATGCCAATTACAAATAATAGCAGAATGACTCCGATTTCGGCAATAATTTCTACCTGTTCGGCAGCTTCTACCAGGCTAAAGGCATAAGGGCCAATGAGAATGCCTGTGAGCAAAAAGCCAAGTATAGAGGGCAATCGTAAACGCTGAAGAAGAAAAACAATGATTACTGAGAAAACCAGCAATACCAGTAAGTCTTGAAGCAGCGGTAGGTGCATAATCTACTTAATTTAGGGTGTTTGAAAGGTTAGGGCTTTTTATAGCTGCTTGCCGCAGCTTCATCGAGAAACCAGATTAATTCTCCTTCTTTGGGGTTGATGTGATAGGCCGGATATGATTTGGCCACATCTTGTTCTTCAAAAATCTGTTTTATCTTCTCCTTTTTGTTGTCTCCGGTCACCAAAAAACATACGGAGCGCGCCTGGTTAAGTACCGGGCCCGTGAGCGTGACTCTTTTCTGGCCGGTTTCCGGGTGGTTGGCTACTTCACAGGTTTTGGCACTGTCCAGCAATTCGATTTCATGAGGAAAAATTGAAGCTGTATGGCCATCGGTTCCCATGCCCAGAATGATTATGTCGAATACCGGATTTCCGTCTTTCTTTGGTAGGTTTTGCTCAATTAACTGTCCGTAGCGAATGGCTTCTTGTTCAGGGTCGTTTTCTCCCAGCACTCTGTGTATGTTGCCTTCAGGAATGTTCACCTTAGCCAGTAAATGCTCATTGGTCATTTTATAGTTGCTGTCGTTGTCGGTAGGTGCTACACAACGTTCATCGCCCCAGTAAAGGTTTATTTTTGTCCAGTCAAAGGCTGCGGCATAGTCTGTAGCCAACAGGTCGAAAAGTATTTTTGGTGTAGAGCCACCGGAAAGTGCCACATTCATTGCTCCATGCTGTTTGTGCCAGGCCAGCATATATTCGGCAAAGGCTTTGGCGGTAGCAACGGGGTTTTCACAAATATTGATTTGCATAATCTTCTTCTTCAGTTAAAGTTCACAGTAATTCCCATCGTTTGTCAGGTTGCTGCAGGGGTATCGCCAGGTCATTTTATCCCCTTCAATCAGGCTGTCTGCATTTTCCGGCCCCCAGGTTCCTGAAGGATATCCATAAATGGGCACTTCGTCATTGGCCCATGCTTTGAGTATTGGGTCTATAAATTCCCAGGCAGCTTCGGTGGAGTCGCCACGGGCGTAAAGAGTAGCATCTCCCTGCATGCAATCCAGTATCAGGCGTTCGTAAGCATCAGGTACATACACATTGCTGAGATCGTCATAGTGAAAGTCCATATTCACATGCTCCGTATTGTAGCCGGCTCCCGGAATCTTCATGGCGAATTTCAGTAATATACCTTCGTTGGGCTGAATTCTCAGTACCAATGTGTTTTGCGGGTTGGCCAGATGCGGGTTGGCCGAGAAAAGGTGATGATGGTTAGGTTTGAAGTGAATAACCACTTCTGTAACCCGTGTAGGGAGGCGTTTTCCGGTGCGTATATAGAAGGGTACACCTGCCCAGCGCCAGTTGTCGATATAAAACTTGAGAGCAGCATAAGTTTCCGTTTTAGAATTCGGGTCAACTCCTTCTTCTTCGCGATAGCCCGGCACTTTTTCTCCTCGAATGGTAGAGGCCGTGTATTGGCCTCTGATTACATTTTTGGCAATATCTTCAGTGGTGTATGGTCTCAGACTTTGAAACACCTTAAGTTTCTCATTTCTAATACTTTCGGCATCGGCTTTCACGGGAGGTTCCATGGCTACCAGCGCTACGAGCTGAAACAAATGGTTTTGCACCATGTCGCGCAAGGCCCCCGAAGAGTCGTAGTATCCGCCTCTTTTTTCTACTCCCACGCTTTCTGCCGCGGTAATTTCAACCCGATGAATGTAGTTCCGATTCCATAGGGGTTCGAATATGCTATTGGCAAACCGGGTAACAAACATGTTTTGTACCGTTTCTTTACCCAAGTAGTGATCGATTCTGTATATCTGATCTTCCTCAAAGAATTTTCTCAGGTGTTGGTTCAAGTGCCTGGCCGATTCCAAATCATATCCAAAGGGTTTTTCTACAATCAGCCGGCTCCATCCGTTTTTTTGACTATTCAAGCCATTGGCCGCCAGCCCCTCGGCAATAACCTCATATAGGCTGGGAGGGGTAGAGAGGTAGAAAATGTAATTATGACAGGTAGCCTTCTCCTCGTCTAGTGCCCTAAGCCTTTCTTTGAGTGTGGCATAAGCCTCTATGTTTTTGGTGTCGAGCGACTGGTAATGAATGAGCTTGGAAAACGCATTAAGGTCGTCTTGACTTACTTTATTTTTGTCGGTGAGATGCTCGTTCTCAAAAACCACACTCTGCCTGTATTCTTCATCGCTGTAAGCCGTGCGCCCCACACCAACTACAGCATAGCACTCGGCTAAAAAGCCTCCTTTAAAAAGATTGAAAACTGCAGGGATTAACTTGCGCTTGGTCAAATCGCCTGAGCCTCCGAATATTACCAAAACTTGATCGTCAGTTTTTTTCATTAATGTTTTATGCCTTGCTAAGGCTTTGTTTCTTTGTAAAGTCTAAATCAGTTTTACCCGCTAAAGTTCCGCGATAAAGATAATGGGTTGTGGTCAGAGTAGAGGAACTTAATGGTAGTTTTAGAACTTGGAAATTAAAACAAAAGCATGTCTCAAGAAAAGTATGATTTTGGCCTGATAGGGCTGGGCGTAATGGGTAAGAACTTTATTCTTAATGTGGCCGACCATGGTTTTTCGGCTCTGGGTTACGACCTGGATCAGGGCAAGGTAGAAGGGCTCATTGAGGAAGCCGGTAATGATAAAGTTTCGGCCACAACAGATGCAGATACTTTTTTGGCCGGACTAAAGCGACCTCGAAAAATTATGCTGCTGGTTCCGGCCGGAAAACCGGTAGACGCAGTAATAGAGAGTTTGAGGCCTAAGTTGGATGAAGGAGATATTATTATAGATGGAGGTAACTCGTTTTATACTGATACCGACCGGAGGTTTGAATCGCTGGCCAAAGACAAAATTCACTTTTTTGGAGCCGGAGTTTCCGGTGGGGCTAAAGGCGCCCGGGTGGGGCCTAGTATTATGCCCGGGGGCAATAAAGAGGCCTATGAACATATCCGACCTATTTTTGAAGCCGCATCGGCTAAGGTAAATGGTGAACCTTGCGTGGCGCACTTGGGAAATGGTTCGGCCGGAAATTATGTGAAGATGGTGCACAACGGCATTGAGTATGGCCTTATGCAGCTCATTTCAGAGGCATACGATATAATGAAGCATGGCCTCCGAATGTCTAATGTTGAAATGAAAGCCACTTTCGAGGCTTGGAACCAAGCCGAACTCGGTTCTTTCCTTACAGAAATTACGGCAGACATATTGGGAGTTCCAGATGATTTGGAAACCGGTGCATTGGTAGATGCTATTTTGGATAAGGCAAAACAAAAAGGAACCGGAAAATGGACTTCGCAAAACGCCATGGATCTGGGAGTGCCAATACCTACGGTAGATGCTGCTGTACGGATGCGCGAAATTTCTTCGTTCAAAAGTATGCGCGTTGAGGCAGCTAAACTATACACTTTGCCCATGGCTAAGCGGGCCGATTTATCGACCGATGAACTGAAAGCCGCGCTCTATACTTCCTTTATTGTTACTTATGCGCAAGGACTCCACCAGCTATCGGAGGCTTCTAAGGAATATAATTATGACCTGAATCTGGAGGTGATTGCTAAAATTTGGAGAGGCGGATGCATTATCAGGGCAAAATTCCTTGAAGAGATTCGTAAGGCCTATTCGTTCAATAAATCGCTTCAACATCTGTTGCTCAATGAGCAAATAGCCGAATTAGTGAAAACTAACCTCCCTCATTTAGCTAAGGTTTGCGCTGAGGGTATGCGTCTTGGTCTGCCGGTTTCGGCTTTGGCAGCATCACTTAACTATTTCAATGCATTCAAGGCCGAACGTTTGCCGCTAAACCTCATTCAGGCCCAGCGAGACTATTTTGGATCTCATACCTATGAGCGATTGGATCGGCCGGGTATTTTTCATACGGAGTGGGAGGCCTAAACGAACTGATAGGCAATAAGCACGAGTATAAAGCTGGTAACAGAAATAAGGCTCGACTGTATGGTCCATGAGCGCAGGGTTTGTTGCACAGACTGGCCTAAAATGCGATTGACTAACCAAAAACCACTGTCGTTTACGTGAGACATAACGATGCTGCCTGAGGCAATGGCCATCATGATGAAGGTTTTCTCCAGCATGTTCAGGTCCATTCCCGGTAATACAGCGGCTACAATTCCGGCACCGGTGAGCATGGCCACCGTAGCACTGCCTTGCATAATACGAACCAGCACGGTAACCAGGTAGGCTAGCAGAAGCACAGAAAAGCTTGTATTTAGCATGCCCTGGGCTATTATATCTCCTATACCGGTGTTAATCATTACGGTTTTAAGAACTCCTCCTGCCCCGGTTATCAGAATAATAGAGCCGGCCGGAGCCAGTGAATCATTAGAGAGTTTGAACAAGGCCTCTTTTCCTAAACCCTTTTTGACCCCAAGAAAGTAAAGGGCTAGAAAGGTAGCCAATAGGAGCGATACAAACGGATGTCCTATAAAAGCCGCAACATCGACAAAAACCGAAGAAGCTATGAGGCCTTCACGAGCCATTGTGTTTAGAAATGATCCTAACAGTATAAGGCAAATGGGAAGCCCCAAAACCCAGAAAATGGTACGAACCAGCCCTTCGTCCAGAGCTTGGTCGGTCGTTTCAGTTGCTATTTCCAATTCACCATCGGGAGTATCGGGTACCAGAAACTTAGTCATAATCAGCCCGCAGAAAAGCGCAACGGGGATGCCAACGAGGGCTCCTACAACAATGGCATAGCCCAGGTCTACCTGCAATATATCTGCCACCGCTACCGGCCCGGGTGTAGGAGGAATAAAGCTATGGGTAATTCCCAGTCCTGTCAGCAAGGGAAGGCCATAGTATAATACATGGCGATTACTCTTTTTGGCCAGTGCCTTTACCAGGGGCATAAGAATGATAATACCTACATCGAAGAATACAGGAATAGAAACTATAAAGCCTGTGCTTAACAGGGCCAGCCGAGACTTGGATTCTCCTCCTTTTTTTAACAGGTAACGAGCCAATGCCTGAGCACCCCCCGAATGTTCCAGTATGGCTCCAAAAATGGCTCCCAATCCCACAATGGTAGCTACAAAGGCCAGCGTATCGCCCATGCCTTTTGCTATAGAATCGATTATCTCGTCAGTATTCAGCCCTCCTAAAAGGCCTACCCAAATGCTGGCAAAAAGCAAACTCAGAAAAGCATTGAGCTTCCACTTCATAATTAGAAAAAGGAGCAGGGCTACTCCCGAAACAATGGCCAGATAGAGTTGTAGGTTTTCCATGAAAAAGTAATGAAGCCAAGAAATTAGTCAATTACTGTAAAGTGGAAAAATGTTCGGCCAGTAAATCAACCGATTTGGTAATATTGAGGGTGGCCGATAGGCGAAAAGCACTTGAAGGGATCTCTAGCGCATCGAGCTGAGATTGTACTAATGTAGCGGGCATAAAATGACCTTTACGTCTTTTTAGTCTTCTGTGAGCTTCTTCGGCAGTAATCTCTAAGTAAACCAGATGTAGTTTTAGGCGTTGGGCCAGGTACAACCTGTAACTTTCTTTAAGGGCGCTACAACCCAATACAAAACATGGCCTATGACTTTGTAATATGTGTTCTACTATGGCTGCAAGCCAAGGCCATCGGTCGTCATCGTCTAAAGGCTGCCCGCTGCTCATTTTCATCACGTTTTCGCGAGGGTGAAAATCGTCAGCATCTAAAAACGGCATGCCCATACGTTTGGCCAAGGCTTTTCCCACGGTGCTTTTACCTGCACCGCTTATCCCCATCACCACTATAACTTCTTTCAATGTTTTTTCCGTTTGTCACTTAAAATTCAGCAGTTCAAGTTATTTGAAAAACTCTACATCTGCCAAAGCGTTAATAGTCAGGTAATAAGGAGTTCTATGCTCAGGTGGTTTATTATATTATGGCTTTTAACGAGTACTCTATTCTCAGTAAACGCACAGACGTTTGGCGAGCCATCGGCTATTCGAAGTATTTATTTTGGAGGAGGAAGTGCCCGTGTGGACATACGCCAGGCCAATCAGCTAAAATCATTTCTGGACTCTATACCAAATATTCATGATTATTTTATCACAGTGCATAGCCATACCGACAATATAGGTGGCAAGGAGTATAATGAGCGGCTCAGTAAAATGAGGAGTCAGTCCGTAATTGATCTAATGCTAAAGCTGGAGAAGATTAAAAAGGAAATGATAGAGGTACGAGATTTTGGGCTATATAACCCGGTTTACGATAACTCAACCTGGGAAGGACGTATGAAAAACAGGCGGGTAGATGTGATTCTTTGGCTGGTTATTTAAAGAAACTGCCGAAATCAAAACCTTAAGGCTTTCTTTCGACAGCTTTTCTTTCGAGTGGTTTAGTGATGTGTCTACTACTGCCACAAGCTGTACCCACCCGGTATTTTATTACTGCTATTTCTGCCAACATCAATGGAGTTGAAACCCGGAGTCTGTTCTTTAGCTTGCCAGATTGGTCTCTCCATTATTGTTTTTAGAAAAGCTTTTCGGGTGGTGGTGTTACCCCTTTCATTCTCAGGTATACTGTAGTTTGCCCTCTGTGGTGAGTTTGGTGTTCAAACGCTTTTTTAAGCCACTCTACCCTGGAAATATTGAAGCCAAAAGATTCAACTTTTTCTTCGCCTTTGGTCATATCCATGTTTTTTACGGCAGCAATACACCAGTCGTAAGCTTCAACAGTGATATCACGGAGGGCTTTTTTGTTATGATATTTGCTTTCCTTTTCAAGGTTTACCGTAGCGTAAATACGCTCAGCGCCCGTAGCATTGGCTACAATACCAATATTGCCCTGAGCCATGTGTAGAAATTGTTCGGCAAAGGTGCGTACTCCTTCGGTAGGTCTAAAAGTTATGCCGTCTTCAGGCATGGCATCAATATACTCCAATGAGTAGGCCTTAGCTCGTTCCCAGTCGGCAACGAAACCTTCTTTCATCGACTCCTCCACTGCAGAGTCTCCCGTTACGATCAGATTGGCCGAAGCAAATATGATGAGCGTAAGTGCTAAAATGGTTTTTGTGAAGTTTTTCATGAGATTTGAATAAAAGTGTCTTAAAGTCTTACGGTGATATTGGCAAAATGATTTGTTACTTTGATCCCCATGAACAATAGAGTGGCCATTATAGGTGGTGGAGCGGCCGGTTTTTTTGCAGCTATTTCGTGTAAAATACATGCCCCAAATGCCAGGGTTGTGTTGTACGAAAAATCCGTCAAACTGCTGGCTAAGGTAAAGGTTTCCGGAGGCGGTAGGTGTAATGTAACGAATGGTTGCCAGGGTATTCCTACTTTTGCAGCACATTACCCAAGGGGTGAAAAGTATCTTAAAAAAGCCTTTTCACAATTCAATGCCTCAGATACAATCGAGTGGTTTGAAAGTAGGGGAGTACAACTAAAGGAGGAAGCCGATGGGCGCGTGTTTCCTGTGACGGACAATTCTCAAACCATAGTAGATTGCCTTTTGAATGAAGCTCGAAAGCTTAGGATTGATATTCAACTCAGTGCGGCCGTACAGGCCATTCAGAAAGAAGGAAATGCCTTTAAACTCCGTTTTAAAGAAGGAACCGAACAATTCGATAGAGTGATAGTGGCAACCGGTGGCAGTCCTAAACCAGAAGGTTTTGGCTGGTTAGAATCGCTCGGTCATCAGGTAGAACCGCCAGTGCCCAGTCTTTTCACTTTTAACATGCCCGGGCAGTCCATTACTCAGCTCATGGGTGTATCGGTGCCTGCCGCAGTTGTAAAAATTCAGGGTACACGCCTAATGGAAAAGGGACCTTTATTGATTACCCATTGGGGTATGAGTGGCCCGGCCATTTTGAAAACATCGGCCTGGGGTGCTCGTTTGCTTCACGAAATGAACTATAAGTTCATAGCTCATATTAACTGGTTGGGCCTTAGCGAAACGGAGTTAAGGGAGATGTTAGGGCAAATACAGACAGACCACCCCAAGAAAAAAATTAAAAATCAGATGCCGCAGGGGCTTACACAGAGGCTATGGGAACATTTTCTGACAACCCTTGGAATAGACGAAGATAAGCCATGGGCTGAACTGTCGAAAAAGTCACTTAACCGTTTGGTGGAAAAACTCGGCAACGATCAGTATCCGGTGAACGGAAAAACCACTTTTAAAGAAGAGTTTGTGACAGCCGGGGGGGTAAAACTGGGTGAGGTAAACTTCAACACCATGGAGAGTCGGGTGGTTGAAGGCTTGTTTTTTGCTGGAGAAGTGCTCGATATAGACGGTATTACGGGAGGCTTTAATTTTCAGGCTGCCTGGACCACCGGCTACATTGCCGGAAAACACTGCCTGGCTTAGTTCCGCTCGTCAAAATGCTGCACCGCTTTTTGCAGTATTTATTTTAATTTCCCCATTCTTAAAATTTAAAACTATCATGAAGATTAGACATCTGATCATTACATGTCTTGCAGTGTTTTCTTCCATGGGTCTACAGGCCCAGGATCTGCAGGAAATTCTTAAAAACTATGAGTTCCGAAACGTAGGCCCACTAAGGGGAGGCCGTGTTACAGCCGTGGCCGGAGTAGCCAGCCAGCCCTCCGTTTTTTACATGGGAGCCACAGGTGGTGGCGTTTGGAAAACCGATGATTACGGAATGACCTGGAACAATGTATCAGATGGATATTTTTCAACCCCTTCTATTGGAGCCATATCGGTTTATCAAAAAGATCCCAATATCATTTATGTGGGTACAGGCTCTGACGGTTTGCGCTCCAATGTGATTACAGGAAAGGGCATGTACAAATCTACCGATGCCGGTAAAACCTGGGAGTTTATAGGCTTAAAAGAAACCGGGCAGATTGGTGCTGTTGAGATTCATCCGGATAATCCCAATGTGGTTTATGTGGCTGCTATTGGTAAAGCTTTTGGTAAAAACGAAGAGCGAGGAGTATTTAAAACAGTCGATGGAGGAAAGTCTTGGCAAAAAGTATTGTATCATTCCGATAGTGTGGGTTTCTCCGATTTGGAATTGGCTCCTGACGACCCGAATACGATCTATGCCGGAGCCTGGCGTGCAGAACGTAAGCCCTGGACAATTATCAGTGGTTCGTCTGAGGGAGGCGTGTACAAGTCGACCGATGGAGGAGTGAACTGGACCAAACTTACCAACGGATTACCAACCCGACTGATTGGTAAGATAGATTTTGCCGTTTCGGCAGCGAAGCCGGAGAGGGTATATGCTAATATTGAAGCTTCAGACGATCAGGGCGGTTTGTACAGATCGGACAATCGTGGCGAAAGCTGGGAATTTGTTTCAGACAATTCTAACCTTACCAACCGGCCTTTTTACTACACCAATATTTATGCAAATCCGAAAAATGCCGATGTGGTGTTCAACAGTGCACTTCGCTTTTTAAAATCGACCGATGGGGGCAAAACCTGGCGGTCTGTGAGTACTCCTCATGGAGATAACCACGATATTTGGATTAACCCTAACGACACTTCCATTTGGATTCAGGCCAACGATGGGGGAGCAAACGTAACACTCAACAATGGCCGAACCTGGTCTACTCAATTCAACCAACCAACAGCCGAGCTGTATCAGGTAGAGGTAGACGATCAATACCCGTATTGGTTATATGCCGGCCAGCAAGACAATTACAGCACTATTGCAGTGCCCAGTATGCCAACAGAAAGTGTGCAGTCGGGGAGCAATGCTTTTATCATAAACACCGGTGGTTGTGAAACAGGCCCTGCCGTGCCTAAACCCGGAAATCCCAATATTGTATACTCCAATTGCAAGGGGCGTTTTGGAGTATATGACAAGCGCACCGGCCAGGAATTACAGTACTATGTGGGGGCAACCAATATTTATGGACACAATCCCAAAGATCTTAAATTCCGTTTTCAGCGAGTGGCTCCCATTCATGTATCGCCTCATAATCCCGATGTAGTGTATCATACCTCACAGTATGTACACAAAACCACAGACGATGGAAAGACCTGGGAAATTATTTCGCCAGACCTGACAGCCTTTGAAGCTGACAAGCAGGTGGTACCGGGAGAACCAATTACCCGCGATGTAACGGGAGAAGAATACTACAGTACCATTTATGCCATTAGAGAGTCTACCTTGCAGGAAGGCCTTATTTGGGTAGGGGCTAATGACGGACCTGTGCATGTAACCCGAGATGGTGGTAAAACCTGGACCAACGTGACTCCTGACATGCCCAAAGGGGGCAGGGTAGATGCAGTAGAACCCTCACCTCATAATCCGGCCAAAGCTTACGTGGCCGTTTTGCGCTATCAATTGGACAATGACTTTAGCCCTTACATCTATAAAACAGAAGATTATGGGCAAACCTGGGAGCTCTTAACTCCCGGTAATAATGGAATACCGGCCGATTACCCTACCCGCGTGGTTCGTGAAGACCCTGAGAAAGAAGGGGTGCTCTATGCCGGTACCGAGTTTGGGCTTTTTGTGTCGTTCAATGATGGTAAAAACTGGCAGGCTTTTAATAATAACCTGCCTGTAACCCCAATTACTGACATTAAGGTGCATAATGATGACTTGGTGATGTCTACCATGGGTAGAGGATTTTGGATATTGGACAACATTATTAGCCTTAGAGAACTGGCCGATGTAAAAGACTATCAGGCTTATTTGTTCGATTTGAAAGACGGAATAAGAAACCGTATGAGAGCCTCTAGCGATTATAATGGCCCGGAATATCCATCGATGGGAGTTACAATTGACTACTATATAAAAGACCAAGACCAGCCGGTAAAGCTGGAAATTGTGAATAGTGAGGGTCAGGTGGTTCGTTCTTTTGTAAATGGAAGACCAAGCCCTCCGGTAGATACAGAACGAGACATGTCTACGGAATTTTCTGAGCCGCCAGCCGCTGGAGGACTACCAAATAAGCAGGGAATTAACCGCTATGTATGGAATATGCGCCATGCAGGAGGCTGGAGTGAGAATCCAAGAAGGTCTTATCTTGGCAATGGGCCAATGGTATCGAATGGCACCTATACGGCCAGACTTACTGTGGGCGATCAGGTGATGGAAGAACAGTTTAAAGTGGTACTGGACCCAAGAGGCAGCCTGGTGAATGATGATGATGTAGCTGAGCAAGAGCGGTTGGCTTTGGAGATTCAGTCGTTTGCCGATGAGGTGGCTCAATTGGTAGCTACGGTAGCCAAGGCCAGAGAAGACCTGCAAAACAGCCTTGAAACTGAAAAAGCAAGTAAGAGAGCGCAACGCAAGAAAGAACAGTTAGATGCGATTTATTACCAATTGGTAACGCCTCCGGGTACATACATGCAGCCAATGTTGCAGTCACAGACCGGCTATCTTTCGAGCATGATTGGGCGGGCAGACCAACGTCCGGGGCAAGATGCTTATGAACGTTTTGAAGAATTGAAAAGCCGCTTCGAAGCAATTAAGAAAGAATTTGAGTCGCTTAAGTAGTGGCCGATAAGTCAATCAATAGGCTCCGTTTTAGCTTTCCACACCCAGTGGTAATGCTCTTCGGGATTTTAGTGCTCACAGCTTTGATGAGCTATCTAATACCTGCAGGAGTTTTTGATAGAGAAATAATTGATGGCAGGAGCCGGGTAATTCCCGGCTCTTATCATACCATAGACCCTACACCATTATCATTCCTAGATACTTTTCTGGCAATTCCCGGAGGTTTTGCCTCTGCTATTCCCATCATATTTGTGGTGCTTTCTTCGGGCATTATGTTCGGCATGTTAGAGAAGTCTGGCATGATCGAAAACGCGGTTGGTAGTTTTGTTAAAAGGCTGGGAGTGGAGAGAAGGTTGCTGGTTGTGGTGCTTCTAACTTACTTATATGGCTGTTTAGGAATCTTTATTGGGTATGAAAACAATATTGCCCTTATTCCGCTTGCGGCCATTACTTCTCTTGCACTTGGTGGAGATCTTATGCTGGCCGCTGGTATATCTGTTGGAGCGGTTACGGTGGGTTTTGGGTTGTCTCCGGTAAATCCTTATACCGTAGGAACAGGGCATACACTGGCACAAATGCCTATGTTTTCCGGATGGTTATTGCGACTTATTCTCTGTTTGGGGGCTTTAACCGTGTTGGCCTATTTTAACCTGCGGTACTTTAAAAAGATAATTAAGGAGCCTGAGAAATCGCTCTCTCTTGGTATAGATACCAGCGGTTTAAAGCTTTCAAAACCTTTGCATACCTATGCCATGAGCACCAACAACTGGCTGGTGCTTTGGGCTTTCGTTTTAGGCATGATCGTTATGCTCTATGGGGTTTTTAAGTGGCACTGGTACATCAATGAAATTTCTGCCATGTTCATAATCATTTCTATTGTGGCAGGATTGCTATCGCGAATGAGCGGTAAAACTATTGGTGAGACCACCTTGCGATCGGTAGCGGTTGTGGCACCCGGGGCGTTTATGGTAGGCTTAGCCACCAGCATTAAGGTGGCCATGGAAATGGCCAATATTTCAGACACCATAGCCTTTAATCTTTCAGAAGGTCTTAAAGAATTGCCGCTTTATGCCAGTGCTCTGGCTATGTCAGGTTCGCAATGTGTCATTAATTTTTTTATACCTTCCGGCAGTGGGCAGGCCTTGGCTACTTTGCCCATAATGTTGCCTTTAGGAGATGTTTTGGGGCTTACCCGACAGTCCACAATTCTTGCATTTCAGATTGGGGATGGTGTAACCAACCTGATCAATCCCACTCTCGGGGGGCTTATTGCTATGCTGGCTATGTGCAGAATTCCTTTCGACAAATGGATACGTTTTATCGCTCCGGTTGTAGGGCTGGTACTGCTTATGGCCTGGATTGGACTGAGCGTGTCGGTGGCCATTCATTGGGGGCCTGCCTAAAATTACCTTCGCTTTGCGACCGTTTGCAAAACCAAGGATTGTACTAATTTAGGCCACCGATTGACCAGCCAATGGCTGGCCGCATCGACAAACCTTGACTTACCGAACCTTATGCGTATGACCGTTGAAGAAATATTGTCTAAACTGGTGTCTTTTCCTGTCTTAGGAGGAGAAAGTAACCTTTCTATCATTCATTGGATACAGGAATACATAGAAAGCCATGGGGTGAAAACCACGTTGGTGCCGAATCCTGAAGGCACAAAAGCTTCATTACATTGTAGGATTGGGCCCGCAGTAGACGGTGGGGTCATCCTATCCGGTCATACCGATGTGGTTCCTGTAGAAGGTCAGGACTGGACCACAGATCCTTTTACTCTTACCGACAAAGGAGATGGCCTGCTCTATGGAAGAGGCTCATGCGATATGAAAGGGTTTGTAGCCTGTTGTTTGGCCGCCTTGCCCGATATGACCCGGGCCAACCTTACTAAACCAATTTACTTTGCCTTTTCATACGATGAGGAGATTGGCTGCCTTGCCGCTCCCGAATTGGCCCGAGCCATTAAAAGTCACTACACAGAGACTCCTCGTTTTGCCATTATTGGTGAACCAACCATGATGGTGCCAACTGTTGGACAAAAAGGGATTTGTATTTTTCAGACTAAAGTAACCGGTAGCCAAGGACATAGCAGCCGAATAAAACAAGAAGTAAGTGCTATACACGAGGCCATGCGTCTGATTCTCTGGTTAGAGTCTAAAATGGATGGATTAATTACTTCGGGTTCGGTCGATGATCGATTTACACCCAATCATACGTCTATACACATAGGTAATATTTCCGGTGGGTTGGCGCCAAACATCATTGCCCAGGAGTGTGTATTCAACTGGGATGTAAGAACTATTCCTTCGGAAACTCCACAGCAAATATTAAAAGAGTTTGAGGAGTATTGTCGCCAGAGAGAGGCTGAGCTGAAGCAGCGTTTTGCGGGGTTCAGGATTTCTACCACCAACAAACACCCTGCGGTTCCGGGGCTAGATACCCGTTCAAACCAGGCTATTGTAGCTTTGGTAAAAGAACTGGCAGCCAACGAGACCACCGATGCAGTTTCTTATGCGGCCGAGGCAGGGCAGTTTGCCGAAGTTGGTTTTGAAGCAATGATTTGTGGCCCGGGAGATATTGCACAGGCCCATAGGGCCGATGAATTTATAGCCAAAGAGCAGCTTGCACTGGGGGTGGAGTTTATGAATCGGTTAATTAAAAAATTTTCTGAATGAACCTGTCAAAGTTACTTGCTGAAGCCGGTATTTCGGCCGTACAACCCATTCGGTTTGGCTCCGGTGAATTTTGTCAACTGGACTTAAGTAAAAATAACCCTTCATTGGAGCGTATAGATCTGAACGATGAAGAGCAATTTACAGCACAGGTTTTCGGCCAGTTGAAGGCCAATGGAGCCAGAGTGGGTATTGGTGGATATTTGGAAGAACGGGGCTTGTATTCGCGCAGCGAGCTTTTTACTGAAGATGAACCCCGCACCATTCACCTGGGTATCGATTTATGGGCACAGGCCGGCACAGCTGTTTATGCACCTTTTAAGGGTGTTGTTCATTCGTTTGACAACCGCAGGTCTCATGGCGATTACGGTCCGGTAATTATTCTTGAACACGAGGAGGCCAGCCTTACTTTCTATACTTTGTACGGGCATTTGAGTACCATGTCTTTACACGGACTGTATGAGGGTAAGCCCATTAGGAAAGGGGAGCAGTTTGCCAGTCTGGGAGCTTACCACGAGAATTTTCATTGGCCCCCTCATCTTCATTTCCAGTTGATAATGAATATGGAGGGCTTTCATGGCGATTATCCCGGGGTTTGCAAGGCTTCGGAAAAGGACAGGTACTTACAAAATTGTCCCAATCCTGAATTCATAGTCATGGCGGGGTTGCACTAGGTAAAGAGTTCTCCCACGTGTTTCTTTAAAAAGTCTACGGAAAGAGGTTTAATCTCGAAACCGTTTACCTCAGGGTATTTTGCAGCCTTTCGTTCATCTTCGGGGTTTATGGAAGAGGTGAGAATAAATATACGTGTACCATCGTGCCCCTCAATGTTCTGGTAGGCATCCAGAAAGTCCCATCCGCTCATGGTAGGCATGTTAATGTCTAGAAAAATTATATACTGGCCTGGGGCTTCTTTAAGGTAGTCCAGGGCCTGTTTGCCATTGAGAAAAGTCTTGATAGTTAAAGGTACAGAAGTGAATTTTTTAAGAATAATTTCATGCAAAACATTGGTTGGCTGGTCATCATCCACTAATAAAATCTTCCTCATTTTAGCTCAGTAGTTTTGTTCGAAATTTCACCAATAATTTGATCCAATTCTTTGGCCGAGTCTAATATTACCTTTTTTATTTCATCAAAACTAAGCGATTCAACCTCATTCTCATTGAGCAAAGCCACATAACCCATAAGACGGGCCAATGGAGCCCGAACAACGTGCGACTGTATCCAGGCAATTTCACGTAAGCTTTTATTTTGCTCTTCAATTTTTTTCATGCGCAGTTTGGACTCCGTGATGTCCATTACGGAGCCTACCACTCGTATGGGTTTGCCAGTTTTATCGCGCAAAATTGCACAGCGGTCTATAACGTAAGACACTTGGTTGTTCTTATCCAAAATACGGTATTCTTGCTGCCAAACCTCATCGGTGCCTTTCATGGCTTGTTCAAAGCTTTTCCATGAGCTTTCCTTATCGTCAGGGTGTATGCGCTCAAACCATGAGTTCTTCTTGTTGAAATTCTCAGACTCTTGAAGGTAGAAATTAGACTCCCCACCTCGTGTAATGGTACCGCTGTTGGGGTCGTAATCCCATATAATCTGGTTACTGGCGTGTATGGCCAACTGAAAGCGCCTGTTACTTACAGCCAGTTGCTGCTCAAAGTCTTTTCTCTCGGTAATGTCTTGAATAGTGCCCTCCATGTATCGCGTTAGGCCACTAGAGTTTTTAACCACATGTACTTTTTGGTATACCCATCGTAATTGATTGTCGGCCGTAATGATCCGGTGTTCCAACTGAATGTTGTCTTCAGCCTTTATTACGTTTTTCAACCACTCATTCATTAGCTCCAACTCATCGGGGTGAAAGGTAACGTGCAGGTTGTCTACGGTTGGGGTAAAGCTTTCTTTGGAGTACCCGTAAATGCCATATGTTTCTTCAGACCACTCGAAGTGACTGGTGTTAATGTCTTTTCGCCAATAGCCAATGAGCGCGAGTTCCTGGGTGTTTTTGAGTCTCTGGTTGGTGCGTTTTAAATGGCTCTGCACCTGTTTTTGTTCTGTAATATCTTTTCCCACAAAGAGCAATAGATCATCGGCCACACTATACCCCATATTGAGCAATACCCATACAAGGTCGCCAGTTTTGGTGGTCAGCCTTATTTCATAGCCAATCGGATTGGCCTGATCTTTATAGGGTTCAAGTAAAATCTGATCGATTATTTGAGAGTCATCGCTATAAATAAAGTCTCGAATGCTCATGGTACTTACGGACTCCCTGCTGTACCCTAAAACCTGCAGAAAAGTATTGTTGGTTTCTTTTAGCAAACCATCCCGATTAGTAGAAAAGTGCAGGTCGGGGGATATGAGCTGAAACTGGCGGTTTCGCTCTTCGAGCAATCGCTGCTTGAGCAATGGGGCAATGGCCTGGCCCATAGCGGCTATGGTTTCCTTAAGGTTTATGAAGTCGCCTTTGTCATGGCTGGATAAGAACACCAGTACCCCTAAGAATTCTTTGTTGTTGATTATTGGAACACCAAGGGCACCCTTAAGCTTAAAGTCGTTTACTAAATCGGCCCTGACAAACTCTGTTTCAGGTTGGTCGATGCTGTGCCACATAATGGCCTCTTGTTTTTCCCAGACTTTACCCGGTAGTCCTTTGCCTTTAGCAAAGCTGGAAACATTACTCTTTTCGCTGTAGGCCAGTAGCCCCATCGATTCTTTGAGGAAGAACTCAACCCGATTGAGTTTGGGCTCATCGTGCGACTTGAGCCATATTTCACAAATATCGAATCGTGTTTCTTCCACTATGGTGCGCAAGGCAGATTTAAGACTGTCTCTGAGTGGTTCTGCTTGTGAAAAAGTAGCAATAAGCGTATGCAGAACATCTTTTATGCGCTGCTTAAGTATGGATTCACTAATATCTCGCACAGTTCCTACCAACCGAATGGCATGTCCGTTTTTATCGCGTATAATGTGGCCGGAGTCTATAATGGTATAATAGTTTCCATTTTTTCCCCTAAACCGGTATTGCAAAATGCAGCGATCTTTGGTCTGATCTTCCAGAACAGCCTTAAGGCTATCGTACACATAGCCCACATCTTCCGGATGAATATTGGGAAACCAGAATCCTTCTTTATTCCAGTCGGCCTCTTCATAGCCAAACAGGGCTTTTAGGCTTTGCCCGGTACGCTCCACGTGGTTGGAAGCAAGATCCCAGTCGTAAATGTGGTCTCTGGAAGTCATACTGGCCAGGCGGTATCGCTCATTGGCTATTTCCAACTCATGTTCTGTACTTACTTGCCCGGTCACGTCTTTGGCATTGATCACAATTCCCTTTACTGCGGGGTTGTCGATCATATTGGTGAGTTGCATTTCAATGAGGATGGTATGACCATAGGCCGTGGGCACTTGAAAAGGTCTGAGCTGGGCAGAACCTTCATTGAGAGTTTCTTCTATTTTGGATCGAACATAGTCTACCTCAGACTTATCAATTAAATCATAGATGTAGCTTCCCACCAATTGTTTGGCCGGTTTGCCCAGTTTTTTCTCGCAGGTAGGGCTCACATAAGTGTAGCAACCATCGCGATTCATAATGGCCGTGAGGTCGTTGCTTTTTTCAACAATCGATTTGAATTTCTTTTCACTTAAGGCCAGTTCTTCTTTTATCTGCAGATTACAAACGGCTTGGGAGATACTACTTACTACAGTTTCAAAGAATTTTATCTCTTCACTGGTCCATTGCCTGTCTTTTTTGTAGTCATCAAAACAGATGTAGCCACCGGTAGAGTCTTCTTTTTGTACCGGAGCCAGATATAGCGATTTGGTGGTTTCAGGATTTGTGTACAGGTGTTCTTTAAAAACCTCCAGTGCCTCATCGAAGGCTTTGATAACAATTTTTTCGCGAGTCTTTTCTAGTAAGGCTACTGGGATAGTGGGAGCTTTCTCTGGGTTTTCTACCACAAACTCATGGTCTTTCCAGATGGCATATACCTGGCCATGCTTGCTGTTGCTGCTTATTTTAAAATAACAGATGGAATCTATCTCTGCTACCGTAGCCACTAGCTCAAATGTACCTGAAAGGGCCTCATCAATGGTTTCGCAACTCAACAAGTAGGAGTTAACCTCTGAAATAGTGGTAAGAAAAAGCTGTTGCTGCAAGAGCTTATTGTCTTTTTCCCGGTCATCGGTTAGATCAATCACACTCACTAGCTCGCCCGGGCGACCGTCATAGTCTATGGTGTTTCCTTTAATGTGTACGTAGAGTATCCGCCCGTCTTTGGCCTTGTGTCTGTACACTCGCTGTGGGGTTTTTTCGGCTTTGCTTTTGAGTCGATCTATGGCTTTGAGCAGTAACTGAACATCTTCTTTAGGTCTGATGTCCTTCAGTGTCATGCTCAAAAACTCTTCCCGGCTATAGCCATAGAGTCGAATGGCCGAGTCGTTCACATAGAGAAAACGCAGACTTTCAAGGTCATATACCCACATAGGGAAGGGGCTTAGGTCTATGACCTGCTTAAACGATTTAATATCGTTTACTACTTCCATATTTGGGATTTGGTTCATGGGTATAATTATCCAACTTAATAGATGTACAATAAGTTACTCAATAATTCAACTACGTGCAATGGAGGTGAAGAATGTATAACCAGCTATAAACTTATTCTGACGATTGTTAATGAGAATCGGAGGTGACCCGATGTAAAACCAGCATGGTTGAGGCAGGCACTGGTATAGCAATCAATCATTCATTGTACTAAAGCTAGTTAAAAATTGTGGTTTGTTAATACAATACCATTGCATTCTCTCGAAAGATAAGGGTTCTTTGAAAGGCCTGGCTCCATTTCTTAGACTTTGATATTCAATCGTTTTCAGGGTTTTTGAAAAAAATCTGAACTATGCCGCCCTCTTTGTGTTTTATTAGTGTTATGAGCTACGCAGAGAATAGAATACATCCAAAAGATAGTATCGAGTCTCATCCTACAGGCCTGTTTCTGGCCAAATGCTCCTTTAGAAGTTAAGATGCTTTGAAATACTTTCTCTGATCCCGGCATTTTCATGTTCGGGCTGAAAGCTATTGTCAATTCATTTGTCAAACCATCATTCATTTTTAATCACAAATAAATTATGAAAGTACTAGTTATTGGGGCAGGTAATATGGGCCTCACTTACGCCTCGGCTATTGGAAAGTCGGGCTACCTGAAAAAAGAAGACCTAATGGTCTACGATAAGTCTATTGAATTGAGGGAAACCTTAAAGAAGGCTAATGAAAACTTTGAGGTATATGACACCCTGGAAGAAAGTTTGCCTGTGAGTGATATCATTTTTTTGGCTGTCAAGCCTTATCACAACGATGAGCTTATGGCCGAAATGAAGGAAATGATGAACGATCAGCAGTTGGTCATTTCGATAATGGCCGGAGTAACCATAGAAACCATTCAGAAAGGTTTGGGCATTAATAAGGTAGTTAGAGCCATGCCTAACCTTCCGGCTCAGGTAGGAAAGGGCATGACCTCATACCTGGCGGCTCCCGAAATTTCACGCATTGAACTCTGGATGGTTGAAGACTTACTTAACTCCACGGGAAAATCGGTTAGGGTCGATTCACAGATGTTTATTGATGCATCCACGGGTATTTCCGGTAGTGGTCCTGCCTATGTGTTCTATTTTATGGAATCCATGATGGAAGCAGCCAAGAGCATGGGCTTTTCTGATAACGATGCAAAAGTGTTGGTAAGCACCACCTTTGAGGGAGCCATTGAGCTCTTTAACAAAAACAAACTATCGCCCAACGGTTGGATGAAACGAGTGGCCTCTAAAGGAGGAACTACCCAGGCTGCTCTGGATTCTTTAGAAGATAACAATGTAAAAGAGCTGATTCATGATGCGGCTTACGCTGCTTTTAACCGGGCCGTAGAGCTGGGACAAACTAAAGAAGAGAAAGAACAACTTGAAGAAGTAGAAAAATAGGTTTTGGAGAAATCAGAAAAGAAAAGAATAGTAATTAAAGTGGGTACTAACGTACTCACCAATAAAGACAACCGATTAGTAAGACCCATCATTCATCAAATAGTGAAGCAAATTGCGGAGCTGTATGAACAGGATATTCTTTCCGTACTCATCTCTTCGGGTTCGGTGATTTCCGGAAAAGAGGTAGTGGGCAGTTGCAATATAAAAGATAAGGCCACCCGAAGACAGGTATTTTCATCGGTAGGACAGCCCCGCATGATGCGCCAGTACTACGAAACATTCCATGATTACGGCATGAAATGCGCTCAGGTGTTGGCTACCAAACGAGATTTTAACCCGGGAGTATGGAGAGAAAACATGATTAACTGCTACGAGGGGCTACTTTCAGAGGGTATAATACCCATTGCCAATGAAGACGATGCCACCTCAGTTTCGCACTCCATGTTTACCGACAACGATGAGCTGGCCAGTCTGGTAGCAGAATTAATAGGCGCAGATATGCTCATTATTCTGACCGATACCCATGGCCTTTACAATGGCCACCCAGATGATGATGGCACAAAAATAATTAGAGAGGTAAAGGCCGATGAACGCCTGGACCACTACATACGAGAAAGTGGCAAGGGCGAGGCAGAAGGTAGAGGAGGAATGGGCTCCAAACTTAAAATTGCCCAAGGTGCGGCCGCTAAAGACATTACCACCTACATAGCCAATGGAAAGCGTGAACGCGTGATACTGGATATTGTGGAAGGCAAACGGGTAGGTACAAAGTTTACATCATAAAATATTGACAATGAATTTATTAGATACAGATATAAAGAATAAAGTTTTAGATACAGTTATAGAATTGCTCGACCGGCACAGAGCTGAAATCATTCAGGCCAATTCGCTGGACTTGAAAGCCTTTAACAAGGACGATAGAGCCATGTATGATCGGCTGGTGGTCGATAATAATAAAGTGGATGGAATGATAAAAGCCGTAAAAGAGGTGAGGGAGCAGGAAGACCCGGTGGGTAAAACACTATCGGAAGTAGAGCGCGACAATGGACTGAAGATAGTCAATAAAACGGCTCCCTTCGGTACCATTATGATCATCTATGAGTCCAGACCCGATGTTACGGTAGAGGCGGCTGTATTGGCTTTTAAAGCCAATAATAAAATTTTGCTTAAAGGAGGTAAAGAGGCAATTCATACCAACAAAGTGTTGGTAGATCTATGGCACAAAGCCCTTAGGCTCAATGGCCTTTCTGACGAGTATATTCAATTACTCAACCTGAAAAGAGAAGAAACACAGGCCTTTCTCAAGAATCCTACTCAGCCCATAGATCTGATTGTACCTCGCGGTGGTGAGCGGTTGATTCAATTTGTGAAAGACCATGCGGCCTGCCCGGTATTGGTATCGGGGCGAGGCAACAACTTTATTTATGTGGACCATACGGCCGACTGGGAACAATCCATTAAGGTAATACTCAATGCAAAAACCGATAAGATATCGGCCTGCAATGCTTTAGATAAAATATTGATCGACAAGAGATTGCCTGATCTTGAGAAGAAGCTAGTTCATCTGCAAAAGGCATTACATGAATTTGAAGTGGCTTTGCTGGTCGATGAGCAGGTAAAAGAAGTATTGCCCAATGAACAAGTAATAGAAAATGAAGAAACATGGTATGAAGAGTTTTTGGCACTCAAAGCATGCGTAGCGCTTGTGAGTGACGAATTAGAGGCCATAGAGAAAATCAACAAGTACTCTGGTGGCCACTCTTCTGCCATTATGACTAACGATATGGCTAAAGCCAGAGAATTTATGGATAGGGTAGACAGTGGAGCCGTTTACCATAATGCATCCACCCGATTTACAGATGGTGGGCAGATGGGTGTGGGGGCCGAACTGGCCATAAGTACCGACAAGCTTCACCACCGGGGGCCATTAGGCCTCGAACAGTTGGTTACCAACAAATACTATGTATATGGCCAAGGGCAGGTAAGGGTTTAAATACACGCCCCATACATACACTTTTCAGGCAACTATCTCTGTCAACCAGAGGTAGTTGCTTTTCCTTTTTTATGACCATTGAAAGAATTGTATTCTCAGAAAGTCATAATAGTGATTAGATTCAAGGGAGAATTCAACCTAATTTAAAACAAACATGATAAAACGATTTTTAAGCCTGGCTTCGGCTACACTCATTTTTTGGTCGTGTGGTCCCAAAGAAAAGGAAACCACTGATGTGAGCAATATGACAGAAGAAGAGCTAATTAATTATGCCAAAGGTGTTCACGACCGGGTAATTACGCTCGATACGCATGACGACATCAACACCACCAATTTTACAGAAGAAACCAATTACACTCAGCGCCTTTCCACGCAGGTGAACCTGCCAAAAATGGAAGAAGGGGGGCTGGATGTAGCCTGGTTTGTGGTGTATACCGGACAGGGAGAACTTTCTGAGGAGGGATATGCCCGAGCTTATGAAAATGCCGATGACAAATTCAAAGCCATTCACAGACTGTGCGAAGAAATTGCTCCGGATAAAATTGAGCTGGCCTACACCTCTGACGATGTGCGCAGAATTGTAGCCGCAGGAAAAAAAGTAGCCATGATTGGAGTGGAAAATGCCTACCCGCTGGGAATGGAAATAGACAGGGTGAAGGAATTTTACGATAGAGGTGCGCGTTACATGTCGCTCTCTCACAATGGTCATAGCCAGCTGAGCGACTCTAACACGGGCGAAAGAGACTCTGTTTGGTTACATAATGGATTGAGCGATTTTGGTAAACAAGTGGTGGCCGAAATGAACAAGTGGGGCATAATGATCGACCTGTCACACCCTAGCAAAGAGGCCAATATGCAAGCCATGCGATTGAGTAAAGCTCCGGTAATTGCTTCGCACTCTTCGGCCAGAGCTTTGAATGACGTGAGCCGAAACATGGACGATGAGCAACTAATGATGCTGAAAGAGAATGGAGGGGTAATTCAGACCGTGGCGTTTAAGAGCTACGTAAATGCCAAAAAGAACCGCTTGCACAGTGAAAAGATGAATGAAGTGATGGAGCGAATTGCCGGTGAAGAAGGCTTTGAGATCAAATCCAGAAGTGAGCTGAGAGAAATGTCGGCCGAAGATCGGGAATCCTATTACGAGCAGCTCTCTGCCTTTAGAGAGAAGCACGGAGAAACCATTGAGAAAGAAGTTAATGCAGTGGCTCCACCGGTTGATGTAGCCGACTTTGTAGATCATATCGACTATTTGGTGAAAAAGATAGGCCTTGAGCATGTGGGCATAAGCTCCGATTTCGATGGTGGAGGGGGTATTGAAGGTTGGAGCGATGCTTCAGAGACCTTTAATGTGACGCTCGAACTCGTAAGAAGAGGCTATACCGAGGAGCAGATAGCCAAGTTGTGGAGTGGAAATCTGCTAAGAGTATTGGATGAGTGTCAGGCCATAGCCAAGAAAATACAGGCCGGAGAGCTTTAGAATACTAGTGATTGGGTTAGAATACCCTAAGGAGCATTGAGTCCCATAAAAACCCTTCAGTACTACGTGTATTGAAGGGTTTTTTTAGTTTATATAAGCCTATGCTAAATAATATTAACCTCCGGGTGCAGCTCTATACCAAATTTTTGACTTACTGAAGCTTGAATATCAAAAGCCAACTCTTTGATGGCATTTCCATTTCCTCCACCATAGTTTACTAAAACCAGTGGTTGTAGTTTATGCACCCCAATATTGCCAAAAGTCTTTCCTTTCCATCCGGCTTGCTCAATGAGCCAGGCTGCAGGGATTTTCACTTTACCATCCGGCTGATTGTAGCCCGGTACATTGGTGAACTCCGCCTTTAAACCCTCATAATCAATTTTATCTACTGAAGGATTTTTGAAGAAACTGCCTGCATTACCAATTTGTGTGGGGTCGGGGAGTTTACTTTGCCTTATTTTGATAACAGCATCTGAAATAGCCTTTATGCTCAGCTGCGTTACTGCCATTTCATCAAGGGTTTGCTGTATGGCTCCATAGGAAGTGTTGAACTCATGGGCTTTGGTGAGTTTGAAAGTAACTGAGCAGATAATGAAACGGCCTTTAAGTTCCTTTTTAAAGACACTTTCGCGATAGCCGAAAGCACATTCGGCATGGTTAAATCGCCTCAGTTGGCCACTGGCAATCTCCAGGGCTTCTAAATGATCGAATACCTGCTCTATTTCTACACCGTATGCACCAATATTTTGCATGGGAGCTGCCCCCACAGTACCCGGAATAAGCGAAAGGTTTTCAATACCTCCCCAACCGTTTTCAATGGCTTTTAGTACAAACTGATGCCAGTTTTCACCAGCCTGAACTTTTACATAGTAGTGCTCCTCTGTTTCTTCAAGGAGTTCTACACCCCTTAACCCGTTTTTTAAAACCAGTCCCTCAAAATCGCGCGTTAGCAACACATTGCTTCCTCCGCCCAATACGAGAATGGGCATGCCTGCGCTTTGCTCAAGCGCCTGCTGCAATTGGTCAACCGACCGAAAGGTGAAGAAATGGGACGCTTTGGCTTCAATACCAAAGGTGTTGTACGACTTTAGCGATACGTTTTTTTCGAACATGAACGATTACTTATCAAAGAGCCTGCGATGATAATTGAGCTGACCCAAGTGGTAGTTAAGGTGACCATAGAGGTGATAAATAAAACTGAGGGTGCTCATTTCCTTGTTAAAAACATTGACAGGATAAACCTCAGAAAGCTGAGTTTCTTGTATGTTTTCAAGGGTTTCGGTTACAATTTTTCGGGTTTGTTTAATCTGATCTATGATCTCCGATCGCTTTACATCTTTGAGATTAAACTCATCGTCACGCTGTCTAATGTAGCCACTACCACCCAAAATGGCCCCAATAAAATGCCTGAGATTGCCGCAAAGGTGCAGGGCCAAATTACCGCCACTGTTGGCAATGTCGCCTCCAGTCAGCCACAAGTTTTCCTCCTTTTTATATGATTTTACTTCTTTCAGGAGCGTATCTAACTCCCTTTGATAAAGCTCTATTAATGGTTCTATTATAGCACTCATAGTTTTAAATCAGCTTTTATATGCTCTATTTTGGCCTTTAGGCTCTCTTTTACCTGTTGGTAGGCTTCGCTGTTGGCTAAAGGCGCGTTTACACTTATATAAAATTTTATTTTTGGCTCTGTGCCTGATGGCCGGGCCGATACTTTGGAGCCATCCTGAAGCAAAAACTGAAGTACATTAGATTTTGGTAAATCAATTGTCGTCTCATTGCCAGTTATCAGATCTTTGCTTATTGAAGCCTGATAGTCAATGCTTCTGACCACCTGCTGACCCGCCAGTGTTGCGGGAGGGTTGGCCCGGAAATCAGCCATCATTTGCTGAATTTCTTCTGCTCCCTTCATGCCTTTTTTAGTAATGGAAATGAGGTCTTCCAGATAAAATCCATATTCCCGATAGATTTTGGCCAGCAGGTCGAAAACGGAGAGCCCCTGGTCTTTGGCCCATGCACACATTTCGGCTAGCATGGCACATGAAGCAATGGCATCCTTGTCGCGCACAAAGTCGCTGATCATGTAGCCATAACTTTCTTCTCCACCACCAATAAACTCCTTTTTACCTTCCAATTCTCTAATGAGAGCGGCTATAAACTTGAAACCCGTTAAGGTATTGGGGCAATCAACCCCAAAGCCTGTGGCTATCTTATCCAGAAGGTCAGTAGTTACAATGGTTTTTACAATCATTTGCCGGCCATCCAGCTTGCCTCTGTTTTTCCACTGAGTAAGCAGGTAGTAGATGAGTAGGGTGGCGGCCTGATTTCCATTAAGAATCTCAAACTCCCCGCTATCGTTTTTAGCCGCAATTCCCACACGGTCGGCATCGGGGTCGGTGGCCATCACCAGATCGGCATTTATAGCTTTGGCTTTGGCCAGGGCTATGCTCATGGCTTCTCGTTCTTCCGGGTTGGGATATACCACCGTTGGGAAATTACCATCGGGAGTAGCCTGCTCTTCTACCACCGTAACGTTTTTAAAGCCCTTGCGCTCTAACACTTCGGGCACCAGGGTGATGGCAGTGCCGTGAATAGGAGAGAAGACTATTTTGAGTTGGTTCTGTCGCTCAATTGCCTCAGCATTAAGAGTGAGGTTCAAAATTTCATTGATGTAGGCCTCATCAACTGCCCGTCCGATAAGTTCAATCTTGCTATCATCTTTTTCAAACTTTACCTGTTCTACTCCGGAAATAGCCTGAACTTCCTTGATGATGTTCTTATCGTGAGGGGATATTACCTGAGCACCATCTTCCCAATAGGCTTTATAACCATTATATTCTTTGGGGTTGTGCGAAGCAGTTAGTACCACACCACTTTTGCACCCAAGCTTTCTAATCGCATAGGAGAGTTCCGGGGTAGGTCTCAACTCCTCAAACAGGTAGACGTGAATGCCATTGGCCGAAAAAACAGCGGCTGTTGTTTCGGCAAAAAAACGGCTGTTGTTTCGGCTGTCATGAGCAATGGCCACCTTTACCGTTTCATTCGGAAAGCATTTTTTCAGGTAATTGGCCAGGCCTTGAGTGGCCATTCCAACAGTGTATTTATTCATTCGGTTGGAACCTACACCCATTATACCCCTAAGGCCTCCGGTGCCAAATTCAAGGTCTTTGTAAAACGCATCGGCCAGATCGGTATCAGACATGGCTCTTATCGATGCTTTACTGTCTTCATCAATGCCCGAATTGAGCCAGGTATTTATTTTTGCTTGTATTTGTTCGGTGATCATACGTTCAGTTTAAGCGTGGTGCACATCAGAGTTGTTAAGTGAAAAACTCAAATGCATGTGGTTTATTATTACTTGTAAAAATGAGTCTCTGAATACACTTCAAAAATAGATGTCCATTTGGATTGGAAAAAGGAATTGCCGGTGAATATATGACAAGAAGTAATCCTTTGGGTTTTGGGTAGGGCATTTCACTTCATAAAAAATCGGATTAGTGGCCTCCTTTTCCCAGCTTTTCTATTGAGAGTTTGGAAGTTAAAAATGAACTCAACAGCTTTGCACACAAACGATAATTCATGGACGTAGATAAACTGAACAGGGACTTTGCATTGATTGCAGATAAAATCAACGAATTAGACGAGTTGGACTATAACGATGAGCGTTATGATGATCTGGAAGAGGAGCTGCACGACTTGGAAGATGCTTTTATAGAGGAGTTTGGTGCCGATTTGGAAGAGGCCATTGCACTGGTTCACGATGAATTTTGCCCCGATAACGAGGTACTTTTGCCAATTGCCTACTTTGCCAAAAACTATATCAGAAACCAAAAAGACAATCAGGGCCGATATAGCTACGATGTGGAGTATGGAGAGGGTGTTCCGGTTCAGGTAGATGACTTCCCCGATCAGGAGGTACGTTTGGTATTGGTACCCGGACCAACGCGTCTCATTGTTACAGTGGGTAATACGGCCAAGCAGGTGGCCTGGAGAGCAAAGTAATTGAGGTTATAGGCTTTCTTACTTCTCTCGCATGTTGTGACATTTTGCCACCATTGATGTTTTCGCAAATGGTTGTTAAAAGACGCTGTGAGTACACAGTTTATGGCTAGTATACTGGGTCTAACAAAATGCGATCTAAATGAGTAACCCCATAAATTAATCATAAAGACATGAAAAAGCCCGCTCTGAAGTCAGAGCGGGCTTTTTTGTTAGGTTATGCCTTCTGTAACCCTTAGTTATCATCGGGCAGGTCTATGTCTACATTGTTTCGGTAGTCGCCCAAAAGGTGTTCGGCAAAGAAATACCACATCATGTATTCGTAGTAGTCTCTTTTGCTACCGTAACCATGGCGCGAACCCGGAATAGGCATATAATCGAAGCGTTTGCCGGCTTTCATCAGCTCATCGGCTACGCGCAAAGAGTTGCCCGGATGCACGTTATTGTCGCGCGTACCATGGGTTAGCAACAAGTGACCTTTCAGGTTTTTGGCCAATGACTGGTTGGTTTCAATCTTGGCATTCCATGTGGTTTGCGTAGTTTCGTTGCCATCCTTGTCTTTCTTTTTCTTGTCCACACGCTTTACACCATTGTGCGTTTCGCTCCACCATTTGTTATAAATGTTGTTGTCATGATTACCGGCCGAAGAAGCTGCGGCATCATAGAAATCGGGGTAAGTGAGTAAAGCGGCTGTAGACATAAAACCACCACCGGAGTGCCCAAAAATACCTACATGATCCAGGTCTATGAATGAATGACGTTCCGCCAGTTGCTCAAGCGATCGCTTGTCATCTTTGAGGGCGTAGTCACGCAAGTCCTGATAGCCATAAGTATGGTAATACTTATCTCTCATGGGGCTACCGCCACGGTGGCCCATAGAAACTACAATGAAACCTAGCTGAGCCAGTGCGGTGTTGTAGCCGCCTGTAATACTAAAGTCGTTGCCGAACGACTCCGTTTGTGGTCCCGGATATACGTAAGATATGATGGGGTATTTACGAGTTGAATCGAAATCGAAGGGCTTGTACATTACGCCATACAGATCGGTAATGCCATCGTCTGCTTTTACCTTAAAGCGTTCCGGCATTTTAAAGCCTGCCTGATTAAGCAGAGTCATGTCAGCCTCTTCCAGCTTCATTATTATGTTGCCCTCGTTGTCTTTTAAATATGACTGAGGTACCATGTCTACAGCCGAAAAGTTATCTACATAGTACTTGCTCGACTCGCTCATGCTCATAAAATGATTGGCCGGTTCAGTGCTCAATGCTTTAAAGCCAGTTCCATCCAAATTAGCCTTATACATTAGGGCATAGTATGGGTCAACTCCCGGCTCACGACCTCGCGCTTCAAAGTATACCTTTCTACCTACCGTGTCTATTTGTTGTATTCGGCCGGTCACAAAGTATCCGCTGTTAGTGATTTTGTTTTTAAGGGCTCCGGTGTTGCCATCGTACAGATACAATTGTCCCCAACCGTTGCGCTCAGACCACCAGATGAGTTCTTGACCCTCGTTGAGTATAGCCAATTGCTGATAGCTCCAGTTAAAATAAGGGTGGTTTACATCGGTAAAAAGTGTAGTTACCTCTCCCGTAGCCGTATTTACGCGACATACGTCCAGCGTATCAGAGGTTCTGTTCATTCGGGTAAAGAACATCTTGTCGGAGGTTTTACCCGGCAGGTAAGCACTTATAGTTTGGTCGGTGTATTTGTCAATGTCCAGAATGGTTCGGGTGCGTGTGGCCACATCAAAGAGCTCTAACTGCTCCTGAGGCACTTCTTGCTCTCCCGGCATGGCATATTTATAGATCTCAATTTCCGGTCTTGGGTTCTTTAGTTCGTCAATTACAAATAGCTCACCTACCTTGCGGGAGTCAGATCGGTTCACAAACATCTTACTTTCATCTTCGAACCACCGGGCTCTTGCACGACTCTTTTTGTCTTTAGCGGTATCACCCTGATCCCAGGCATAGCTAAACCAACGCTCGCCATCTTCGGTAAGCTGAATTTCAACCGAATCAGGATCATCGGCTTTCATAAGATAGAGGTTATGATTCTTCGCAAAAGAAATCCAGGTACTATCAGGAGAGTAGGTAGCCCAGTTATTACGCTTAGGAGCTTTTTCGGTTGAATCTCCTTTGGTGATGAGCTTGGTGTTAAGATCGAAATGATAGTCGATGCTATCTACCATAAAGGTCAGCGTTCGGTTATCATCTTCCAGTTCAAGCCCTTTCAGATCAAGGTCCAGGTAGTTCCATGGCTTACGGGTCAATTCACTCAGCTGTGCAGCAAAGTCTTTGTTGTTGAACATGAGCGTTTTGGTCTTTTTGGCCGGATCAACCACATAAAAGTTTTTTCCATTGGTGGTTGTGTAGGTATACCAAAACTTATCGCTGTCCTTAAACCACTGCGGGCTTACCCGGGTGCTTTTAAGCATGTTCCGGATGTTGGTCGACTTAAACTTCTCAGCCGCCTTAAAGTTGGCTTTGTGCTGTTGGGCTACAGCACAGAAGCTTAGCAGCACAAGCAGCATAGATAGGTAGAGTTTCTTCATAGTTTGTTTGTATTTGGCCATCAATAATATAGGCTTTATCATTTTATTAAAACATCAATTGAGTTGAGTGGTCAATAATGGTATGAATGGAGCTTTGGTATTGTTAGTGCAGCAAGGCATACTTGCTTAAAATTATCCATCATGCCATTTACAGTTTTTTTAAAACCATTTTTAAGCCTCATTGCGTTTATTGTGTATACCTTAAATAAAACCATGAGAATAAAATCACTTCTTTTTACCACCGTATGGTTATCAGCTTTGGCCTGCACGGCAGGGCCTAACGATGTACCTCTCACCGAAAAAGATACTGAACCAATAAGAGTAAAAGCCGAGCTGGTAAACGATAAGCTTAAGAACCCGTGGGGAATGGCTTTTTTGCCCGATGGCCGGATTTTAATTACTGAAAAGGAAGGTAGGATTGTGCTTCTCGAAAATGGTGAGATTGTCAATGACAATGTAGCCGGAGGGCCTTCTAGTGTAGTGAGAGGGCAGGGTGGTTTGCTGGATATTGAGTTGCACCCCAATTTTGAGAACAATCGATGGGTATACTTTACCTATGCCAGCAATGAAGGTGATGGAGATGGAGCCATGACTGCGCTGAGCCGCGCTCAGTGGAACGGTTCGGCCTTCGAAAACCATGAGGTACTCTACAAAGGAAGTCCGAATACACGAGCCAGCCAGCATTTCGGCAGCCGAATTGCCTTCGACCGCGATAATCATGTCTACTTCTCCATTGGTGATAGAGGAAATAGGGATGGGAACCCTCAAGACATTACACGAGATGGAGGAAAGATATACCGCTTGAACGATGACGGTTCAATTCCTGCAGATAACCCTTTCATTGGGCATAAGGGAGCTAAGGAAGCCATTTATTCTTATGGACACCGCAACCCGCAAGGGTTGGCCATGCACCCCGAAACCGGAGCTATTTGGTCTCATGAGCATGGCCCTCAGGGTGGCGATGAACTTAACCTAATAAAGAAAGGGGCAAACTATGGCTGGCCTGTAATTACCTATGGGGTGAATTATGGTGGCTCGCCAATTACCGATGAAACTACTCGCCCCGGAATGGAACAACCGATTACTTACTGGGTGCCCTCTATAGCTCCCTGTGGAATGGCCATTGTTCATCAATCGAATTATGAAGGGTGGGATGGTAATATCATTGTTGGCTCTCTTAAGTTCAATTATTTGGTGCGTTTAGTAGTAGAAGATGATGAGGTGGTGGCAGAAGAGAAAATAGCCGAAGGAATTGGCCGGGTAAGGAATGTGGAAATGGGCAATGACGGTTATTTGTATGTTGGAGTAGAAGGGGGCGGACTTTACCGATTGGTTGCCGACTAATAGATTAGAAGGACTTCCGGTGGAGGCTACGTCCATCTCAGTAAGAGCCATTTGTGAAGACACCAGTGGTGGCAAATGGCCAAAGCTAGGCCGTGCCGCTTAAGTAAGCCAACTCGCTTTTAAGATGCCCTCTTACTTCTCGCAAGCAATGATAATTGCTTGCTCATATGGGCCGGGAAGGTTCCGAAATCAAATGCTTTTTGATTGCTATAATCACTCTGAAACTTGCCTTTGCCACAGGCAGGCAAGCTCAGTGTGACGCTTACAAAGTTTTCCAGACGCTCTCTTCAGGCCTGTGAGATTAGAAATCTACCTAAATAGCCCTTTAGCCTTTTTCTTCCAGCCTTCCATCGGCATGCAAGGCAAACCTACCCCGATCGGGAGCATGTGTGTGGGCATAAGAAGGCCAGGGCCAGCCACCGAATTCAGTCTGCTGAAACTGAGCAAAGACATTCTGAATTTCCTGATGTGAATTCATCACAAAAGGGCCATACTTAGCCACAGGTTCACCAATGGGTTTGCCCTGAAGTAAAAGTAGTTTTGCACCGCTGGCCGAGGCCTGCAAGTTGGTGGTTTGTTCGGCTTTTAATTTTACGGTATGCATGGCCGGTACCTCAGCACCTTCTACATCGAGCGAATCACCGTTATACAAGTAAATGCTGCGGTTGGTGTCTTTGCGGCTGGCGGGCAGGGTGAAACTGGCATTTGGAGCCATATCAATCAACCAAATGGCTACATCGTTTTCAGGGTTGGCCGCAAACGAATCTGGCGCAGGCGCATAACGCTTCACTTCGTTTAATTCACCACATATTACTTTAATGCGACTCAATGCTCCACGACTGTCGGTAAACTCCACTATAGGAATGTCTTCATTCCAAAGCATTCCAAAGTAAGGCGGTACTTTTTTGCTTTTAGCCGGAAGGTTAAGCCAAATCTGAAAGAGCAGTAAGTGATTTTCTGCATCTTCTTTGAGCAACGGAAACATTTCGGCATGTTGAACGCCTCCTCCTGCGGTCATCCATTGCACATCGCCATTGCCAAACCTACCGGCTGCTCCTAAAGAGTCCGAATGATCTACCAGTCCTTTTTCGGCAATGGTTATGGTTTCAAAGCCGGCATGCGGGTGGGCCGGAAAACCCGGGACGCTTTCTCCATGATACATGCTCCAACCGTCTTTAGCACTAAAATCGGATCCAATATTTCTGCCGCTGGTTCCCCCAAACGGCCCAAGGTGCCCATTTCCTCGCGGATATTTATCGTTGTGATAGGCGCAAAACAAAAAAGGGTCTTGCGTTTGCCAGGGAAATTGAAGGGCTTCTATTCTAATGATGGGATTGCTCATAAAATTCGGTTATACATGTAGCAACATACAAAAAGGAAAGAAAGTTTTGTCTCTTTAATGCGCACATATTTTACCAATTTAAGCCGAAATAGAGACTTCTGATTGGCCGACTATGAAACACCCCTTGTTCTTTTGTCTATTAATGATACTGGCCGCATGTAGTGGCAACTCATCAAAGATGGGAGAAAGGCTGGTATACCTTAAAATATCGGATGGAAATGCTGATTTATATAGTGCCGATGTATTTGGGCAGTGGGAAGAAAGACTTACTTCCAGCCCAGGTTATGACCAAAGTCCTAAATGGAATGCAACGCTGAATAAACTGATCTATTACTCCAACGATTCGCTGGGAAACTTTAACGTATTGTCTATGGATTTGAGGACAGGAACTACTGATACGCTTCCTTTTTCAGATCTAGATAACTATCAGTTGTCGCCCGATGGTCGTTTTATCTTCTATACGGTTTCGGAAGGGGAGACGACTCATATTTGGAGGGCCAATATAGACGGAAGTAATCCAGAACAACTAACTCACCATGAGGGCTACAACGGACGCTTTAGTATTTCTCCTAACGTTGAAAAAATGGCTTTCATTTCTGACCGAACAGGTACTAATCAGCTCTTTATTCTGGACTTGAAGAGTATGGAGTTAGAGCAGATAAGCTTTTTTCCGCTGATGGCAAAATATTCAAGCTGGTCTCCTGATGGAAAGCAATTGGCCCTATGCTTAGCAGGAGATGCGGAAGAATTGCAGTGGGATATTTGGTTGTACACCACAGCCAATGGAGCACTTGAAAGAATTACCAATACAGTATATTCTGAACAGGAAATTGCCTGGTCCATCAGTGGCCGAAAAATTGCTTTTCACGGAACCACTGCAAGCGATGGAGATCAAATCTATACCATCGATTTAGTGGATGGAAGTTTTGTTAAAATCACCTCGGGCAATTTCTATCACGGTGAGCCCACTTGGGTGCCCTCTCCTAAATAGTGTACCCTCTAGTATGTTTATTGATTTTGCCAAGGCTAAGAACGGATGTCTTAGGCCTTTGGTCGAAATACCTTGATAACTTCCTCTTTTGTTTTCAGGTACGGGCCATTGATTAAGTCTATGCAATATGGAACGGCCGGAAATACGGCATCCAGACATTCGCGGATAGACTTGGGTTTGCCGGGCAGGTTAATAATAAGGCTACTGCCTCTGATCCCGGCTGTCTGCCTCGAAAGAATGGCCGTAGGCACATACTGAAGGCTTACCTGACGCATAAGTTCGCCAAAGCCGGGCATCATTTTGTCACAAACCGTCTCGGTTGCTTCAGGTGTAACATCGCGTGGAGCCGGCCCGGTACCTCCTGTGGTCACAATAAGGCAGCATTTTTCTTTGTCTGCCATTTGCTTAAGGGTGCTTTCAATAAGGTATTGTTCATCAGGAATAATCTGGTGAATGGGTTCCCAGGGAGTAATGAGGTAGTCATTGAGTGTGTCGATAATGGCCGGACCTGAGAGGTCTTCGTACTTTCCTTCGCTCGCTCGGTCCGATACTGTGATAATACCGATTTTTACCGGTGCTGTTCCATCCAATTCCATGCTCAAAGAAACAATGGAGCCTTCTCAAATCCAATGCATGCCTTAAGATTATGCCTTATATTGGTGTCATGAAAAAGTATTTTGTAGCCCTGATAGCCGCTTTACTTCTGGGTTCAGCACCCCTTAAACGATACGAAGTGGCCCAAATTAACACCCGATTTGGTGAAATTCTGGTTTGGTTATATGACGATACACCCAAGCATAAGGCGGCATTTTTAGAGCTGGCTCGCGAAGGATATTTCGATGATTATACCTTCAATAGGGTTATTGAAAACTTTGTAGCTCAGGGTGGTTGCCCCGATACTCCGGAAGGCTTTGCCTACTCGGTGCATCTGTTGGAACCGGAGTTTGAAGCCGGGCATAAGCATATTTACGGAGCTTTTGGTGCAGGAAGAGATAACAACCCCGGTAAACTATCTGCGGCTTGTCAGTTTTACATTGTGCAGAATAAGGAGGGGCTTCCACGGCTTGACGGTAATTATATGATCTATGGGCAAGTGATTAAGGGAATGGATTTGGTTGATCGCATCGTAAAGGAGGAGAAGGATAAAAACAATGCTCCTTTAGAGCCGATTCCGCTCGATGTAAATGTGATTGAAATGACAGCCAGAGAGCTAAAGGCTTTGGGGCTGGATGTTGCCACCCAAACATTTAAAGGATATTAAGGGGTCTTAAAGAGTCTGCGGGTATATATGAGCCCAAATAAAGGCCCAATGAATAAGGTGAATAGTAACCATTCTACGGGTAGGAATGTACTCAGAAATTGCAGCATCTGAATACTCGGAATGGTAAGAAAAAAGCCGATAGAAACGGCCAAAGTAAGCGCAGTACCCTTAAGTTCTGTGGGAGCTTTTTGGGCGTTGAGAGCGGAGAATTGTGCCGAATCGCCAATAACGGCATAGCCCCATAGACAAAGGGCGATTAAGTAAAGCCATTGAGGCAGAGAGAATAATAATGGAGAGATGAGGCAAAGGGTCCCGGAGGTCATAAGAAAAGCATAGGCTACCCGGTCACTTCCTTTTTTCACTGACCAGTACCCACCTGTTACACAACCAATGGCACCCATGGCCATCACAACAAAGGTCCATAAACTGGAGGGCAATGCTTCAGAGTAATGTCCAAGAACCAGGGGTAAGAATGCCCAGAAGGTGTAAAGCTCCCACATATGGCCAAAGTAGCCGAATGCAGCATGGCGAAACTCTTTCTTTTTAAATACATGAAGAGCCTGTTTCATCGAAAATCCATTCGATTTGACTCGTGAGGGACCATCGCCCACAAAAAAGAAAATGAGCGTTCCCCCAAAAACGGCAAGGGTGGAGGTTCCAATCATTACCGGTTGCCAGTCATAGCCGCCCCCCAGGTGGTTGAGTAAGTGTGGAAAGGCAGAACCCATGACCAGAGCACCGACCAAATAACCTAAGGCTTTGCCCAATCGGCCTTCAAACCAATCGGAGGCAATTTTCATCCCCACCGGGTATATCCCGGCCAGGGTAATACCTGTAAGAAAACGAAACAACAGGAGCAATTCGAACGACTGTCCTGTAAACAGTACGGCACCATTGAGTGCTGCACCCAGCAAGGCACATATAAAAAACACCTTAGAGGCACTGAACCGATCGGCCAGAGAGCTTAGTGCGAACAGTAGTGTGCCGCTAATGAAGCCTAACATTACACTGGAAGTAACCAGAGCAATGCTATTGGGGGGAAGCCCCCACGATTCCTGAATTTGTGGTAAAATGGCATTGCCGGCAAACCAAAGTGAAGTGCCGGCAAATTGAGCCAATACAATAATGGGCAATATGTATGCAGGTGGTTGCTTCAAGGTCTATTGAAGTAATCCGGCTCTTCTCAATAGTGCCTTCACATCGGGTTCCTGACCTCTAAAGCGCTTGTATAGCTTCATTGGGTGTTCAGAACCACCGGCCGAAAGTACATGCTCTTTGAACTTATCGGCAATACTACGGTTGAATATGCCATGTTCCTTAAAGTATTCAAAGGCGTCTGCATCCAACACTTCGGCCCATTTGTAGCTATAGTATCCGGCCGAATAGCCTCCCTGAAAAATATGAGAGAAGGAGCAACTCATATTGGTGCCTTCAATGGGTGCCAGAACATCGGTTTTACTCATAATGTCACTTTCAAAGGCTGCCACATTTTCTACTTCGAGGTTTTCTGTACCGTGCCAGGCCATATCTAACATACCAAAGCTTAGCTGGCGCATGGTTTGATAACCTTCCATAAAGCTGGCACTCTCCTTAATGCGTTCAATATACTCCTGTGGAATTTTCTCACCGGTTTTGTAATGGCGTGCAAACAGGTCGAGACATTCTTTTTCATAGCACCAATTTTCCATGAGTTGAGAAGGTAGCTCCACAAAGTCCCAGTACACACTGGTTCCGGAAAGACTCTCGTAAGTGCCATTGGCCAACATACCGTGCAGGGCATGTCCAAATTCATGAAACAAGGTAGTTACTTCATTGAAGGTAAGGAGGGAGGGGGTGGTTTTACTTGGCTTAGTGAAGTTGCACACAATTGAAACCAATGGACGATGATTGCCTGATTCATCTTTATACTGTCCCGCATATGAGGTCATCCATGCCCCGGCACGTTTACCTGCTCTGGGAAAAAAGTCGGCATAGAAAGTAGCTACATCGTTGTCGTTTTCATCCTTTACCTCATAAACGGTTACGTCTTTGTGGTAACGGTCTATCGATGGGTTTTCGATAAAGCGAATTCCAAAAAGCTTTTCGGCAGTTTTAAAAACGCCTTCCACCACATGCTCTAACTGAAAATAGGGCTTCAAAAGCTCATCGTCTACATTATATTTTTCTTTCTTGAGCTTTTCAGAATAGTAGGCAAAGTCCCATTTTTCTAACTTCTCCAGGCCATCTAGCTTTTGAGCAAACGCAGCCACTTCTTCCACATCTCTGCGAGCTCCGGGCTTACCATATTTTTCCAATTCACTTAAAAAATCCATCACCTTGTCTGGCGATTGAGCCATGCGCTCTTCCAATACGAAATGAGCATGAGTTTTATAGCCCAGTAGTTTTGCACGTTCATTCCTGAGCTTCACAATTTGCTTTACAATCTCCCGGTTGTCTAAATCATCGCCTTTAAAAGCCTTAGAGCCAAAAGCCTTCGCTAGTTTTTCGCGCAGGTCTCTTCTAGCCGAGTACGTCATAAATGGCACATAGCTGGGGTATTCAAGGGTAATCACCCATTTACCCGGATAGCCTTTGTTTTCTGCGGTTTCCGCAGCTTGTTCTTTAATCTGGTCGGGCAGACCGGCCAAATCGGCTTCATTTTCAAGAACCAGTTCATATTTATTGGTTTCTGCCAAAACGTGTTCCCCAAATTCCAGAGATAACTGAGCTAGTTCAACATCAATTTTTCTAAGCCTGGCTTTCTTTTCATTGGAAAGTAAAGCTCCGTTTCTTGTAAAGCTCTTGTATGTTTTATCGAGCAGAGTTTGGGCTTCGGGTGATAGGTCTTCCCTGTTTTGTTGATCGTAAACAGTTTTAACACGCTTAAAAAGCTGTTCATTCAACAATATGTCATTTGAAAACTCAGTAAGCATGGGCGATACCTCTCGGGCAATGGCCTGCATTTCATCGTTGGTTTCAGCACTGTTCAGGTTAAAGAATATGGCACTTACTCTGTCCAGATCTTTACCGGCAAACTCCAGCGCTTCAATGGTGTTTTCAAAGGTAGGTTGCGCCTCTGATGCACCGATTTTATCAATTTCTGCTTTTGCTTTTTCAATGAGTTGTTCGAAAGCAGGTTTAAAATGATCATTGGTGATTTTGGAAAATGCAGGTGGATTATTTAGCGAATTTGATATTGTCAGTAATGGATTCATTCGATATGGTTTTATTCCAAATTTTCTGTGGTGTTGAAAGTCCTAAAAAGGGCAATACAGCCCAAAAATAAGGTAAATTTCGAACTATGCAGGTAGGGTGTTTGTTGCCGTTCAGGTAATTATAGCGACACTTTTCAAATACAATTTTTTGTCGTTAAAAAAACAAAAGAAATTTGGTCATAAGTCCATCTGAAAGTGCGCGGTTTTCGTACATGTCAGCGGCTTGTATTATTTCACCTAAATGTCGAAGTCTTTAATCGGTTTATTGCTTCTGATTGCGCTTGCCCATATGGCTCAGGCGCAAGGGGTGTTTGTTTCTGCAGGGTCTGGGCAATGGCGCGATAGAAATACCTGGACGCTGGTAAGCGGTAGTGATGCCAATGGTCGACCGGATGGAGATGATCAGGTGACAATACAATCGGGCCATACCATTACCATATCTAACAATGAAGATTGCAATGTGCTCATTTTACAGTCGGGCACCATTAACTATAGCGGCAACCGTACCCTTACTATTAATAGCTCTGTAACAGCAACCGGCACTTTTACTCTGTCGGGTTTTAATACCAATCATGTATTCGATAACCTGGGGTCTCTCACAGTAAATTCGGGGGCTACTCTTAATATAGGTGCACTGACTTTTCAAACCGCAGGAGCCACCTCAGTGAACGGAACCATATCCGTTTCAGGTTCTTCCCGAACACGCACCTTTGGAGCAGTAACTGTAAACTCTGCCGGTAGTTTCTTAAATGCCGGTAGCGGATCCACATGGACTATTGGCGGGAATTTGACTGTGAATAATGGTGGTACAGCCACCTTCAACGGCTCATCCAATACTTTTAATTTTTCGGGCAATGTACAAAACAACAGTGGAGGCTTTATGACCATGAATGCCTCAAGCGGTACATATAATTTTGCCGGAAACCTGGTGAATAATGGCACATTTACCAATACGGCCTATGGCACACAGTTTAACTTCAATTCTGCTTCGGGAAGTATTAGCGGTTCCGGGCTTATTAGTCTTTTTCAAGCCAATTTCAACAGTCCATCCAATTATACCAATACCGGTAATCTACAGATTAGAGACGGCATGGCCGGAACGGGTGCTTTTACAAATGGTGCTGGCGCCCAGCTGGAGTTGCAAAATGGTGGGCCTTTTGCGGTAACAACCTTTAATGCAGCGGCTACGGGAAATACCATCACCTATACGGGCTATGGCAACCCTACGGCATTTTCAGGTAACTATTACAATCTGGTATTGAACAAGTCGAGTGGCAACCTGAGCTTTGGTAGCAGCCTTACGGTGGGTAATGACCTGACTATTCAAAGTGGTATTTTACAAGTCAATGCCGTAACTCTCAATATTGGTAATAATGTGAATATAAGTGGGGGAGAACTTACTCCCGATAATGCTTCGGCTGTGGTGAATATTGGAGGTAATATGAATCTTTCGGCCGGAGAGTATGACCACAACAATGGCGATGTGAATGTAACAGGAGCCATAACCGTAACGGGAGGAGACTTCTTTCTCAACGGAGCATCATCTACCATCGATGCCGGGTCGGTAAGCTTGCAAAATGTGTCTCTCACGCTTTCGCAAGGTACCTGGACAACTACTGGCGATTTTAATGTGGGTTCTGGTGCGAATGTCACAGCCAATGGAGCGGCTATTTCTGTTGGAGGGGCGTTTAATCTCAATGCCGGAGCAGCTAATTTTACAGGAGGATCGCTTTCGGGCAATTCATTATACGTGGCTTCCGGTAGAGAGCTTTTTATTAATTCCGTAAACCTGGCCATGACAGGAGCTGCGGTGCTGGATGGTACAATGACCTTTAACAGCTCTACCGGTACAAAGTCTGTTGGTTCTGTGTTGGTTAATTCTGGAGGTAACTGGAATGTGACTCAACCGCTCAATATTACAATCAGTGGAAATATTACCAATAACGGCACCTTTACAGGAGATCCCGGTTACGGAAGTAGTGTGTATACCCTCACCAGTAGCTCAGGCACCATTGGGGGCAGTAACCCGCTTACCATACGCGACATAGTGATTAACAGTCCGGCTAGTTATACCAATACAGGCCAGCTAACAGTGAGCAATACCCTTACAGGTTCCGGCAGCTTTATCAATGGAACGGGAGCAACATTTACCTATTCAGGAAACAATAGTTCGGGTTCTAATTTTACGATTACCAACTTTACTGCTTCCGCAACAGGCAATACCGTAGTTTGGGCAGGCACCACCCATAGTCAGCAATGGCGAACTACCACCAGCACCGCCAATGATTACTACAATGTGGTGGTAAACCTGGGTACGGGAGACTATCAACGCCTCAACTTAGTGGCTGATGTTCGGGTAAATGGTGTGTTGACCATTACGGAAGGAGACCCTGTGTTGGGGAATTTCGATCTGGAACTGGCCACAGGAGCTTCCATAACCGGAGGAAGCAGCAGCAACTGGATTCGGCAAAATGGATCGGGAGTGGTCAGAAAATACTATAGTGGTTTTGGAGATGACCTGAGTCTACCTATTGGAGACAATAACAACTATTCGCCCATTGGCTCTTTTGTGGTGCATTCGGCCACACTTGGAGCCAATCCATATGTAGAGTTTAGCGTAACCGATGCGGCTCACCCCAATCGAAGTACAAGCAACACCGCTCAGGGGGGGGGATGATGACGGTACGGCTGCGGCTGACTATATATCCAGATACTGGACTTTGACAGGCAATGACATGACCGTTCCTAACTTTAGTGCCAGCTATACCTATATTGATGGCGATGTGGTGGGTACGGAATCTAATCTGGTGGCTACTTTGTATAGGCAGCCAATAGGGTCTTCATTTATGGACTGGGCCCAAAAAGGTACGGTGAATGCAGTAAATAATACAGCCACCATCAACAATGGAGATAACTGGGGAGTACTTTATGCCATGGATAACAACATGCAAAGACTGCCGGTAGAGTTGGTTGAATTCAAAGCAAAAGCAGTCAACCGACAGGTAAAACTATACTGGACTACCTCGAGCGAGGTAGACAATAGTTATTTTGAGATTCAACGCTCCAAAACAGGTTACGATTTTAAAGCCATTGGCACCGTAGACGGGCAGGGCAGCTCTGGCACATCGGTTCATTATCAGTTTACTGATCAAAGCCCCGGCTTCGGCCATGTCTTTTATCGCCTTAAACAGGTAGATTTTAATGGAGCTTCTGATTATTCGGAAGTGGTAGGGGTAGATGTGGTTAACCATGAAGGCCAACCCATGTCTGTTAAAGTATATCCAAACCCTGCGCCATCGGGAAGCCATGTAAAGCTGTTGGTGGAGGAGGGAGCTACTTTAGAGCCCGGAGCACAATTGCTATTAATTAATTTGTGGGGTCAGGTGGTTTGGGAGTATACGGTGGCAAGCGAGTCTATAGAAGAGTTAGATCTTCCGCAAATGGCCAGCGGTACTTACGTGCTCAGAATTGCCAGCAAAAACCGACAAATGACTAAGCGATTGGTAGTTCGATAGATTAGAACTCTGAATTACAGAGGGTTATGGACCTGTCTCCATTTAGGTAGCTCTGGTTTTGTGTGCCGTTAATGCCAATGTTGGTGGCTCCCAAAATTTCATCTTTCATAGGTCCAGAGGCCTCAAAGTGAATTTTGACGCTTCCATCAAACACCAGAAGATCACTATAGGTAATAGACTCTCCATTCTCCAGCTTACTCAATAGGGTTATACTTTGGCCTACACCGTCAACTTCAACTACCGGGTTGAGCATGGTGGCTATACTGCCATTATCTTCGAGACTTCCGTAGTGTAAATGTGCCGGGTGATTGGCATTGTTAAATACACCGTTTAGGGTAATTTCTATCTGAGCCACACCACCGGTTCGTTCACGAATAAGCAATGTGCCTGTGGTTTCGTTGCCCTGAACATTGCCGGGTATTAATTGATAGCTAATCTGGTTGCCGGTAAATTCGGCATCGCCTGAATTGTCGCAAGCCGAAATTATCAGTACAGAAGCAAGGGCGATTATAAAATTCTTCATGGTGCTTAAATCTGCTAATTCAACGCAGCAACGCCATGTTTGGTGCAAAGCTGGGCGGAAAATGTGCCTTGAAAGCAAGACCTAGGCAAAGCCAATGGCTTTTTTAAATCGCTGTAATACTTCCCGGGCAATTACTCTGGCCTTTTCCTCACCAATAGAGAGCTGCTTCTCCAATTCATCGAGGTTGTTCATGTAATCGTTGTATAGGGCTCTTTCCCTGGCAAATTTTTCAACAATCAGCTCAAAGAGTTCTTGTTTGGCGTGGCCGTAGCCATAATTACCTGCCAGGTATTTTTCCCTCATGGCTTTAGCTTGTTCTTTATCGGCCAATATAGAATAGAGCGCAAAAGTATTGTCAGTATCCGGGTTCTTAGGTTCTTTCAGCGGAGTACTATCGCTTACAATTTTCATGATGTTCTTGCGCAAGGCCTTATCGGGCTGAAAAATATCGATGATGTTGCCGTATGACTTGCTCATCTTCTGCCCGTCAATTCCCGGTATGGTCATAATTTGCTCATCGATTTTGGCTTCGGGCAAAACAAATATTTCACCATACTGATGGTTAATGGCACTGGCAATGTCTCGGGTTATCTCCAGGTGCTGCTTTTGATCTTTGCCCACGGGCACTACATGTGCATCGTAGAGCAGAATATCGCAGGCCATAAGTACCGGGTAAGTAAATAGTCCGGCATTGACATCGGCAAGCCTATCCGACTTATCCTTGAAGCTGTGCGCATTGGCCAGCATAGGGAAGGGAGTAAAGCAGTTGAGATACCAATTGAGTTCGCACACTTCGGGTACTCTCGATTGCCTGTAGAATGTATTTTTACTGGTATCGAATCCAAATGCCAACCAGGCTGCGGCTACGGCATTGGTGTTTTCTATTCGAGTTTTCGGGTCTTTAATGGTGGTGAGAGAGTGCAAATCGGCAATGAAGAAGAACGATTCGTTGCCCTCATCTTTAGATAGCTCTATGGCTGGCTTTATTGCACCTAAAATATTACCCAAATGTGGTTTTCCGGAACTCTGTATACCAGTAAGTATTCTTGCCATCGGTAAAATTTTGGGCAAATTAAAGAAATATGACCCGCTCAAATCAAATTAACATCGTTTATTTTGGTTGATATTACATATGGAAAATATGACTAGGCTTTCGAGGTTAACTCTTATTTCGTTTATGTGTCTCGTTTACACGGTATTAGGGGCGCAGGAGTTAGAATTTATTGATTTGGGAGTGGTTGAAGGGGAGTTCAGAACCCTTCACAAAGAGGTTGCCTGGGTTAATACAACCCATGAGCAGGTCGACTTACGGGTGGTAAGCAAAAGCAGAAATCTAATGGTTAGCCGGGAGTCGTTTTCTTTAGCTGTAGGGGATACGGCTCACATTGCCTTTGAAATTGCCCTGGCCCAGCGTCCCGGATATTACGAATATGAGATTCAACTGCTGGCCGGTGAGAATTTTCTGTTACACGGAATGCAATTTGGTTTGCAGGTTTTGGCTGCTGAAATAGATGTTTTTAGAGCGTATAGAAATATTCATTGGCCTTTTCGGGCAAAAGAGAATGTATTCAATTTACAGGCTGGCTATAAGGGAGATACCCTTCGAAAAACTTTTGATGTATTCAACCTGAGTGGTGAAAATTTATCGCTCGAATATGTTCAGGCCAATGATTCTACCTGGGTTACTTTTGAACCTAAATTAATAAAACACAATCAGTTTGGTCACATGACCATAGCCGTACTATCGGGCAAAAAGGCTCCTTCAGGCTTCCAAAGGTATAATCTTGAGCTTATCAATGAGGGAAAAACATTGGCCAACCTTCCCATACAGTTTACCCTTTTGCCCCCTCCGGTACAGGCCGATTCTGTGGTTCACGAGCGACCAATCTTTACCAGCAGCTTAATTAATCACGATTTCAAAGAGGTTAAAAAAGGGCAGGTAAGAGAAGTAGAGGTAGTGCTGGCCAATGTGGGCAATGCAGAGTTGGTTATAGAGCAGTTGGAGTCTAACTGCACCTGCCTCACGTATTCTTTGGCCGAAAGCAAATTACAGCCTGGAAGCAGTACCGTATTGACAGTGACATTTGATGCTACCAACCGGAGCGGACTTGAAAAAAAGACGCTGGCCGTCTTTACCAACGACCCCAATAACCCAACTCAAGTACTTACTTTTAGGGCTCATGTAAAGTGAGGCATACCTTTGACAATAATAAGGTGCTATAATTCTTAAATAGGGCTGTTCTTTAGTAGTTTTTTCTATATTAGTCGCCCCTGATAAGTAACCCAATGAGCGAGTTTTTAATAACAGACGACTCTATTAATAATAACCTACAGGCTTCTAAAAGGCTGACCAACGCTGATTTTAATAAAATTAAGACACGGGCCGACCTTGAAGCAGTATTGCAGAGTAAGAATAGAGATTACAGCAAGGCCCTTTTTAATCTGGAGTATGAACGACAGTTGGAACAACTACAGATTGAACTGGTGAAATGGCAACGATGGGTGGCCGAAACGCAGCAGCGGGTGGCAATAATTTTTGAAGGCCGTGATGCTGCCGGAAAAGGGGGATCTATAAAGAGATTTATCGAGCACATGAACCCGCGTTCGTTACGCGTGGTAGCTCTTAACAAGCCAACCGATCTGGAAAAAAAGCAATGGTACTTTAGGCGCTATATCAAGGAGCTTCCCAATGCTGGCGAAATAGTATTTTTTGATCGAAGCTGGTACAACAGGGCGGTGGTAGAGCCGGTAATGGGATTTTGCAGCGAGGAGCAGTATCAGCAATTTATGCGTCAGGTGCCTGAGTTTGAACATATGTTGTTTGAGGATGGGGTTCATGTAATTAAACTCTGGTTTTCCATTAACAAAGAAGAACAGCATCGGAGGTTCGAAGACCGCAGAAACAACCCACTTAAACAATGGAAGTTGAGCCCGGTTGATGAAAAGGGACAGGAAATGTGGGAGAAATATACCTACTACAAAGAGCAAATGTTTGCCCGAACGCACACCACATTTAGCCCCTGGACCATTATTAAAACCAACAAAAAGAAGATAGCCCGCTTGGAGAGTATTCGCTATGTGCTTTCCAAATTTGAATATGATGGTAAGGAAAGTGCCAATACCACCGTGTTGCCCGATCCGAATGTGGTAATGAGGTTTCACCGTTCAATTTATCACCTGGTATAATGGATAAGAAGTATATGTTTTCAGAAAAGGAGCTAAGGCTTCTTAATACCAATAAGGCCATAAAACTATTGCTGGCACAGGGCGATGAAATTAACCCCGAGAAAGTGTTGCGTTATGTGCGTTATGAAAAAACTCTCGAAGACCTGCAGGTAGAACTTATTAAAATGCAGCAGTGGGTGATTAAAAATAACAAGCGGGTTTGTCTTCTGTTCGAAGGCCGTGATGCGGCCGGAAAAGGGGGGGCAATCAGACGGGTGACTCACCACCTGAATCCTAGAAACTACCGGGTTGTGGCCCTTCCAAAACCCACCGAACAGGAGAGAGGGCAGTGGTATTTTCAGCGCTATATTACCCGGTTGCCTAACCCGGGAGAGATTGTTCTTTTTGACAGAAGTTGGTACAACAGAGCTGTTGTGGAGCCGGTGAATGGCTTTTGTAGTCAGGAAGAGTATGAACGCTTTATGAGTGAGGTGAACGACTTTGAGAACATGATTACCAACGATGGCATTATTCTCATGAAATTCTACTTCTCCATTACCAAAGGTGAGCAGGCCAACAGGTTCGAAGATATTGCTTCTAATCCATTGAAAAGATGGAAAATGTCTCCGGTTGATGCCAAAGCGCAGGAGCTATGGGATGTATATACCCAATACAAAGAGCGCATGTTTGCCCATACTAATACAGACAGAAACCCCTGGATAATTCTACGGGCCAACCGAAAAACCACCGCCAGGGTGGCAGTGATTAAGCATATCCTAAAACGAATTCCGTATAAAGAAAAAGCTTAACAAAACCCAAGTGGGTGCTTAAACCCCAGTGTTCGAAACATTCTCAAAAATTCAGGCTGGGGAGAAGCCTGTATTTGAATCTCCCGGCTCAAAATTGGATGTCTGAAGCTTAATGAACAAGCATGCAAGAGCATAGTGTTCATGTTCCATTTTTCCAAAAAGAGCTTGTTTTGTTTATTGCAGCCATGAGGCCTGTCGCCAATAATTGGGTGCAGAATATGAGCAAAGTGCTTCCTGAGCTGATGCATTCTTCCGGTTTCGGGTTTGGCTTCAACCAGTGAATACCTTGAAGTAGCATGCTTGCCAAATGGAACTGCAATTTCAGTTCTATCCAACGTCTTATAATGCGTTACCGCTTCCTGAGTTTTGCCTTTGTCGTTGGTTAAGGCATAGTCAATAGTGCCTACATCATCCGTGTATCCTCGCAAAATGGCCCAATAAATTTTGGTTACGGAGTGTTCTTCAAACTGCACCATCAAATCCGTTATCAGTTCTTTATTCAACGCGAAGAGTAAAACTCCCGAGGTCTTTCTGTCTAATCTATGGATAGGGTACACGTGTTGACCGATTTGATTCCTTAGCTCCTGAACGGCATAAGTATCGGTGTTGGTAGCAATAGGGGAGCGATGTACCAGCAGACCATGGGGTTTGTTAATGGCTATGAGGTGGGAGTCTTGGTAGAGGATTTTGAGCATTTGGCGTAATGAGTATTGCGTACCGGGTATTGCGATGATGCAAGGTTCAAAGATACGTCACCCTGAATTTATTTCAGGGTCTTTTTCAGCGATAAAATAGATGCTGAAATAAATTCAGCATGACGTTTTTTCTTAGTGTCGCCACCCTGGACTTGATTCGGGGTCTTCCTCAAAGATTGACAAGATGCTGAAACAAGTTCAGCATGACGTTGTTTTATTGTGCCGCCACCCTGAACTTGATTCAGGGTCTTCCTCAAAGATTCAATAGATGCTGAAATAAATTCAGCATGACGTTGTTTTATTGTGTTGTCACCCTGAACGCGTTTCAGGGTCTTCTTCAAAGATTCAGAGGATGCTGAAACAAGTTCAGCATGACGTTCTTTTTTAGTGTTGTCACCCTGGACTTGATTCAGGGTCTTTCTCAAAGATTCACAAGATGCTGAAACAAGTTCAGCATGACGTTCTTTTTTAGTGTTGTCACCCTGAACTTGATTCGGGGTCTTCCTCAAAGATTCAGAGGATACTGAAACAAGTTCAGCATGACGTTCTAAGAGAGAATTTCCTTTACTCGCCCGACCTGACCATCTTCCAGCCGTACTTTGATGCCGTGGGGATGGGAGGGTGACTTGGTGAGTAAGTCTTTCACAAAGCCATGCGTGAGTTTACCGGTTCTCTGATCTTGCTTGAGCACAATGTTGACCTCTGTACCCGGTTTGATATCTGCTCTTCTTGTTCCGTCCATTAGATTTCTTCTAAAATTGAGGTGCCTTTAGACAGGTTTCCCGATGTCCATTGCCAGTCTTCATGCAGTCTGATTTTGCCATTGGGAAGAATTTCAGGAGTGGAAGTGCACTTACCAGTATTTTGCTTCAATTCGGTATTCACCTGGGTGTAGTTCATGTCAATCACTCCATTTTCATCCACTGTGCCTTCCAGCCAGCCCTCCAGAATTTTACCACCAAAGTACTGACAAACCAGTCGATTTCCTTCCTGCTTGTAATGAAAGATCAAATCCCCCGTAACCTCGCCATTGGGTGAGTTCTCTATGGCCCTGAATCGTTTGTCGTTGTAGTTGATCATCTTTGCATGGCTTTTAAAATGAAAACCGAACCCACAGAAAGACCTAAAAATTCCATAAACCCGACCATATAGTAATCGAACCAGCCGGTTTGAAATGCGAGGCCTTGTAACAATCCAATAATAACTAATGGAATCAACCATTTCATTTTCTTTCGAATGCTGAAATCTATAATAATGCCGATGTAAACAGCTATGGAGGCAAAATAATTATGAAGAGAGATGTACTCTGTAAAGTAAGAGCTAAAGGTTGCTAAGCATATAAAACCAATGCCCACAAACCACTTGTGATAAAGAAGGTAACAACCGATTGCCAATAAAAAGAATGTATAGAAATAAACTCTATCGGTATCCATACCCATTATGGATGAGTAGGAAGTTTTACTGTGGACAAGTAGGTCCACAAGGCCTGTAATGATGAAGCCAAATAATAAGATGCCCGTGACTAATTTATTTGGCAAGTCTTTCTTCAAAACCTGATTCCTTTATTAGGTATTAAAATGAGTTGATTACCCTCTTGAATGTAATGAAAGATCAAATCTCCGGAAACTTCCCCGTTGGGTAAATTTTCAATAGCTCTAAATCGTTTGTTGTTGTAGTTGATCATTTATAAGATAACTGTTTGGCCTTTTTTTACTAAAGGGTTTTAAGGGTACGTGTCTGTCTTAATTCACCAAAATCCAAATTACGCTGAGCTTAGGTTGTATGAATTACTTTTTCTTAAGAGCTTCTAGTTCTTTCTCGAGTTTTTCGATTCGAACTTGCTGTGCTTGATTTTGCTTATTTTGCTCAATGAGGTAAAGGGTTAATTCTTCTATTTTCTGTAATAGTTTGGAGTCCATTTGACCAAGGTCAATTCCGTTAAGTTTGACTTCTTCGGCACTTGGGATTTCAGGAAGGTGCTTGTGGTGTGAGATGAATAGCTCCACTTCTTTGAGAGGTCTTAGATAATAATCGTTTTCAAATACAAAGTCTGACCATCCTGTGGCTTCTACTTTAACCTTTCTAGCCCCAATTGAGCCGTCTACCGCTAGGCGATGAGTTCCCGTGCTACCGGTTCCAATTCCAACACTGCCATCAGCTTTTATTCTCATTCTAATTTGACTATCATAAATATTGGATCCGCCAGTACTAAAAACCAGTTCTCCTGAAGCGTGGCTGGCAGCAATGTAGTTTGAACCGGCTCGATTAAAATTGATAGTCTCTCCGCTCATTGTCAATACTCGCCCATCAGTACCTGTCGTAAGTCTAAATGATTCTTCTGCTATAGCATTGTATATGTCCAGCTTTTTCGATGGAGCTGTAGTTCCAATACCAACTAAACCTCCACTAGCAATAGATATTCTAGTTCCATCAAGTCCTTTTTCTATGATGTCTAGGGATGAATTTACACCAACACTTCTAACACTAAATCCCCAGCCTCTTCCTCCTATGTTTTCATTAGCAACACCTAGGTATAATCCGATATTCCCGCTATTGGCAAAGGAAGTAATTGAGCCCAGAGAATATGCGGTTCCTGAGCCTGTATAGCTATTTACTTGAAGTTTTGATAGAGGGTTAGCAGTGCCTATGCCAACATTGTCAGAAGTTGTAAGATTGTTTCCACTGTCTGTCCATTGAGCGTCTAAAGAAAAAGTCCCAAAAGATAGTAAAAAGATTAAAACAAGTTTTTTCATTGTAAAGTGTTTATGATTCAAAAAATAACATTGAATTTAATTAATAATAGGATTTCTATACCGTAATATTCTAGAAGAGTAATTAAAGTGCATCATTATACAACCCATACGTACCTGGTCTTTCCACTACCTACTTCCTAAAGACTCTTCACCTCACTAATTAACTTCTCTAATGAGTCTTTGATATCGCCAAAAAGTATACGGTTTTTGTCGTGGAAGAAGAGGCTGTTTTCGAAAGGCCTAAATCGTTTGTCGTTGTAGTTCATCCATATTTTACGTTTCTATTTATTCTGAGTAGTAATGAAGATACCTCCATTTTTAGAGTTTTCCCCATAGAGACACCACGGGACTCGAGATGATCTGACAATTCCCTGAATATCCTTCTTTTTGAGTGATTGAAGCACATTCCAAAATTCTTCATGTGGAATCGCTTTCTTGTCGACAAACAGATATGGAAGTCCTAGATCAGTTTTATGAACCGGAATAACATTCGGCTTAGGAAATTCCTCCAAGATACTTTTAATCTGACTTTTTAGGTCCTTTACTTTCAGAACGGTTTCATCTGAAATTATAATAAACGCTTCTTTTTTTGCATGTAGGACTGCACTTTGCAGCTTTTCTTTTCCTAGAATACTTACTTGAAAAAACTCTTTGCTCTTATTTAAACCTCGCTGAGATTTTTTGAAATCTCTTTCAGTCATTGGTACTCCATTATAAATGACCAAAAAATCATCTTCTGAATATTCAACGGAGTCACATGCAGTGATCAAAGATTTATAGAAATCAAGGTCTAGCTTTTGAGCAGAACATAAGATGGAAATGAAAAAGAAAGGTATAATTAGAAGATTCCTCACTTTAGAATAACAACCAAATCCATCTAATCCTTTAACCCACGATCAAAGACTCTTCACTTCACTGATCAACTTCTTTAATGAATCCTTGGCATCGCCAAAAAGCATACGGTTTTTGTTGTTTAAGGATAGGCTGTTTTCAATATCTCTGAATCGTTTGTCGTTGATCATTTGTTTTGTGTTTGCATATTTAGGCCAAGTTAGAAGCATTTTTTATTATTCTTTTTAAGCTTTTTAAATCGCTACAATCTTCTAATCTATGAATCATACTATGGCAATTGCTGCATAATACCGCAAAATCTTTTTGAATATCGACTTGGTATTTTCCGATTGCAAGTGTCGAAACAGGAGTGAGGTGATGTGCTTCAATAAACTTCTCTCCCAAAACTCCATATTTTGAACTGAATTCAAATTCACAGGCTTCACAAGTATATCCTTTTTCCTTTTTTACCTTATTTGATATGGAGCTATTTCTTTCAATCCTGAAATGAAGTCGATATTGCTTTTTTTCTAATGCGGTAAGATTCTTTTCCTCATTCAGGTGAGTGTCATTAAATGTTAGTTCCTCATAATAACTCAAATATTGGAGGACGTCCTCAGTTAGGACTTCGCTGCTTGGTAGACTATCTTTTGAATAATACCTGGCTATTATATTGCCTGCTTCGTATAGTTTAGCATTTGTGGTCCTTGAATTCAGTTCAATTTTGAGTAGTTCATTATTTCCATAATTCAGCTTGGCTCGATAGTCTTGAGCTCTTAATTTTAATACTTTCTTTGTATCACTTTTATAATTCTCTTTAAGCGCTGTTACTCCTTGGTTAAGAGATAAATAAACTCCAGACATATCTCCTTTAAAAATAAACACTGGATAATATCCTGATTGCGGAGTGTCCGTTATTAGTTTATCCAAAATTGCAATCCAGGGATTATCTGTCCAAACTCCCTGTCCAGGAGATCCTTGAATTTTGTAACGCTCAGTGTCAGCAACGATTTGAGTTAACAATTTTGGAAACTCGTGTCGAAACTTATTGGCAATCTCATTCCCAGCGAAATCCGATTCTTTAGCAGCTAAATATCGTTCGATAGGTTCTCGTAAAATCTGTTCCATAGGTAATATTGGATAATGCAGTGTTTAAATCTCTGAAATGACTGAAGGGTAGCTGCTTGGCTCCTCTGACATCCTATCCCTACAAACTCTTCACCTCACTGATCAACTTCTCTAATGAGTCTTTGGCATCGCCAAAGAGCATACGGTTTTTGTCGTGGAAGAAGAGGCTGTTTTCAATGCCGGCATAACCTTTACCCATCGATCGCTTCATCACAATCACATTCTTGGCATTGAGCACTTTAATAATAGGCATGCCATAGATTGGGCTTGAAGGATCATTCTCTGCTGCGGGGTTCACCACATCATTCGCACCAATCACCAGCACTACATCAGTATTAGACATGTCGTCATTGGCATCTTCCATTTCCAGCAGCTTAGGGTAGGGCACGTCAGCTTCAGCCAAGAGTACGTTCATGTGGCCAGGCATACGTCCAGCCACTGGGTGGATGGCGTAGTTCATTTCTACGCCTTTATCATCGAGTATCTTTTCCAGGTTGTGCACAGTATGCTGCGCTTGCGCTACCGCTAAGCCATATCCAGGTACCACTGTCACTTTATTGGCATAAGCCAAAAGGATAGCCGCATCGGTCACCGAAATCTCTTTGATGGTGCCTTGCTCTCCATCACCGGCCGCAGCAGCTCCACCACCTCCAAACGAACCGATAATGACATTGGTTAGTGAACGATTCATGGCCTTGCACATCAGTACGGTCAAGATGGTTCCGGCAGAACCCACCAGAATACCACCGGTAAGCATGGCCTGATTACCATAGAGGAAACCACCAAAGGCAGCTGCCATACCGGTAAAGCTATTGAGCAGGGAGATGACTACGGGCATATCTGCTCCGCCAATCGGCATCACAAAGAGAACTCCATAAAGGAGGGAAACTCCTAATAAAATGTAGATGTAAATGGCTTGTGGCTCGGCTGTATTGGCCATAAAGATGGCCATGCCCAACATACCCAATAGCAGAATGATATTGAGTATTTGGCCAGCAGGTAGGGCTTTATCCCCAATTTTCCCTTCCAGTTTACCATAGGCAATAATGCTCCCGGAAAATGAAACGGATCCAATGATCAGCCCCAGAAGGATGACAACCAGCATGCCTGAACTTATAGTGCCTCCATGCATCACATGGTCGAACTCAACGAGTGAAATAACCGCTGCACAGGCGCCTCCCATACCGTTAAAGAAAGACACCATTTGAGGCATGGCCGTCATTTTCACCTTCAATGCCATGCGTGTTCCAATAACGGTTCCCACAACCAAGCCGGCTAAAATCAGTGCGTAATTGAGCCACTTATCGGCTGTCAGTTCTTCCTTAAAAAGAATGGTGGCCAGAATGGCGATGCCCATACCATAGGCGGCAATGAGGTTTCCTTTTCTGGCTTTGTCTGGGCTGGAAAGCATTTTCAAGCCCAAGATGAAGGTAATCGAAGCGGCTATGTAGCAGAGTTCGAGAATGGATAATCCTAAAAGTTCTGTCATGGCTTTACTTCTCCTTTTTCTTAAACATTTCCAGCATTCGGTTGGTCACCACAAAACCGCCAACCACATTGAGCGTTCCTAGTACCACCGCAAAAAAGCCCAGAATCAAGGCGAGATAATTAGTTGGGTGGGCCTCCAGCATAATGATGATGGAGCCGATAATGACCACTCCATGAATGGCGTTGGCTCCAGACATCAAAGGCGTATGCAGTACGGCCGGAACATTGGATATGACTTCGATTCCGAGGAATATGGAAACGATAATGAGAAAAATGAATTCCCTGTTTTCAACAAACAGTTGTAGTATGCTTTCCATGTCTTAGGCGGTTTCAGTTTGAAAAAGGATGTTTTTAACACGTGAGCTCATCACCTCACCGGCATGAGTCACACAGGTATTGGCCAGAATATCGTCTTCCCAATTGAGATTGAGGTTTCCTTCTGCATCAATAAGCAGCTTCAGGAAGTTGACCATGTTCTTGCCATACATTTTGCTGGCATCGAGCGGCATTGTGGAGGCCAAATTGGAATTACCGATAATGGTAACGCCATGTTTTTGCACCACTCGGTCGTTTTCTGTCAACTCGCAATTACCTCCTGTTGAAGCCGCTAAATCTACAATCACAGAGCCTTCAGCCATATTGCCAACGGTTTCTTTTGTGATTAAGACTGGGGCTTTTCTTCCCGGAATCTGTGCGGTACAGATTATGATATTGGCTTTGGCGGCATGTTCCTGAATCAGTGCCTGCTGTTTAGCTTTATATTCTTCCGATTGTTCCACGGCATAGCCTCCGGCTGATTTATCGTCCGTAGCACCTTCAACCTTCACAAATTTGGCCCCCAAGCTTTTTACTTCCTCTTCAGCTGCAGTTCTAACGTCAAAGGCTTCCACTACAGCACCTAATCTGCGAGCTGTGGCAATGGCTTGAAGACCTGCGATCCCGGCTCCTAACACTAATACCTTGGAAGGAATAATGCTACCTGCGGCAGTCATAAACATAGGGAAGAAGCGGGGAGAATTGGAGGCTGCTAAAAGCACTGCCTTGTAACCTGCTACGGTAGCCATAGAGGAGAGCACATCCATAGACTGTGCCCTGGTGGTTCTAGGTACATTGTCCATGCTAAAGCTCGTGATCTGTAAAGACATGAGTTTTTCTACCAGCTGTTTATTAGATAATGGCTGAAAAACAGACATCAAAACCTGACCGGCTTTCAGGTCTTCAAGCTCCGGGTCGGTAGGAGGGTTAATTCCTAAAACAAGATCAGCGCTAAGGACATCCCTGCGCTGACCAATTTTTGCTCCTGCCTTTTCGAACTCAGAATCGGTTGTAAAGGCAGCCGTACCTGCCTGAGACTCTACGATGAGTTCTACATTAAGAGCGATAAGGGTTTTAACATTTTCCGGTAGAAGAGCCACTCGGTTTTCACCCGATGGTTCTTTCAATAGACCTATGATCATAGCGGTTTTTAGAATTAAAAATCCCTATGAAGATAAAAGTTTTTAGGGCTTTTGAAAATGAGGCTTATGTACCCGATTAAAAATAGTCCCTCTGAAAATGAGTGGCTTAGCCTGTTGCATACGGCCTTAGTCATTCATTTGCTCATATTTGACTACGGTTTTTTCTATGGCAGGCACGGTTTTCAGGTAAGCATAAATGGCTTTAAGGTCAACCGTATCCATACCGGCATACATGCTCCAGGGCATTATGGTATTCATGTCTCCCTGACTGAGTGTGTAGGCATTGTTTTCGTAGTTTTTAAATTTGGCTATAAACATTTCTTCGGTCCACTGGCCCAAACCTGTGCTATGAGGCGTAATGTTTGGGGTTCTCATGATTACCCCTCCAGGCATTAAAAACTCACGTCCACCACTAAAAGCCTGCTCAGCAACAATTTGCCCTTTTTCTACTGGGGTATGACACTCCATACATGCTGCGAATGTAGCCATATACTTACCATAAGCAATTTCATCGGTTCTCTGAGGGCGAGGTTGTGGTGATGCATTTACGGGAATTGTCTTTAGAATAAGGCTGAAAGGAAAATCGGCCTTAGAGTCTGGGATTTGACTTTCTACAGGTGGAAGACTACGTAAATAGGCTATGATGGCATGAATATCGTCTTCAGCCATTTGACCATAATAAGGGTAAGGCATAATGGGGAATAGGGCTTTGTTTTCTTTGGTAACTCCTGTGGTAATAACCCGGAAGAGTTCGCCATCGGTATACCGGCTTATACCAAAAGGAGTGATGTTTTTAGCATAGAAAACTCCCGGCATGCCCATGGTTTGATCGAACCGGTCGCCACCTGCACCTTCGGTGCCTGGGGTTGGTGGCCCGGAATATCTGGAGAAATCTCTTTGTGAGTGACAGTCCATGCATAAGGCCACATGGTTGGCCAGGTATTCTCCCCGTGCGATAAGCTCCGGTGTTGGGTTCACCGTGAGTTCGGGGGCAGGGTCCACTTTTGGGTAGGTAAAGTTGAGGTAGGCAAAGGCTAAAACCACCAGGATAACCACGGAGGCAAGCACAAAAATTGTGATTCTCGTTAACTTTCTCATTTGGTTGAAGATTGATTAAAAAATTGAATATGAGTAAGTTAAGGTTTTTTATTGTGAATTAATAGTGCTTGCCGGCTTCGGCCTTTGCTCCACAGTTATTGTCTATCCTTCATGGGCCTCTACAAGCGGTTGAATCAAAATTTTCTTCATGCCCATTAATGCCTGCATTACCCGGTTTCTTTGGGCTTCTGTACCGGTTTTCATTAGGTTCAACAACTGGCTTGGCACTACCTGCCATGATAAACCAAAAGAGTCTTTGCACCATCCGCACATGCTTTCCTGACCTCCGTTTTGAGTAAGGCGGTTCCAAAAAAGATCTACTTCGGTTTGACTGTCGCAAAGAATCAAAAACGAAACAGATTCATTGAAGGTAAATTTTGGCCCTCCGTTTAACGCTATGAATTTTAAGTTCTCTAATTCAAACTCTACGATCATACCGGAATCGGATATTACTTTGGAACGATCGAACAGCGTGCAGTAAAAGTCGGCTGCTTCTCTGGCTTGGTCATTGAACCATAGGTAAGGAGTGATTTTTTGAGTAACAATTTTTGACATGCTATAATGTGTTAAATGGAAAATAATGAGGAACCTCTGATAGGTCTTATGCAAAAGTCATAATTGTAAGGTGTTTCCGTTGCTGTCATATGCGGCACATTAAGGGTGTGTTTGCGACAGAGAATGTTTCAGGCTGAGTATTATTCCTACTTACCCGTCTCACCGCTTTGAGCGGTCGGACGGTTGCTGAATATTTCTGAAAGTATTGCCGTTGTGTTTTCCTCATAGTCCTCATTGAGAGACTATGAGGGGTGAAGAACAATAGGGTATTGATGAATCAACCTTGGGGTGAGTTCATAAAAAAGGCTGTTGCGAAAGCGCTGGAGTTCGTCACTCTGAATTTATGTCAGAACCCGGGTGAATGGTCAATCAATCACTTACAGATCCTGAAACAAGTTCAGGGTGACATTCAGCTAACTTTCGCGACAGCCTCTTTAAAATAAATTTGGCCTTGTCGGCTTATTTGTTTTGCTCCTTGATCAGGTTAAGCGCAGAACCAGCTCTGAACCAACCAATCTGGGCTTCGTTGTAGGTATGGTTAGCCACAATCACATCTTTGCTGCCATCGGCATGAACAAATTCTATGTTCAATGGCTTGCCTTCACTAAACTGATCCAGATCCAGGAAGTTGATGGTATCATCTTCCTGTACTTTATCATAGTCGGCTTCGTTGGCAAAAGTCAGTGCCAGCATACCTTGCTTTTTAAGGTTGGTTTCGTGAATACGGGCAAATGATTTTACCAATACTGCTTTTACACCAAGGTGACGAGGCTCCATGGCCGCATGTTCGCGAGAAGAGCCTTCTCCATAGTTGTGGTCTCCCACAACAATAGTAGGAATGCCCTCAGCTTTATATTGTCGCTGTGTGGCAGGCACCGGGCCATATTCACCAGTAAGTTGGTTCTTTACCTTGTTGGTTTCTTTATTAAATGCATTTACGGCACCAATCAGGCAGTTGTCTGAGATATTGTCCAGATGACCTCTAAACCTCAACCATGGACCAGCCATTGAAATGTGGTCAGTTGTACACTTACCAAAGGCTTTAATCAGTAATTTGGCGCCAGTGATGTTCTTACCATCCCAAGGTTTGAAAGGCTCCAGAAGTTGAAGTCTTTTAGAGTCAGGACGAACAACCACTTCAATATTGCTGCCATCTTCTGCCGGAGCCTGATAGCCATTGTCCTCTACTGCAAAGCCTTTGCTTGGAAGCTCTTCACCCACTGGTGGGTCCAGTTTAACCTGTTCGCCTTTTTCGTTGGTAAGAGTATCGGTAATGGGGTTGAAGCCTAAGTCGCCTGATATAGCAATAGCAGCTACCATTTCCGGTGAGGTAACAAAGGCATGGGTATTAGGGTTGCCATCGGCTCTCTTAGAGAAGTTTCTGTTAAAAGAGTGCACAATGGTATTTACTCGGGTATTGTCTCCTGATCTTTCCCACTGACCAATACATGGGCCACAGGCATTGGTAAATATGGTGGCATCCAGGTCTTCAAAGATTTTCAGAAGTCCGTCTCTTTCTGCCGTGTACCTTACCTGCTCGGAGCCAGGGTTAATACCAAAGTCTGCTTTGGTCTTTAGCCCTTTTTCTACGGCTTGTTTGGCAATAGAAGAGGCCCGGGAAAGATCTTCGTAAGAAGAGTTGGTGCATGAACCTATAAGACCCCATTCTACTTTGGTGGGCCAGCCGTTTTTCTCGGCTTCTTCACGCATTTTAGAAACCGGAGTGGCACGATCCGGAGTAAAAGGACCATTTACGTGCGGTTCTAGCGTGCTTAGGTCAATTTCTATAACCTGATCGAAATATTGTTCAGGATTGGCATATACCTCATCGTCACCAGTAAGGTGCTCTCTTATCTGGTTGGCCATTTCAGCCACATCAGCCCGGTCTGTAGAGCGCAGATACCTTTCCATGGAATCGTCATAACCAAAAGTAGAGGTGGTTGCTCCAATCTCAGCACCCATGTTACAAATGGTGCCTTTTCCGGTTGCTGAAAGGCTTTTGGCACCTTCGCCAAAGTATTCGAGAATGCAACCCGTACCACCTTTTACGGTAAGAATGCCCGCTACTTTAAGAATTACATCTTTTGGCGCAGTCCAGCCGTTCATTTTGCCGGTTAGTTTTACTCCAATGAGCTTAGGGAATTTAAGCTCCCAGGGCATTCCGGCCATTACGTCTACGGCATCGGCACCGCCAACACCTATGGCTACCATGCCCAAACCACCTGCGTTTACAGTGTGAGAGTCGGTTCCAATCATCATTCCTCCAGGGAATGCATAGTTTTCTAAAACAACCTGGTGAATAATTCCGGCTCCGGGTTTCCAGAAGCCAATACCATATTTATTAGACACAGACTCAAGGAAGTTGAACACTTCTCCTGAAGCAGTGAGTGAATTTCTTAAATCTTCTTCGGCACCTTGTTTAGCCAAAATGAGGTGGTCGCAATGCACGGTAGACGGTACCGATACTTTGGCTTTACCAGCTTGCATAAACTGTAAAAGAGCCATTTGTGCTGTGGCATCTTGCATGGCCACCCGGTCAGGAGCAAAGTTTACATAAGACTTACCTCTCTCGTATGCCTCAGTAGCGTTTCCATCCCACAAGTGTGAATACAAAATTTTCTCAGCCAGGGTAAGTGGTTTACCCACAGATTTTCTGGCTGCTTCTATACGAGAAGGCATCTTCTCGTAAACAGCCTTAATCATATCAATGTCAAAAGCCATGAAAAATATTTTTAAATGATTAGTTCTATTAGATAACTATCTAGGGGCCGCTAAGTTATCAAAAATCGAAGAATTGAGTATGCCTCAGAGGTATTTGTTGGAGCAGAACTTATGTCTTTGCTCTAATTTCTTCCTTCAGTAGGCTAATGAGTATTTCAAGGCTTCTTTGTACCGGGTTTTCAAAGTAGATGGTATGCTTGAGACGGTTGTATCTGAGGTATACCAAATCCAAGAACTGACGGTCGTTGAGCAATACCCGAATAATACGGTCCACCTGTTGTTCGGAGATGTTAATTTCATCCATATCCTCCATGGGCTCCAGCAAAGAAAGCACCTGTTTTTGAAGCAAGTATGGTTCTAGTTTATCTTCGATGAGGCGTCTTTCTACATTTTCGGTAATGGGGGCGCGGGCGAGTCGTCCCTTGTATCGGATAATGGTTTTACGAATGGTGTCCGACTCTATTAGGCGGAGATTGCCCGAACTGGTCAGATCCTGATAAACCACATCGGACGGTGAGAAAATACGGTTGATGAGCAATTCTTTTACGGCCATTCTCAGGGTGTCTTCGGCTACTTGTCGATTGGCTGTTTCCAGTAATTTTCCAAAGAGTACAAGCTGATGCTTACGCGTTTGCTGATCGGCCCTGAGCTCTTCCAAATTGGTCATAGCTTCCTCCATCAGTTCCTGAAGGTACTTTTTTTCCAGTGCCTTTTGCTCCTTTCTTTCTCCATACTTATCGAGCGCAAAGGCCAGGTAAATACCCACTACAATAATCAATAGTTCTACCACTATTTTTCCCATGCCTCTGAAAGAAAACCTGGGAGCTTCGCCTTCCAGTCTGTATTTGTTTGCCATGTATCAGAAAATCAATAGGTTGCTTATAAATATAAGCATTCCGAGCATCATCACTAAAACGCTGTAAGGAAGAATATCTTTTGCTTTAAGTTGAGTGATGCCCAAAAGGGGTAGAGCCCAGAAGGGTTGGAGCATGTTGGTCAACTGATCTCCATAGGAGAGAGCCATAATGATTTTAGGTATAGAAACTCCTAATGCTTCGGCTGCTTCGGTCACTATTGGTCCCTGAACAGCCCATTGTCCGCCACCACTTGGCACAAACACATTGACAATGCCGGCACTAATAAAGGTAAAGATGGGAAGGGTGGTTTGGTTGGAAATAGCCACAAAGGCGTAAGAGATTTCAGCTCCTAATCCCGAGTACTTCATAATGCCCATTATGCCCGCATACAGGGGGAATTGAATAAGGATGCCCGAGGCACCACCAATAGCTTTTTGTATGGCTGTTAGGAAATTGGAAAAGCTACCGTGCATCATCAGGCCCAGGCCGAATAATAAAAAGTTAATGTAATTAAGGTCAATAAAGCCTAACCCCGATCCGGAAGGGGTGTTCCAGGTCTGACGAATGGCTATAAAACATATGAGTAAACCCAGGCCAATGGCCGGAAACCTGGCATGGTCTAGCTTCTCGGCTCCAACGGCTTCGGTGGTCAATTTTTGACTCTTCTTAGATTGGCTTTTAAGTTTAAAGGTTCTATGTGGCGACAAACGTCCGAGCAGATACAGAAACCCGGGAATAAGCACAATAAGGCAGAGACTTGTACTAATATTCATTGTGGAAAGGAGCGTTTCCTCAATGCCTATCACACCGATTTGGTTGACTAAAAAATGACTTTTACCCGATACGGTGAGTGGTGCCGACCCGGAAAGCCCGCCATGCCAGCACATCATGCCGGCATAACCGGCCGCCCCAATGAGCGGATAGTTCAATGGCTGACCCAGCTCTTGGGATCTTTCGGCCACTTTTCGCGCAAAAATTGCCCCAAATACTAAACACAAGCCCCAATTGAAGAAGCTGAGCAGAATTGTAATCAGGCCAACAATCATGGCAGCAGTGGCTGTAGTGTGGCAATAGCGAGTAAGGAGATTAATGAGCCGGTTGAACAGAGGGGTTAAAGCGATAGCATGGCCAAGAATAAGAATGAGGGCCATTTGCATGGTAAAGGCCAGTAGCTCCCAAAAACCGGTTTGCCAATATTCCAATAGCTTTATTGGGTAAGATGATACTGCATTTTCCGGCCTTTGAGTAAAAATGAGTGCCAAACCGTAAACTAAAACGGTAAGTAAAACAGCTATGGCAAACGGGGAAGGGAAAAGATGATAAAAGAGTTTCCTAAATCTTTGGCTCATACCTAAAGATGCAAATTCCGGGGATTTTTATTATTGAAATTCAGAATAAGAAGTATGTAGCGTTCAGCCAGGTGAAAATAACCATCCCAACCGCCAACAGCAGAGCACTGACTATACTAGTGCCTCCTTGTTTTCTGAGATATTTTTTGGCTTTCTCGTCTTCCTGAATCTGGATATTGTCAATTACCTTGATTGCTTTGGCTAAGTATAATCTATTGAAAATGAATCCCGAGACAGTTGCGAACAGAAATGTCATAAAGATATTATATCCGGTATCATGCATAAAAGTTAAGTTGAACGTAGTAGCTATGTTCAATGAAAGAATTTGTTCAGTATAGATCAGAATCAAGAGAATAACCCCCTCTTTGTACATTTTCCGGTAAAAGAAATATACTCCCCCTAATAAAAATGAAGGCAGGTTAAAGGTGTATCTATTCCCCTCTTTAAACTCACGGAGCTTGTTCAAAAAATACACCCTACTATTAGCGAAGTATATAGAATAAAGTTGATCCTTGTTCATGGATTGGATTACAAGCTTGCCAAAAACTCCAGCGTATCAACCCCATCGGCATAATCCCACAGCTCAGGGCATTGGGCAGTGCCAAAGGGTAAGCTGCCTTCGTACCATCCATCTTTAGCAACGATACACTGGATTTTATCTTGTTGAGCTGAAAGCTTTAGTGATAGTTCGGCTTCAGAAGCGTATGATTCGTAAAAAACCACCGAAATGGGAGAGACCAGTTCAGAGCTCTCTCGCATAAGAAAGAAGCCCGAGTCGAGATGCGGTTCCTTGTTTACCAAATACACGGACTTATTGTAGTCATAATTGTTCTGGTATTTGTGATGACTCAATACATTCTCGTGAGTGTCTTGCGCAGCAATAAACTGAGTGAGGTCAAATGTTTTAGGACAATAAATCTTAGCCACATTTCTACAGCCAAGCCCGTAGTAGGTAAAAATGTCCAGGCCAAGGTTCTGCAGATCGGTGGTTGTTTCTTCTCCGTTCAATAGGCCAACCGATACCCTGTTTTGCCGAATAATGTGAGGGTGTTTAGCAAAGTAATGTTTGAAATACCGAGCTGTATTGTCCGAACCGGTAGCAATTACAGCTTCTATATCATTTAGCCGATCAACTTCCGCAAGTTGACTTTTTAGCTCAGGTTCCAGATCAATAAGCGTTTGCAATGCGGCTTTCATCAATACAGCATCTTGCGATGAGTATTTCACACAAGCCTTGTGTCCGCTTATAATTACCGAGAGTACATCGTGCAAGCCCACTAAAGGAATATTGCCGGCTAGCACAAGACCAACCTTTCTGGGGCTTTTAGACCAATTATGGCCCTTTATCCAGTGACCGATCTTTTCTTCGGTGAGAGCCTCGCCCCAGGCATTAAAGGCCTTTTGAATATTGTCTTTAGTGAACCAATTGTTTTGGTTTATAGCCGCCTGGCAAAGGTTTGAGAACTCTTCCGGGGTTATTGTTTTGAACCAATTTCCCAAATTTGCCAGTGCTGTTGCTCTTCTTTCTATACTCATTTCCATAATTGTGCCCCAAAAATACAAGCTAAGTTTGCGCCTGAGAACTATTACCTATTACTTTTGCGGCAAATATTTTTAGAAACCTGAAACTTAGCCAACAAATAATTGTTGCACTAAGGACTACCAATAAAATTAGAGCACTATGGCCATAATGATTACAGACGAATGCATTAACTGCGGTGCATGCGAACCTGAATGCCCCAATACAGCGATATATGAAGGAGGAATGGAGTGGACCTGGGCCGGAGGAACTGACCTGAAAGAGGTAGAAATGGAAGATGGCACTGTGGTAGACGCCAACGAACCACAAGAGCCCATTTCAGATGAGTTTTATTATATCGTATCAGGCAAGTGTACAGAATGTACCGGATTCCACGAGGAACCACAGTGTGCAGCTGTGTGTCCGGTAGATTGTTGTGTGGATGACCCTGATTACAGAGAAACCCAGGAAGAGCTGGAAGCCAAGAAAGAATGGCTACACGTGTAGTACCAAACTCATTATGAAAGCATCAAAAAAAGGCCTCAACAGAGGCCTTTTTTCGTATAGGTCTACTTTATTTAATCATATATAGATGTAATTAGGCCACTTGAGCGACAAGCGGTGCCTTTACCAACGGTGACAGCATGTCGAATCATACGCTATGCGACTTAAGTAAGTAATCCGGTTTTATTATTAAGACTCGCAATTCTTTATAACTTATGGCTATGGAAGTGTCTCAACTTACGAATTGGCTTTCGGAGCCTCTTGCAAAACGCTTTTTGTTGCTGCTGGTAGCCTTTATCCTGGTTATGCTGGTGGCAAGGTTTCTTAAACGAGTACTTTCACGCTATGTAAGCGATAAGAGTACGCGCTATCAGGCTAAAAAACTGGTAACCCTATTGGGTTATGTTGTTTTTGCCCTCAGTGGCATGCTCATTTTCAATTACAAGCTTTCTAACATTACACTGGCTGTAGGTTTGGCCGGAGCAGGTATTGCCTTTGCCCTTCAAGAAGTAATAATGAGTATTGCAGGCTTTTTGGTCATTCTTTCCGGTAAATATTTCAAAGTAGGAGACCGCGTACAAATGGGGGGAGTGAAGGGAGATGTAGTAGATATTGGCGTATTGCGCACTACACTTATGGAGATTGGCGACTGGGTAGATGGTGATCTTTACAATGGAAAAATGGTGCGATTGACCAATAGCTATTTATTCAAGGAGCCGGTTTACAACTATTCGGGAGATTTTCCCTTTTTGTGGGACGAGATTAAAATTCCGGTGCGTACTGATAGCGATCAAGAATATTTTAAAGGTGTGCTGAATCAAATACTCGATGAGGTGGTGGGTGATTTTAGTCGTGACTCACAGGCCTCGTGGGATAAACTAACCGGGCAGCTTTATGTGGAGAAGGCCCAAATTCCTCCAATGATTACTTTCTCTTTCGATGAAAATTGGAGCACCTACACCCTTCGTTATGTGGTAGATTTTAAAAAGAGAAGAACCACCAAAAACCTCATCTACGAAAAGGTACACAAGGCTATTCTTCAGAGTGGGGGCAAGGTTTCGTTGGCAGGAAGTAGCCTGGAAGTAACTCTGACCAAATAAGTCCCAACCGGTATGTATTGAAATTTAGTGATAACGTAAACTGCTCCGTTGCCTCTAGTTTGAGGTTATTACGATGGCTTCGTTTAGGCCGGTTTCCGGGGTCAGAGTGAGGCCATACGTGTTTTTGAGCGCAAGTAATAAAGCCTCCGTGTCTCCGTTTGGTAATTCTATGTCTAATTTAAAGTCTAATTTGGGCACATCCCCCCTGATTGGTGTATCGACTATTTTTTCGAGAAATAAGATGAAGTTATCCAGGCTACCAATAAACCTCACTCTTTTGGGGTGTGTAGAAGATAATTGATCAATTCCCGGGTGTACGTTTTTCGCCTGATGTAGAAGACAACTGTCCGACACTGCAAGACTATAAAACGATTGTTTTCTGTTTTCAATCTTCCACTTAAAATCGGCTTTTTCAGCCATGAAATTCAAAATATCTTCGCTTAAGTCAGAAATTTGGGCTGAGGGGTAATTGGTCACCTTCAGGTTGAAGTGATAGCGATCAGGTATACTCTCAATTACCACCACTTTCTCAGGATTAAAAGATTCCACCACTTCTTTTAAATTACCAAGTCGTTGAAATAAAAACTCTCCATCAGCTGTACCAGACGATTTTGAGGTAGAGTGGTTTTTACTTTCTATTACCAACTCTATTTTGGCATCACCTTTATCTTTAAGCACTTTTTGCCATTCAGAGATTGAATAGGGAGTATTGCAGGCAATCAATAGAAGAATTATGGAGAACAGTATTAGTGTGTTTTTCATGTGCTAAATATTGGTATTCTATTCAAGTCATTTTTTGACGCTTTATCAAGTAAGCTTTAAGTATCTGGTCAAATCCCTGATTGATGTCGGCTGTGATCAGGTCAATTTTTAGTTTGGCACATTTGAGATAAAGTTCATGGTAATAGTTGTCCATTTGCTCACGGAAAGCCTTTTTGATGGAAGCCGGGTTAAGTTTAACTCTTTCACTAGTCTCTGCATCGATAAACTCATAGGGGCGGTCTTCAAAGTCAAAATCCAACTCAGTTCTATGGTCTGTTACGTGAAAAAGCAGAACTTCATGCTTTCTATGTTTAAGGTGTTGCAGCGCGGCCATTAGTTCCTCTTCATTGGCCTCATTGTCGAACATATCACTAAAAATAACCACGAGCGAACGTCTGTGAATTTTCTGAGCCAATTGATTTAAGATGGCCGCAACGTTAGTCCGTTTTTCGGTTTTTGGCTTGTTCAACAATTCGTTGAGCATTAAAAAGAGTTTATGCACATGAGAGGCCGATGACTTGACGGGAGTTTCCAGTTCCAACTGACTGCTAAAAGTATGCAACCCAACAGCATCGCGCTGCTTGTGTAGCAGGTAGGTGAGTGCGGCCGATGCCAAAACGCTAAATCGCATTTTGCCAAAGTTGGTCTCCGGGTAATACATGGAAGAAGACTGATCGATGACTAACTGGCACCGCAGGTTAGTCTCTTCTTCATAACGTTTGGTATAGAGTCTGTCCGTTTTGGCATACAACTTCCAGTCTATGTGGCGGGTACTTTCCCCGGTGTTGTACAGTCTGTGCTCGGCAAATTCTACCGAAAACCCATGATATGGCGATTTGTGCAAGCCTGTAATAAAGCCCTCAACCATCTGCCTTGCCAGTAATTCTATATTACCAAGATGCTTAATATCTTCTAATGAAAACTGCATAAACTCTGTTTTGCCGTGTATGCCAAAGGTTTAATTTACCATAAGAATCACAAATGGGTTGCGCTTTTTATTTTTACGGTGTTTGCAATAGTAGCTAATATTGGTTTATATTAGGACAGCTATTTTTCGAAAATCAACTGAAACCAAGACTAAATACTTTGAGAAGTGGAAGATAAGGACAGGAATGAGATTTTTTCAAAGAGGGTAAGGGCAGGAAAAAGAACGTATTTTTTTGACATCAAGGCCACTCGATCAAACGACTACTACTTGACCATCACGGAAAGCAAAAGAAAATTTAAAGATGATGGGTTTAGCTATGAAAAACATAAAATATTCCTCTATAAGGAAGATTTTGGGAAGTTCGTAGAAGCACTGAATGAGGCTGTAAGTCACGTAAAAGAAGAATTGCTTCCTGATGTAGACTTTTCTCAATTCGACAGAGAAGAGCTCAGCGTTAACGGAGAAACAGATCATGACAGCGAACTCAGCTGGGACTAATACATCTTCATGCAAAGAAATTAAGGGGCTACGGCCCCTTTTTTATTGGCCCATTCAGTGCAGATTGTATTAATTGCTATCTTTGCCGCTCATTTAAAAACAAGCAATTCTTTAGACAGTTATGGGTTTAAAATGTGGAATTGTTGGGCTTCCCAACGTAGGTAAATCAACCTTATTTAATGCGCTGTCAAGTGCAAAGGCCGAAGCGGCCAACTTTCCATTTTGTACTATAGAACCCAATGTTGGGGTAGTAACCGTGCCCGATGAGCGACTGGAAATCTTGAAAGAGCTTGTGAACCCGCAAAAAGTACTGCCTACGGTAATTGAATTTGTGGACATTGCCGGGCTGGTGAAAGGTGCCAGTAAAGGAGAGGGGCTGGGCAACAAGTTTTTAGCCAACATAAGAGAAGTAGATGCTATTATTCATGTGGTCCGCTGCTTCAAAGATGATAATGTAGTCCATGTGGCTGGTAATGTAGACCCTGTTTTCGATAAAGAGGTTATTGATACCGAGTTACAGCTCAAGGATCTTGAGTCCATTGATAAGAAAATTCAACGACTGATTAAAATTGCTAAGTCGGGCGATGCTAAAGCCAAGAAAGAGCTGGTTGGTCTTGAGAAATTTAAGGCTGCTTTAGAAGGAGGTGCCAATGCACGTGCAGTAGAAGCCGATGCCGATGAGTTGGCTGCCGTTAAAGACCTTTCTTTGCTCACTATTAAGCCTGTTATTTACGTAGCCAATGTAGAAGAAGCATCTATCCATACCGGAAACGAACATGTAGAAGCACTAAAAAATGCGGTGAAAGACGAAAGCGCAGAGGTGCTCCTTATTTCAGCTTCTATAGAGTCTCAAATTGCAGAATTGGAAGATGCCGATGAAAAGGCCATGTTTTTGGAAGAATATGGCTTGAAGGAGTCGGGGCTCAATAAACTTATTAAGGCTTCTTATTCTCTGCTAAACCTGATTACCTATTTTACTGCAGGAGAGAAAGAGGTAAGGGCATGGACTATTACCAAAGGCTGGAAGGCCCCTCAGGCTGCCGGAGTTATTCATACCGACTTTGAGAAGGGCTTTATTCGCGCTGAGGTTATTAAGCTGGCTGACTATCAGCAGTATAAAACCGAGGTGGCCGTAAAAGAAGCCGGTAAAATGGCGGTAGAAGGTAAAGACTACATTGTGAAAGACGGAGATATTATGCATTTCCGCTTCAATGTGTAGGCCGATCGTATAAATCACTTTATTTTTTTCGTTCAGACTGAACAATCCTATAGGCCATTGAGTTATGGTCATACCGGTTGCATGTCAATGCATTAGGCTTGGAAAGTTTTGTATTTTAAAGTAGAGTGTCGTGAGAGTCAGGGTAATTTTTAAACTTAAAAACCGTGGAGCTTACCTTCCGTTTCATCATCAACACATATTAGCCCAATTCTTAAAAGGAGTGTTGGTAAAAGGAGGGAAAGAAAAATTTATTCATTACGAATTTTTCAATTTTTCAGGACTGAAAGGTCAAACTAAAGTTTCGCGCAATGGGCTGCATTATTATTCCAACTTTGTAACGTTGGTCATTTCTGCTTCCGAGCAGGAGTTTTTAGACTACCTTCTGGAACAAATCTTTGAGTTTGAGGTAATAGAACTTGGTAATTTACAGGTGCTTCCGTTGTTTACGGAGCTGGAAAAACCAATAGAACTGACTGGAGAAAGCAAGTTCATTTGTATATCACCCATAGTTCCGTTTAAGGCGAGGTTTAATGACGAGCGCTCCAAGCGCTTTATTATGCCCGAAACCGATGAGTTTTCAGATCTGCTCTATGAGTCTACCCTTCAGAGGCTAGAGCGTACCGGCAACTACTCTACCAAAGATTTTGAGCGCTTCAAACGCTTTCAGGTAGTGCCAGATATGGATTATATTGAAAGAATGAAGGCCAAAGAAAAGAAGTTTGCGCGTATCTATTCGGTTTTTGAAAATGATGTCAAATATGAGGTGCGCGGATATACCTTGCCTTTTAAACTATATGCCGAAAAAGAGGTGCAGGAATTTATATTCAGTTGTGGCCTGGGCAACTATACCTACAAAGGCTTTGGAATGCTCGATTTGGCCAATGCCGATCCATTGGAGCGTACCGAGAAGTATCATTTTCAGAAAAACGCCCCAACAGCTACCGCCTAGTGTTGTAGCCCAGCTGCGAATAACCCACCAGGCGGTCGCCACGGCCGCCCATGGGTGAAAAATAAACAAAGACTTCGTAAAGGTTTTCGGTTTCAAAGAAAGAACCGTCTATTCCGAATGGATTAGCTCCTTCTTGGATATAGGAGTAATTATACCATCCTTGCTTCAGTAATATTTCGGCTTCATATGCCTCCTCAACTTCGTTGTATTTCATGAGCGATGCACTGTTTTTTTGCCAGTTATTAAAGGCGCCCACTACGTAGACTTTTTCATCGGATTTAGGAATCTTAAGCCTAAAGTTGGTGTAAACATATTCTGCACTTATACCTCCCGGTTGTCCCTCCACATCGCGTATGTAGTACTGGCCATTAATGTCCAGATTTTGCAGGTAGGTGTCGGCCAAAGGGGCGTCTGTTCTCAATTGAGCCACCACACGCCTGTTACTCATATAAATTTCGTCAACCCTTCTTCCTGTAAAAGTGGTGGTGCTCAGATCGAAGGCTCTGAATTCGTTGGTACCGGGAAAATCGAATACCTCGTCTAGCCCCTGATACCTTATAAACTGAGCGTTCTCATCGATAAAAGTTGGTGGTAGTTCGTAGCGGGTTAAGTCTGGTCGTTGGTTTTGCCGAACCACTATTTTAAACTGTTCTCTTGGGTCTACAGCCTTTAATCCGGCATAGTTGAGGGAGACCTCTATGCGTTGGTTGTTCACCCGGTGGATTTGCTCAGTGGATCGTTGAACAGAAATTCCTACGGCAGTATTTTCTTCATATACATAAAAGCGCTGGCTGAGTACAAGGTCTTTTTTGTTTCGGTTTCGGTATACCACTGCCAGATAGTTGCCCGATATTTCGAAAGCAGGTATTGTAAACGTGTAATTTACATATTGTTGCTTAGCCTCCTGGCTGAATTCAAAGTCTGTAATTTCGAATTCATTGTAGTTTTTCAGAAACATGTTGGGTCTTAGATTAGAAGATTCCCAATTAGCGTTGCAGTGTACAAAGTAGACGTAGTAATAATCGGCATCTTCTTTTAAGTCGTCAAAGCTCAACATCAGGTTCGATTGCCCAACTTTAGTTACGGGTGGGGCAATGCTGCTTTGCACATTATTTCCTGCCGGGTTTAGCCTCACCGTTCTTATGTTGGTGTCATAAGTATGGTTATTGTATTGCAAATTTTGTTGAGCCCAAAGCCCCTGGCTGCAGAAGACGAACACAAGGAAGAGAAATCTCACAGACTTTAAAGACATTTGTTGAAGCAAACGAAATTAGGATTAATTATTGCTCTTACAACCAATTTTAATACCACAGTGTCTAAAGGCGAGAAGAGGGGATCTTCTTGAAGGTTAATGATTCAGGATATAGAATTAATCAATAGGTGCATTAAAGGAGAAGTTAAGGCGCAACGCGAACTTTACGATCGCTATGCGGCCAGACTTATGCCTGTTGCTATGCGTTATGCCAAATCGCAGGCTGATGCTGAAGATATTCTTCAAGATGCCTTTATAAAGATCTTCAATAGTCTTGAATCGTTTAGGCACGAAGCACAGTTTTCTACCTGGCTAAGGCGTATAGTAGTGAACACCGCCATTAACCACAACCGCAAGAAGCTGTATCAACAGCCAATGCTCGATATAGACAAAACCCCGCTTCATGTAGAGAAAGAACTGGTGATTTCGCATTTACACTTTACTGAAATAATGGCCATGATGCAGAAGTTACCGGTAGGTTGTAGAACAGTATTCAACCTTTTTGCCATTGAAGGCTATGGGCACAAAGAGATAGCCGAAATGATGGAAATAACCGAAGGCACTTCCAAATCGCAGTATGCCAGAGCAAGAGCTCTGCTGAAAGTGATGATAGAAGAGGCCAATACAGTGATAAACTCAAATGTGTCGATGTAATGGGCAGTTTTGAAAACGATCTGAAGGATATGTTTGATGGGGTTGAATTTCAACCCTCAGAACAGGTGTGGGCCGGGGTAGAAAAGGCGCTTCAGCAAAAGAAAAAGAGAGGTATATTCTTCATGTGGCAGACCTATGGAGTTGCCGCAGCTATAGCCTTGTTTGCTATTGCCGGTTTTATATACAACCAGGGAGAGAGTCCCGTGGTCAATGCTGAAACGCCCAAGGAGCTGAGCCAAAAAGAAGATATATCTGCCAAGAACGAACCACAGGAAAATGATTTAAATAGTGGAGCAGGTACCGGTCTCGCAGCTGATTTAAAAACCAGCTTGCCCAAGGCGCAAGACACAGAAAATAGCGACAGTAGAGCAGAAGTAGCAGCTCGCAACAGAGAGAGGCTGGTTGCTGATTACTCCAATTTAACGGAAGTTGAAAGTGTACCTAAGGAAGAGCAGTTCTTTTTACCAGAAGTATTAATGGCTACTCCAAAGGCATACAGAGCTAGTTTGGCAACCACCAGAGCTTTGTGGATGAAAGACCTGGGTGTAAGCACCCGGCCGCTTTCTGAGCTTATTGCCGGTGTAGAAATAGAGCCGGAAAATTATGCAAGACAGCAGATACTCTCGGGCCATGTGGGTAACAATAGTTTAAATATTGAGTCGGAAAGTAGTCACCTGGCTGCTTTTAATATTGAAGATGCCAATGTTGCATCCCTTCGTTCCGATGTAATCAATAGCTCAGAGCGGGCTATAGGTGCCATAAGTGCAGGATTCGGCCTGTCTTATGATCTCAGTGAAAAGCTTGCCTTGGGTGCTCTGGTTAGGTATAGTCAGTTTAAAGTGAGTAGTACCTCCAATGCCTATTCCATAGAAAACGGGAAGTCTTTGCCCATTTACCTACCATTGGGTTACGACCCGGATAATGTAAACTTCACCGGTAACTACAACCTTACCAATACACTGCAGGGTATTTCTGTATTGCCAACGTTAAGCTACAAAGTGGTTCAGTGGAATGGCTTCGATGTTTCTTTGCTCGCAGGGGTAGGAGTGGACTACTTCTTCGACTATAAAGTGAAAGGTGACCTGAATTTTCTTTCGGTTCGTAAGGCAGACCTGAGCCGGGCCGATTTCATTAGTGAATGGAACCTGAGTGGCATGGCAGGACTTGGTTTAAATTATCGCATAAACGAGCAGTTTGGAGTGGGAGCCGATGTTCACTATCGATACTTTGTACCTGTAAGCCCACAAGACCGGCAAGCTTCGGTGTTTGGTTTTGGCCTTGGAATCAATTATTACCTCAACCGAAAACCCTAATCGGCTTCCTGAGCCTCTATTTCAAGGTAAAGCGATTCCCATTCTTGCTGCACTTTCTGCAGCGATGTTTTCAGCGCTTGGTGCTTATCCGTTTTTTCGGCTAGTACTTCCTGGTTTTCGAATACTTCCGGAAGAGCCATTTCTCCTTCAATGGCTTCTACCTGTTGTTCTAGTTGTTCTATTTGAGCTTCTTTGTCTGCCAGGTTTTGCTTTAGCTTCTTCAGTTGTTGTTCGTCTTCGTTGTTCCTTACCTTTTTATTTGAGGTTTTAGGCTTTTCTGTTTTGGCCGATGATTGAGTGGTTGGTGTGCTTTCGGCTTTAACTCTTTGAGACATCCAGTATTCGTACTCCTCGTAGGTGCCCGGATAAACCTTTATTTGCTCATCTTCTATATACCAGATTTTATTGGCTATCTGAGAAATAAAGTGGCGGTCGTGCGATACAATAACAAACGTACCTTCATATTGCTGTAGGGCTTGAATGAGAATGTTAACCGATAGGAAATCTAGGTGGTTGGTCGGCTCATCCATCATCAGAAAGTTGGCTTCAGAAAGCAGGGTTTTGGCCAGAGCCACCCGCGACTTTTCTCCACCAGAAAGTACTTTTATCTTTTTAAATACTTCTTCGTTCTGGAAAAGAAAACAACCTAGTATGCCTCTCAATTCTCTTTCAGACTTATTCGATCCGGCTTGTTGCAGTTCCTGTATGATCTCATTTTCAATGTTCAGAGATTCCAGCTGGTGTTGAGCATAAAAGGCAGTGTTTACATTATAGCCCTCTTGTCTTTGACCTTCAATTTTTTCTGTGCCGGCAATAATTCTCAGCAGGGTAGACTTTCCCTTACCATTGGCACCTATGAGCGCAATTTTATCTCCACGCTCTACCTGAGCTGTGGTGTTTTTGAGTATTTGCAAATCGCCATAACTCTTAGATATGTTGTTTAGCTCAACAATAAAGCGTCCCGATTTTTGCTTAAAGCCAAACTGAAAGTTCATGGTAATGTTTTCATCTACCACGTCTTCGATCAGGTCCATTCGTTCCAGTGCCTTTACCCGCGATTGTACCTGGCGGGCCTTTGAAGATTTAGCCCTAAAGCGCTCAATGAATCGTTCGGTTTGCCTTATTTGTGCTTGCTGATTTTCGTAGGCGTTTTTCTGTATCTCCTCGCGCTGCGCTTTTTCTTCCAGATAGAAGGAATAATTGCCGCTATACTGCGTGAGTTTAAAGCCGGAAACCTCTACGATAGAGGTCACCACATTGTCAAGAAAATACCTGTCGTGTGATACCACAATAATGGCTCCCTCATAGGTTCGGAGGTAGTTCTCAATCCACTGAATAGAGGGTAAGTCCAGGTGGTTGGTTGGTTCATCGAGCATTAGCAGCGATGGCTTTTGAAGCAGTAACTTTGCCAACATTACCCGCATGCGCCAGCCACCGGAAAATTCGCGTAAAGGTCTTTTTAAGTCTTCGGTTTTAAATCCAATGCCTTCTAAAATGGCCTCAGCTTCCGATTGCATAGAGTACCCTCCTAGAGCTTCAAACTGCTCCTGAGCTTTAGCAAGCTTTTCCACCAGCTGGTCTTCATAGTTCACCTCCATTTGATGAAGCAACTGGTCTATTCTACGCTGGAGTTTGTTTGCTTCCTCAAATGCCTCCATAGCAATACTCAGAATACTGTCGTCACTCTGGTACGACAACAGATCCTGATTGAGGAAACCAATGGTGCACTCTTTGCTCTTGGTAATTTCTCCGGCTGTGGGCTGGTAGTCGCCAATGATTAAGCGCAGTAAAGTAGATTTTCCCTTGCCATTCAACCCAATCAGGCCAATTCTGTCATTTGGTTTAATGTGTAGGTTGGCCGAATCGTATAAAGGACGGTCTCCTATGTAATAAGAAAGGTTGTTAATGGCAATCATGGCGCAAAATTAGCTTTCAGTAGAAGAAAACAAACAGCAGGGTAATAAAATACTCAAAGACCTGCCACGGCTCACTCAATATTTAAGCAACTCATAAAAACAATGATTTATGTATGAACACAGTTTTGTAAATTGTGAACCATGAAACGTACCTTTATTAACCCTAGTTCAAGTGCTTTGGCCACGTTTTGCTTATTGCTGCTACTAAGTTGCAATGGCCAGGCTCAAACCAAGACTGACAATGAATATGCCGAAAGGCTGAAGCGAATTAACCTGCCCGAAGGTTTTGAGATATCTTATTATGCCAAAAATATAGTAGACGCCCGCTCGTTGGCGCGCACCGAAGATGGACGGACCGTCTTTGTGAGCAACCGGAGAAGGAAGAATGTATATGCCCTAACCGATACCAATGGTGACATGGTGCCAGACAAGATAGATACCATAGTAACCGGCTGGAACTCGCCCAATGGAGTGGCATACAAAGACGGTGATTTATATGTGGCGGAAATTAACCGAATACATCGATTCCCTGATATTATAAATAACCTTAATCAGCCTAAGTCGGAGGTGATTTATGATGAATACCCTACCGATGGTCACCATGGCTGGAAATTCATTGCCTTTGGCCCTGATGGCAAGTTGTATGTGCCTGTAGGGGCTCCTTGCAATGTTTGCGACAAAGAAGATGAAAACCCTGTATATGCGACTATTACCCGGATGAACCCTGATGGTTCTGGTATGGAAATTTATGCCAGAGGAGTAAGAAACACCGTAGGTTTTACCTGGCATCCACAAACCGGAGAAATGTGGTTTACCGATAATGGTAGAGATATGCTCGGTGACGATATACCGGCCTGCGAACTAAACCATGCTCCGCAAGAAGGCATTCATTTTGGCTTTCCTTTTTGGCATCAGGGCGATATTCCCGATCCGGAGTTTGGTAAGAAGTTTCCGCGTAGTCAGTTCAAAGAACCGGCCTATAAGTTTGAACCTCATAGTGCTCCGCTTGGGCTCCGGTTTTATCAAGGAAATATGTTCCCTTCCCAATACAAGAACAATCTGATTGTCGCCCAGCACGGTTCGTGGAACAGGTCTCAGGAAGCCGGCCATATCGGATATCAATTGCGATTTGTACAAATCGAAAACGACAAAGTGGTAAAGAGCGAAATCTTTGCTGATGGCTGGCTTGACAAAGAAAAGAACCAGGGATGGGGCAAGCCGGTAGATGTGCTGGAAATGCCCGATGGCTCACTTTTGGTTTCAGACGACATTAATCATTGCATCTATAGAATCACCTACAAGCAATAGACCGGTTAAAGTAAAAGAATTGGAAAGGCCGTCTCGAAAGAATAATTAGTTTTGGGTCGGCCTTTTCTATTGCCCTTAAAATGCTCAAAATAACGCATCTTCATAAAAAATACCCTGGCGAAAGTTTAGGTGCTGTGGTAGATGTTTCGTTTGAAATGAGCGGACAAGAAGTGCTGGCTATTGTTGGTAGAAGTGGGTCCGGGAAAAGCACTTTGCTGCGTATGATTGCAGGGCTCGCTAAGCCCGATTCGGGCACTATTGTATTTCGTGGCGAACCGCTCAAAGATCCTGAAGAGCAGTTGATTGCCGGCCACGATAAAATTAAAATGGTTTTTCAGGATTTTCAGGTAAAGCCCAATATGACTGTTGCCGAAAATGTGCGCTACAAGCTGTTACATTTTACCGGGCAGTTTCAGCAAGAGCGAACCAATGAGTTGCTCGAAATGTGTGGGCTGGTGAGCCTGGCTTCTAAAATGCCTCATGAACTGAGTGGCGGACAACAACAAAGGCTCTCTTTGGCCAGGGCATTGGCCGATGATCCTGAACTGCTGGTAATGGATGAGCCTTTCAGCAATTTGGACCCCATCATTAAACAAGATCTCCTTTTGGAACTGACGGACATTGTGCGCAAAGAAGGTATAGGTCTTATATTGGTGAGTCACGATGTTCAGGATGCTTTGCTAATAGCCGATAGAATAGCCTATCTGGAAGACGGTAAGCTCTTACAAATGGACTCTCCTAAAGTTATTTATCGTCATCCTGCTACCTTAGCCATAGCACAGTTTTTTGGGAGGGTAAATAATGTTTCTGCCCTGATGAATAAGAAAAATACCTTTGTTCGGGCGGAAGATGTACATGTACATGTTGAAGGAGCTTCTCAGGCTTTGTCTATAACGGCAATGGTACAAAGCTGTCGTTTTTTGGGGTCAAGGTATTTGGTTACAGCTCAGAGTGGCGACACCAATCTATCACTGTATCATAGTCATACGTTAAAAACAGGCCAAAAAATAGCACTCCGTATAGACCAATCATGTGTACTACATTTTTCTTGATTTAAACGATATATGAAAGATTTTTAATATCTTGGCCTTATGTTCAGCAATGAACATCCTCGACTACCATCAACGTTGCGACTGACCTGTCGTTATTTTTGTATTCAACTATCAGACCTTAATATGAAACGATCATTATTGACCTTAATGATTTTCAGCCTTATCGGAATAGCGAGTCTTCAGGCACAAAACCTGAACAAAGTGTATGGAGCTATGGCTGAAGAAGACTGGGAGGTGGCTCTACAAGAGTTAGAACCCATATTAGCCAAGAAAAAGAAAAATTATGAAGCCATGTGGCTGGCTGGTATTTGTCATACCAAGCGCTATCGCATGGACAAGGCCTTTGAGCTCTTTAAAGAAGCCTTGCCATTGGCAGAAGAGCTCCCTTACTTTTGGATTCCTTATGCCGAGGCCTATCTGGTAGCCGAGCGAGTAGACGATGCAGAAAGAACTCTGCGCAGACTGAATGTAAATTCGTTGGAAGATGCTGATCAGGCTGATTGGTATGCACTTTTTAATAAAATTCAGAATGCCAGAAAGTATTTGTCCAACCCAAAAGACATTATCATTAAAAATCTGGGGCCTAATGTAAACACAGAGGGTAACGAATACTCTCAGGTGGTTACGGCCAATCAAATGGGAATTTACTTTACGGCCAGAAGAGACGGACTCGGTAAAATTGCCGATGATGGTGAAAACTACGAGATGGTGATGACTGCTGAAATGGACGACTTGGACAAGTGGAAGAAAGACCGCCCCTTAGATGGCTTCTCGGCCAGAGATGCCAATGAAGCACCGGTGCAGCTGACAAATGGCGACAGTACTTTGCTCACCTTTCTGGATGAAGACCTTTACATTTCGTACCGACAGGCCGATGGTACTTGGGGTAAGCGGCAGCCATTGCCCATCAACACCAATAAGTGGGACTCTCATGCCTTTCTGTATAACAACGGAAACTCAATGATTTATGCCTCGAGCTTTGGCAATGACGATGAAAACTCTGACCTATATATTGTGCATAAGAATGCCGATGGCTCATGGACCAAGCCTTATTTTATAGAAGAACTTAATACGCCTGAGCGTGAAGACGCTCCCTTTGTGGCCGAGGATGGAACCCTTTACTTTTCTTCCCAAGGACACGACTCCATGGGAGGGTATGATATTTTTTCCACTCGTTTAGATAGCGCCACGGGTAAGTTTTCTGAGCCCCAAAACATGGGAGCCCCAATTAACCTACCTAACGATGACACCTTCTTTACACTTTACGGTAAGAACGCATATCTGTCGTCCAGTCGCCCGGATGGCTACGGACAGGTAGATATTTACCGAATCATCATGTTCAACAAGTCACAACTTCAGGGCAAACTGCTCGACTGTGATAACGAAACGCCTGTAGCCTATGCGGAAATAAAGGTAACGACTGAAGATGGTGACGAGCTAACCACTACCACTGACGAATACGGAGTGTATAAAATGGTAATGCCTATTGAGCGAGACTTTACGCTTAGCGTTTCTAAAGACGATGAGGTACTCTACGAAAAGGAGCATGCTATTCGCGTGTTGTTTAGAGACGAATTTGATGTAGAGCAAGACTTTTATATTGGATGCGACAGGGTAGAGAAAGAGATTTATGTAAAAATGATCAACAGCTTTGACCTGGATCCAACCAACGTTCCTGTACCTCCGGTTTCTACCGAAGGAGTTCAGCCTGTGGTAGAAGAAGAGGAAGAGCCGATAGTTGAAGTGATAGCCGAAGACCCCGTTGTGCCAGACCCACCGGTAGTAGAAGAAAAAACCGAAGCATTGCCTCCGGCTGTTACGCCTGAGAACATTGAGCTACCAATGGTTTACTTCGACTTCGATAAACATAACATCAAGTCGGAATTCTTTAAACGACTGGATGAGGCGGCTGAGCTATTGGTACGAAGAAGAGACCTTAGAATAATGGTAGCCGGTCATACGGATGCCTATGGTACCAACCCATATAACGTAGCTCTTGGCCGAAGAAGGTACACAGAAGTATACAATTACCTTATCAATAAAGGAGTGAACCCGGAGCAGCTAGAGACCAAAACCTTTAGTGAAGATATTCCTGTGGCCTCTAACCGTACAGTACAGGGTAGGGCATTTAACAGAAGGGTAGAACTTTACTTTATTGATGAAGATGGAAATAGAGTAGACTACTAGTCTTTGCTTATATTGATTCATGGAGAGGCTGTCTGAAACGCTTGAATAGGCGGGAAAGACAGCCTCTCTTTTTATTTACTTAATACGCTTATAGAATATCCGCCAGTTGAGCGTCCAGGTTTTGCCTCCATCGGTGGTTCTTTCCCAGTCCCAGGTAAAGGAATCTTCAGTGAAATTGTAAAAGACCATCCTTGATTGCGTGGTTTGGCCATTAATGGTTTGGGAGGCGGTGCTGAAAATTTTGCGATCACCTTCCACAGAGCCTGTGAAAATCAGATTACCACCCTGATTGTCCATCCACGTCTGATGCCAGGTGGAAGTATTGGGGTTAAACACAGAAATGCTGGTACCCTGAAAGCCTGCCAATTGGCCTTTGGTGGCCGAAAAATTTTCGTGCAACACTTTGCCTCCGGATATTCTGTTGATCACGTTGGTGCCACTACCGGCCTGACCGTTGGCATCGGTCCAATGGAGTTCCCAGGTGCCTTCCCAAAAATCGAATGTAGAAGCATCTATATTTTGGGCTTCAGCCACAAAAGCAGACACAGCCAGGCTGAGAATGATGATGAGTTTTTTCATGCTTTTTTTAAGCCCATTATAGGGCCTTTGAGGGTTTTATTCGGCAAATCCGATCATATTTTCCCTGTTTTGTGCCTTGCCTATTCTTTCGCGATAAAGAGAGGGAGATATACCCTCATGTTTTTTAAAGGCATTGAGAAAGCTGGTTTTATTATTGAAGCCGCTTTCCAGGGCAATGGCCAGAAGCTTTTCATTTCGGTTTTGTAAATAGCAATCCTTAATCAATTGCTTGGCCTTGGCTATTCGCCAGGTATTAACATAGTCGTTGAAGTTTTGTTGCTTCATGGTGTTCACTGCTTCTGAGAGGTGGTGGGCACTTAAGTTTAAAGATTCGGCCAGGTCGGAGAGCTTCAGGTGGCCATCTAAGTAAGGAGAGTTGTTTTGCATGTGTTCATCAAGTCTTTTTATGAGCTGCTCGCGCATGGTAACTGAGAGTCCCGAGTGTTCATACTTTTCAATAGTTTGACGCTGTTCAGCAGGGAGTTGAATAAACTGATACCCTATGTAATAGACGCAAATGGCCATGCTGAGTGAAACGGCATAGTCATAGGCCGGTACAAGCCGGCCCGTCCATACCAATAGGTAATAGATAGAAAAGCTAATAGAGTATATCAGGAACAAGTAGCCATAAACACTGTTCTTCGGTTTGTAAGTTTGCAGTATTGCAATGCTGTAGCTCAGGTTCTGAAGAAGTTGCAAAGCAATAAGTGCCAATCCCATTATGGGCCATAATGATGAGCCAGCAAAGACCAAAAACAACAGACAGGCGAGAATAAAAGGTAAAAAGTGAAGCCATTGAGTTTTTTGTTTTAACTGACTTTGAGCCGATAAGTGCATCCATAACAACGGTCCTAACAATAAGGTCAGGTACTGAAGAAGCCCCAGCCATGTAGGTAGTTTCGGGGTAACTTTCAACCAAAACAGCAAGTAGTAGCCTAACAAGAGAGTGAAGCAAAGTACAAAGGCTCCTAACCAATGGTAACTATTGGACTTACGGCTTTTTACAACCAGTGCCAGTCCGAGCACGGTTCCCTGGCACAGGGTAGCGCTAAATAATACCAACCAAAGAGTGGGCATAGTATACATAACCTTAATTTATGACCTGGCAGTTGGAGCTAATGTCAGAAAGCTCATGGCATTGAGTCCGACCTTTGGCCAAGTTACCTGTTCAAGCCAATGTTTAAGGTAATTATAAATGAGCAATTATGCTCAGACCCTCACCAGAGGAAGGGTGGAGCAGCGTAGCAAACCGCTCAACTTTGAGGTTTCAAAGTATTTCACTTTATGGCATGTGATACCCCGGGCTTCGAGTTCAGCGATGAGCCTGGTAAAACCTTTCTCTATTAACACATCGTTTGGTCCAATGGAGAAAATATTAGGGAACATGAGGTTCTTCTCTTCCTGGTCGATGCGGATAAGGTTATCTGTGCCAAACAGGTCGTAGATTATTTCGGGTTTGTGTACAAAGCCCTCTTCATAAAAAATAGCATACTTTTCACCCACTGGCTGAAAAGCACAGTCCAGGTGCAGAATATTTACTTTGGGGTCGTCACTCACAACAAGCTCCAGTGCATGAAAGGTTTTGTTAGGAAACTGATCTTTCAGGTAGTCAAATCCTTTTCTGTTTGTGCGCTTACTAATGCCAACAAAGACATGGTTTCCGTGAACCAGAACATCGCCCCCTTCTATAGTGGCACCATCCGGTATCCGTACTATTTTTTCGGGGTTGAACTGGCTCATAATACGTTCAATGCCTTTGATTTCTCCCTGCCGAAGTGGTTCTTTCATATTGGCGATCACAAATCTGTCGTCAATCACAAAACCAATATCCCGGGTGAAAATTTGTTTCTTCTCTTTTAGATTGTCTGGCTGAAGCACTTCCACACCGGCTTTCTCCAGAGCCAGTTTTGCCTCATTTATTTCCTCCTCAATATCTTCCGGTTTGGGGTAAGTGCCTTGTTGCTTATGCATTTTGGCTACCGGATTAATCTCATAAGGCTCTCCCTGGTCGGTGCCAATGCCCAAAATAACGGTTTTTAGTTGGGCTGTTTCGCTGGTGATATTGAGTGGTATGTAATTCAATGTTGTCCTTTTTTGCTGCTAATTTACTCAAGTAGCCTCCTCAGACCAACCTTTAGGCCATTTAAACTGATTCGGCCGATGGCTTGTCAGTCTTTGGTTCTTTGGCTTGCTTAAGTACGCGAGAAGCTAATAGCCAGCAAATCAGAGCGAACAATGCACCCAGAGCAAAGGCCGCTCCGGGAAAGTAATAATCTGGTTTGGTAAAATAATAGAAGGTTTCGCCCATCATGGAAGGCCCAAAGATGGCTGCAAGACTCATCAGACTGGTGATTCCTCCCTGTAGTTCTCCCTGTTCGTTACGGGGTACTTGATTAGACATAAAGGCCTGAATGGTTGGCCCGGCCAAACCTCCCAATACGTAGACAATTAGAAAGCCATAGAGCATGGTAGTGGTTGTAGTGATAGCAAAGAGGGCCAATCCGGCACATGTAAAAAATAAACCCAGGTGCACGGTTTTCTTGTATCCCAATTTTAGAGTTAAGTTGCCTATGAGGCCAGCCTGAACAATGGCGACTAATACGCCCACCACACTCAGTGAAAAGCCTATGTCGCTGCTTTCCCAATCAAACAGTTCAGCTCCAAAATAAGACCAGGTAGATTGTACGGAGTGTGAGGCTATGTATAAGAAAAACAGAGCAAGAGCAAAACCAAAAACGATGCGGTTCTTTTTTAGCTGCCGGAGCGACCCCAAAGGGTTAGCCCGTTTCCAGTTAAAGGCTCTTCTTTCTTCTTTTGGCAGCGATTCGGGGAGTATAAAGAGGCCATAGAGAAAATTAATGAGTGTAAGACCGGCTGCCACAAAGAAGGGGGTACGTAGTCCATAGCTGCCGAGATACCCGCCTATGGCCGGGCCGATAATAAAACCCAAAGCAAAAGCAGCTCCCAGTAATCCGTAATTTCGAGCTCGCTTTTCGGGTGGACTGATATCGGCCATATAGGCATAAGCGGTAGTAAAACTTGCTCCACAAATGCCAGCTATAAATCGCCCCACAAAGAACAACAATATGGTAGGAGCCATGGCCAGGAACAAGTAGTCTATTCCAAGGCCGAATAAGGCAATTAGCAATACCGGTCTCCGGCCATACTTATCACTCAAACTGCCGAGAATGGGAGCACAAATGAATTGCATTAAGGCATATACAGTTACCAGCCGAGTACCCACCCTTGAAGCTTCACCATATGTCAGGTTGCCCAGTTCTTTAAACAAATCAGGGAAAATAGGGATAACCAACCCCAAGCCGATGATATCGATGAGAACAACTGCAAAAATGAATCCGAGAGCGGGTGTACGTTGTCTGGTCATAAAAAACGAAAGGGTGAATTTACAGCTTTGAATTCAATTAATGAGAAGGTGGGCTTTAGGAAGGAGAAAGTACTTTTCTAGTTACCAACCATTCCGTTATGGCTGCATGGTTTTGCCGGTGATTTTTCCAGATGGTTTCACACCACTTTCTAATGGCGGCATCTCTTTCTTTTCCTTCTTTTACCTTTAAAATTTCGCTCACAGAAAAGTTCACTTTCGATTTTGGCAGCATTAACTGTGGCCAATTGCTTTTGTCTTTGCTTAAAAATACGTGGACATTCTGCACTTCTTTACCTGTAAACCCATGCTCCAGATACAGGCACAAACCCAATAAACCGTAAACCAATTTTATGGTTTTGGTTGATTCATTGGTGTGTTGAACGGCAAAAGCATCTACTATATGCTGATGGATAAAATATGCCTGGTTGGGGTGCGTCAGGGTGTAAAACGAGAGTTCATGAAAAAGATCTTCTTCGTTGGGCATATCAGGCAAACTTAATATTGTTAAGAATAAGGCCTGAAGAGGGAGCTACCAGACTGAGGTGCTGATCAAAGCCCGGTTGCAAGGTTTTTCGATGAGCTTCCAGGTCTGTTTCGTGCGTACCCAAGCGTATCAGTTGCCCCATCATGTAGCGAATTTGATTGCGCATAAAGCCCTTGCCACATACTCTGAAGGCATAGGAAGGGGATGGAAAGAAGTTGGCGGTGAGAAAAGTGTTGTCTACTATTTCAGCGCTGTCAATAGTGCGTACAGTTTTAGTTTCACTTTTTGGCTTTTTAGTGTAGGCCTTAAACTCATGTTCTCCTTCATACATTTTAGCACCCTCAGCCATCAATTCCAGATCCAGTGCATCGGGGAAGGTATAGAGAAAAGGAGAGGAGAAGGGGTGTGCTTTTTGTCCGAAGGCAAACAGGTAGATATATTCCTTTTGCTTGGGGGTTTTAATGATGTTAAAGTGCCTGTCTGTTTCTTCTATAGCCAGCACTTTAATATCGGGTGGTAAGTGTTTGTTAAACAGCTCAAGAAAGGCAGATTCATCTTCGATAGGCTCGGTTAGAAATAATTCGAAGATTCCGTGGTTGGAAGAAACCATAGCATCGGTTCGGCTGGCTCCCAATGTTTTAAACCATCTGTTTTCCATAATGAACGTAAGGGTACGGTCTATCATGTAATGTATGGTTTTAACGTTGGGCTGTTTGGCCCATCCATGGAAGCGGTATCCGAGGTACTGAATATGCACCAGATAAAAGTAACTGGCTTTCATTGCTGTATAATTAACAAGGGTTCGGCAAAAGTACTGCTCTTTACAAAACCCCTAAAGAGTTTTTGGTAAAATGGGCAAGAGTGCCCCAGTACTTTAACCGAACCCCGGCCAATAAGCCAAATAAGGAGGCTATTTTAAAGGACGTACCCGTATGTTGCGATAGTGTACCTCATCGCCATGGTTCTGAAGGCTGAATGCTCCTTCTTTAAAAGCTGCATATGTAGCAGAATTAGCCCATTTTCCGGCCGCTTTTCTGGCTAGCCAGTCTTCCGATCCTTCTTCAAATTCCAGTACTTTTTCATCGTTGAGCCAATGCTCTACATGACCATTATTGTACACTATTTTTACCTTGTTCCATTCCATGTGAGGGTTAGGTTTTTTGGTTTCGGCAGGGGCATGCATGGCATAGTTCGATGCTACCATTTTATAGGGCTCAGTTTCTGAGCGCGAAAACTCATCGTCTAAAACCTGATACTCCGGTCCGGTTATAAAGTCGAAAGGTAAAGTATCGGCCTCAATCACATGATAGAAAATACCACTGTTGCCGCCTTTGGCAATTCTATATTCTAATTCGAATTCAAAGTTGCCCCAGGTAGAGGTGGTTACCAGCGATTCGCTGCTAAAGCCCACATTTTTTTCTCCTGCACCGGCATTGCAAACAATGGCACCGTCTACAATAGACCAGGCGGTTGCCATCGTGTCTTTGCCATAGGTTTTCCAACCGTCAAAATTTTCACCATTGAAAAGAGTAACCCACTCTGTTTCTTTTTCTGAGCTGGTGTTGGTTGTTTCTTCTGCTTGTTTGCTCCCGCAAGCCATTGTAGCCAGGGCAATCATGGAAAAACAAATAGTTTTAAAGTTCATAGTCTAAAGGTTTATGCCAAGTTAGCGAAACCTCCAATAACTACGCAAAGCCTTGTGGGCAGAATCGTCAAACGATTGCATAGAGAGAAGACGAGAATAATTAGGGCCTGGAGTCTCTCCAAACCACCCCCAGAAATTCTGCTTTCTCATTAAAATCGGGGCAAGTGTTTACACCGGCAAAGCCACCGCTTTCGCAAACCACCTGACAATCTTCATTATAGAAGGTGTACAGCCAGTCGGCATAGCCCGACCCCGGATTGAAAACATAGACCCGCTGACCGTTGTATAAATAGGCTTCTACTGATGCCCTCTCGGGGCTTCTTACATTGCTGTTGAGTGCCACAGTTTTGATTTGATCCTGAATGCAGGAAGGAAGATCTACCGGAATGCCCTTATTGTCGCAGCTCAAGGCTAACAAGAGCAAAAATGTACTTGCAATTAATTTTTTCATCTGTTTGACCTTATTTGAGAGTTTAGACACAAAGGGGAGTCAAACAGTTGTATTGGTCGTTTTTACCCGAGCCTAATCAACAAGTTTCTTCTTTTTCCATCGGCCCATTTTAAACCACGCCACCGTAAGTATACAGGGAATAACATAACTCACCGGAAAAGACCACCAAACCCCAAACTCCTGAAAACTCTCCATTTCTGAAGTAATCCATGCAAATGGAAACTGAATAATCCATATCCCAATAATGGCCAGAATCATGGATTCTACCGTGTTGCCCGAACCACGCAAAGTGCCCACTAAGGCCAGTTGGGCACCCATAAAGCCAAAGGCCAACGAGGTTATTTTTAAGAAATCTACCCCCATGCCAACCACCTCATCGGTAGAGTCGAGAAAAGCTCTTACCAGGGGTTCGGCCGAAAAGTAAAAGACTATGCCAATGATAGTGAGGGCACCAAAACCAATCCATGCGGCATAAGTGGCTCCCTTTTCAGCCCTGCCAACCTGTCTGGCACCCATGTTTTGGCCAACAAATGTAGAGGAGGCGTGGAGCAGGCCCAGACCAAATATGACCACAAAACTTATGAGCCGTGAGCCAACTCCATAGGCGGCCAGTACTTCAGTTCCAAACTTAGCGGCTATGCCTGTCATAATGGTAAGCCCCAGAGCTCGTGCCGAAATTTCTACAGAAGAAGGAGCTCCCAACCTGAAGGCCTTCTTTAACAGGGGCAAGTCGAACTGAAAATTCTTTAAGGAAAGCTGAAAATCAGTTCTACCCTTGAACAGAATATACACTCCGGTAAAGGCTGAGAGGCTTACCGTAACCAGTGTACTGACAGCTGCTCCGGTTACGCCAAAGGCCGGAACAGGCCCCCAGCCATAGATAAATAGCGGATCTAAAACAAAATTAATGGCAAGGGTGGCTGCGTTGATGTAGAGTGGTATTCTTACTTCGCCAATGCCCCGCATAAGTGATTGGAACATAATGAAACCGAAGTTGAAGACCAGTCCAATAAAAATGGTTCGTTGAAAGATGTTGGCGTCTTCGAAAATTACTTCTTCGACTCCGAGCCAATGAAGAATAGAAGGAGACAGAAAGTAAGCCACCGTGGATAGAACAAGGCTGATGATTACCACCATGGTGAGCGTTTGAGTAGCCACATGGTTGACCATGCCAAAATTTTTGGCCCCGGCATACTGAGCGACCAGAATGGTTCCGGCAAAGGCAAATCCTGAACTCAGTGAAATGAGCAGGAAATTTACCGGAAAACTGACAGAAACGGCAGCTACCGCATTGGCTCCCAGTTTACCCACCCAGAAAGCATCGACCAATTGATAGCCTGTTTGTAGCAGGTTTGCACCAATAATTGGGAGGGCAAGGGCAATGAGTCCTTTTAATATGGAACCTTGAGTAAGATCTAACCGGCCTCTTTTCATGAACGGACAAAACTATGTTAAACAGTGCAGATGGGAGAAAATAGTTTCAGTTTTTTCTAATTCTTCCATGAGAGGTTGCCACCGTTAGTATTCAATGAGTGCCTGCTCTTATGGTTTGTTCAGTTCATACTTTTTTATGGCCAATCTCCATTAAGCCAACTTCGTTTTAAAGTTGAATTCTTTATCTTGAAGGCTTGCTTTAAACTATTCATCAACTAACAACGCGCTATGCAAATAATAGAATCAGCAAAAACCTACGATGTGGCCATTGTAGGTTCCGGTGCTGGAGGCGGAATGGCCACCAAAATCCTGTCAGAAGCAGGTTTTGATGTGGCAGTGCTGGAAGCCGGACCCCATTTTGACCCTGCCAAAGATGAGGATCGTACTCAACTGCGATGGCCCTGGGAATCTCCCAGAAGAGGGGCCAGTTCAGACAGAAGATCGTTTGGCGATTTTGATGCGGCCTATGGTGGCTGGAACATCGAGGGAGAACCTTTCACCAACGGTCAGGGAACCGATTTTAGGTGGTTTAGATCCAGAATGTTGGGAGGAAGAACCAACCACTGGGGTCGGATTTCACTACGTTTTGGTCCACTGGACTTTAAGCGAAAAAGCATTGATGGTCTCGGTGATAATTGGCCCATTGGCTATGACGATGTAAAGCCTTATTATGATAAGGTAGATAAGCTGATTGGTGTATTTGGTTCCAGAGAGAATCTGCACAATGAGCCCGATGGCTTCTTCTTGCCACCACCCAAGCCCAGGCTGCACGAACTTTATTATGTAAAAGGAGCCAGAAAGGCCGGTATTCCCGTAATACCTTCAAGACTTTCCATTCTTACCAAACGAATAAATAATCAGAGAGGTAGCTGTTTCTATTGTGGGCAATGCAACCGGGCATGTTCGGCCTATGCCGATTTTTCTTCAGGTACCTGCCTTATTTTTCCGGCCCAGCGGAATGGCGGAAAGGTAGAGATACTTACCAATGCCATGGTAAGAGAGGTAACAACCAACAAAGAAGGTAAAGCCACAGGGGTAAACTACATCAACAAGCTCGATCGCAAAGAGTACCACCTGAAAGCCCGGGTAGTAGTAATGGCTGCTTCGGCTTGTTCTACGGCACGCATTTTACTCAACTCAAAAAGCAGTATTCACCAAAACGGACTTGGCAATAGTAGCGGGCTTGTAGGACACTACCTACACGACTCTACCGGAGCCAGCCGATCGGCTTTTCTTCCTCAACTCATGGATCGCAAGATTTACAATGAAGACGGAGTGGGAGGGATGCACGTATATACACCCTGGTGGCTCAACGATAAAAAACTAGACTTCCCAAGAGGCTATCATATAGAGGTATGGGGAGGCATGGGTATGCCCGGCTACGGTTTTGGCTTTAACCCCAACGACCTGAATAAGATTACTGGAGGTACTATTGGAGGCTATGGCGACTCACTTCGAGACGATGTGAAGCGCTACTATGGCGCAGTACTTGGTGTTTCCGGAAGAGGTGAAAGTGTGCCGCAACGCGATAACTATTGTGAAATTGACAACAATGTGGTAGATGAATGGGGAATACCCGTACTCAAGTTCCACTATAAATGGACAGAGCACGAAGTGAAACAGGCCAAGCATATGCAAGATACATTTGAGCAAGTACTTGAAGCAGCGGGCGGAATACTTTTGGGTTCAAAACCCGGAGCTGACCGACATTATGGACTTACCAAGCCCGGTGAAATTATTCACGAAGTAGGAACCACCCGAATGGGTGATGATAAAAGAGAGTCGGTAACTAACAAATACAACCAATTGCACGATTGTGAGAATGTATTTGTGATGGATGCCGGGCCGTTTGTATCGCAAGCCGATAAAAACCCAACCTGGACCATTTTGGCCCTGGCCTGGAGGGCTTCCGACTATCTGGTAGAACAAGTAAAACAAAGAAACATTTAAACCATGGACAGACGAGATTCATTAAAATCATTATTGGTGGGTTCTGTAGCCGGAGGCCTGTTGGTAACCGGTTGCGCTCCTGGCGAAAAACCTGAAGAGACGGCTAAAACCCCTGAATTGCCTGGTTATGGTAGAAATGAGAAAGAAAAGGAACACGACCGTAAGGTATTGGCCGAAGTATTTCTCAATGAACACGAGTTGGAAATAGTTGCGGTACTTTGCGATATTATTCTCCCTGCCAATGCCAACTTTGGCTCGGCCAGCGATGCCGGAGTGGTAGAGTTTATAGAGTTTATAGTGAAAGATATGCCGCACCACCAACTACCTATCCGTGGTGGCATTGCCTGGCTCGATTCTTATTCCAATAAGCTCTATAATGCAGAGTTTAAAAAGCTCACTGAAGAACAGCAAAAAAGCATTTGTGACCAAATTGCTTACCCGGGCAAAACGGCCCCCGAGCTATTGCCTGGCGAAAGATTCTTTACGCGAATGAGAAACCTTACGCTAACAGGTTACTTTACCTCTGAGATGGGAATTAAAGACCTGGGCTACAAAGGCAATACACCCGGAGTATGGGATGGCGTTCCGGCCGATGTCTTGGCCGAACACGATGTAGATTATGAACCGGAATGGTTGGCCAAATGCGTAGACCAAAGCAAGAGAACTGCCATAGCCGAATGGGACGATGAGGGTAATCTCATTACCTAAGCGGCTGAACTGGTAGGCTTGTACTACAAATAAAGAGCTGTTTCAATACTCAGTAACTTCTTTACCTGTAAGGATTATGCATTCTAAGCATGGCCTTCAATAAGTATGCTGATGGTTGGAACAGCTTTTTTATTCCCAATGTACTACCTGCTTTAATGATACTCTTTACTTACCTTCAGGTTCGAAAGAACTAATTCCCAGACTTCTCAGTTTTTAGTCCATGAAAGATCAAGAGCTAGTTGACAGACTCTGCGCATTTAACATACTCTCCGATATTCCCCGCCAACAAATTGAGTGGATTGTAGAGCGGGGTAAGCTCACCGCCTTTAAGGCCGGAGATCAGATTTTTAAACGTGGCGATTCAGTAGACCGGCTGTTTATTATGGTCGATGGAGCGGTTTCGCTTAAAATGGCGGTAAATGGCCAATATAGAGAGATGGCCAGAATTTCAACCGGAGAAATTTCTGGTGCATTGCCTTACAGCAGAGTGCAATCAGCTACAGGCAATGCCTTTGCTCTGGTCGATTCAAAAGTATTTTACCTTTCTAAAACCTTCTTCAAAGACCTCATTTGCGAGTGCCACGAGCTCACTGAGCTATTGGTGCATTTAATGACAGACAGGGTTAGGGATTTTTCAAGGTTTCAACATCAGAGCGAAAAGCTAATGGCTCTAGGCAAACTTTCGGCTGGTCTAGCTCATGAGCTTAACAATCCGGCAGCAGCCATTGTGCGTTCGGCCGAATCGCTGCAAAAGCATTTGGGCACTGTGCCCGATAAGCTTAAACGGGTTATCTCTATGGAGGTGACCAATCGCCAAATAGACTTTGTCAATGAATTAGTTTTTGGAAAGCTCGCCCGGGGAATCGATAAAGCTGAGCCAATGCTTTCGCGCGCTAAACGCGAAGATGACTTGACCGACTGGTTGGAGGCTAATGGTTATGGCGACTGCTATATGCTCGCAGAAACATTGGCCGATTATGGTTTTTTGGATCAGGATCTGGACCGGGTGAAAGAAGAAATCGGAGAAAAGGAGTTTCCGTCTGTTTTGGTATGGATAGACAATGTGCTTACTACCGAAAAGATGGTAGGAGAAATAAAAGATGCCTCCAACAGAATTTCCACTTTGGTCAACTCCGTGAAAAACTACTCACACATGGATCGGTCGTCCGATTTTGAGCCCACCGATGTACACGAAGGCCTGCGCGTAACGCTCACTATTCTAAACCATAAGATCAAGAAGAACCGGGTGGAAGTAATAGAACATTGGGCCGAAGAGTTGCCTAAACTAGCGGCCTCACCGGGAGAGCTCAATCAGGTTTGGACCAACGTAATAGACAATGCGCTAGACGCTATGGAAGAAAATGGCGGTACGCTTAGGCTTTCGACAGAGGTAGTAGGCGAATTTATAGTCGTTAAAATCTCAGATACCGGAAAAGGTATTCCTAAAGAAATTCAAGACCGAATTTTTGAACCATTCTTTACTACCAAAGACGTAGGTAAAGGAACAGGGCTGGGGCTTGAAACTGTGCAACAAATTATGGACAAGCACAATGGTCGAATAAAACTTGAATCTAAGCCCGGCCTCACTACTTTTGAATTTTGTATACCCATTCATCATCAATAGGTCAAATGCCCAAACAACCCATTATTTTTACAATAGACGATGACGAACAAGTACTGGCAGCTATTCGAAGAGACATACGAAAGCAATACCGGGCCGACTACAGAATACTCAGTACTACCTCTGCTAAAGAAGCTTTAGAGGCCTTGCGCGAACTCAAGCAAAAGGGAGAAGACGTAGCTTTATTTCTTTCTGATCAGCGGATGCCCGAAATGAGTGGAGTAGATTTTTTGGAGCAAGCCAAAAAGCTCTATCCATCGGCCAAAAGAGTGCTGCTAACAGCCTACTCCGATATTGAGGCAGCTATAAAGGCCATTAATGATGTTCAGCTCGATTACTACCTAAACAAGCCCTGGGATCCTCCGGAAGAAAAACTATACCCGACTCTGAACGATTTGCTCGATGAATGGCAGATAAACCATATTCCGGTGTTTAAAGGAATACGTGTGGTGGGTTATCAGTATTCGCCCAAATCGCATGCGGTAAAAGACTTTCTGGGCGGAAACCTTATTCCCTTTCAGTGGCTTGATGTGCTTAATGAGCCGGAAGCGAAGGAGTTAATGGAGCTGGCGTCTATAAGCGACCAACAACTACCTGTCGTGTTTTTTGAAGACGGTAGTTGCCTCGTCAACCCCTCTGCTGTAGAACTAGGTGAAAAAATAGGGCTTAGGTCTAGGGCTGCAGAAAAAATGTACGATGTAACCATTGTAGGTGCAGGTCCGGCTGGTATGGCCGCAGCGGTATATGGTGGTTCAGAAGGATTAAAAACCCTGCTTATTGAAAAGCATGCCCCTGGCGGACAGGCAGGTACCAGTTCCCGAATAGAAAATTACCTTGGTTTTCCGAAAGGGCTTTCCGGTGCCGACTTAACACAGCGAGCCATTACGCAGGCCAGGCGCTTTGGGATTGAATTTCTTTCACCACAAAGTGTGGTGGGGGTAGAAACGCAAGATCAATACAAGAAAGTGATTCTGGAGAATGGAGAGCAGATTCATACCAAAGCCGTGATTATTACAACAGGCGTTCAATACCGAAAGCTTAATGCAACGGGCATAGACAACTACACCGGAGCCGGTATTTATTATGGAGCCGCAACCACCGAAGCACACGCCTGCCGCAACAAGGATGTGTATATAGTGGGCGGGGGCAACTCGGCCGGGCAGGCCGCCATGTATCTCTCCAATTTTGCCAGCCACGTGTATATTGTCATTCGCAAGCCCGATCTTTCCAGCAGCATGAGTCAATACCTTATCGATCAGATAGGGCAAACAGAAAATATCAGTCTTTTGCCGAGATCGGTGGTAGAGGCAGCTCATGGAAAGACGCATTTGGAGTGTGTCACTCTCAAAAACCTGGAAACACAAGTTACCCGGCAAAAGCCGGCCGGTGCATTGCTCATTTTTATTGGTGCCAGACCTTATACCAGTTGGACGGGCGAACACATATTTAAAAACGAAAGAGGGTTTATTCTTACAGGACGCGATGCCCAAAAGGAAGATGAGTTCAAAAAAGTATGGAAGAAAAAGCGAGAACCCTTTTTGCTGGAAACTAGTACTCCCGGAGTTTTTGCCGCTGGCGATGTGAGGGCAGGAGCCATGAACCGCGTGGCTTCCGCAGTGGGAGAAGGGGCAATGGCCATCAAGTTTGTGCATGAGTATTTAGCAGAAATATGATCAAGCTATAAGCTGAATATTAATCGTGTGGCATCAGGTCATCAGCGGGTGAGTAGTGTGCTCAATGCCAAACATTTATTAACTTTGAACAACATTAACATTACCCAGAAGGGGTATGTATACATATGGGTGAGTAATGAGAGTAATCAGAACCACAATACCTACTTTGACGACCTGAAGGTAACCCATACCAAAGGGCCTGTATTGCAGGAAGATCATTATTATCCCTTTGGGATGAATATACAGGCATTGTCTTCCAATGCTCCATTGAGTAAGCCTAATCAGTTTAAGTATAATGGGAAGGAGCTTAATGAAGAGTTTGATTTAGGTCTTTATGACTATGGATGGAGAATGTATGATCCAGTTTTAGGTAGATGGAATGGGATAGACAGAAAAGCAGAAGATTATTATTCACTAAGTCCTTATAATTATGTATCCAATAATCCTGTAATTTTTATTGATCCAAATGGCGAATTTATTGGGACTTTAATAGGTGGTGTAGTTGGAGGAATAGTTGGAGGGGTTAAAGCTGCAATTAAAGGAGAAAGTATTGCCAGAGGGGCAGTTGAAGGAGCTATTACAGGGGCAATAACTGGAGCAGCAATTGATTTAACTGTTGCAACTGGTGGAACTGCAGGAGCAGTAATACTTGCAGGAGCAGCAGGTGGTGGACTTGGTGGGGCTTTAGGAGATTTGGCTGGTCAAGTTACTGAGAATTTAATGGCTGGTCAGGGTTTAGAGAAAGCAGTAACTAATGTTAATTTTGATAACACCTTGGATAAAGCCGCTGATGGAGCAATGGCTGGTGCAATAGGTGGTGCTGCTGGGGTTGTTGTTGCTAAAGTAGGTCAGGCCGCTGTGCAATCAACATCAGCAACGCAAAAGATCATGTCTGCTAATATCACTGAAACAGCAGAAACATTATCTAAAATGGGAGCCAATACAAGCACTATTCAAACTGCAACATCTAAAATAACGGGCGGAATGGGAGCTGCAGGAAGAAGTACATCCAACGCTGTTGCTGGTTTTGAAGCTGCTACAGGAGCTGTCACGTCAGTAGCTACATATAACATATCTGCACCAGTGCAGATAAAGAAAGAAGAAAGATCTGGTGGTTACCAAATAGAACATAAGATTAAAGCTCCATCAGGAATACTGAAATAATGAAATACTTAATCAAGTATGTTTCAATTGCAGGAATTATTTTTTCAATTGGAATAATATTTTACTCTTTGTATCAGCACCTTATGTTTAATGCTTACACTCAATATTTTATATATGAGTGTGTTGAAGTGAGTGACATCAATGTAATTGAGTTAGAGAATGATAACTTGAAAGTTCAGTATACTTTTAAAAATAAGGGAATTGAATATTCAAATCAATATATAATTTATAAAGATATTTACTTCGATAACAGTCCAAAAATGGCTTGTTTTAATCTCTCCAATCCTGAGTTTAACTATCTAGATGGTATTGGTATTAATAGGAGGATAAATAATGTTCAATTAGTTGTTGCACTATTTATTTTATTGATGGCTTTGTTACTTCGTTCTATTCCAAATGATAAAGTGGAGAGATATGAGAAAAAGCTGGGGAGGTAATGCTATCAATTATCTGTTAAAAACATAAAGCCCTCTTCGGAGGGTTTTTTTATAAAGTAATGATACAGAGTGATAAGCACTAGGCTGTGAAAGGTAGAATTCTCATTATCCAACCAGCAATTTTGCCAATAATATCAATTGCTTTGCCCTTTATTTTGTCCTTTCTCTCTTTCTCCTTGTGAACTAATTCTTTCTCTTTTAGAGGTGGTGGTGGCGCTGCAATTGAAGATCAAGGCCCCAAATTTCCTACTGGGACATTGGGTTCTGGGGGGGTAAAACAGAGAAGAATATGATAGACTATAAATCGCTTATCGCAAAAGCAAAGCAGCCAGTGGGGATATTCTACATACTGCTTTTTGGGGTTGCGCTCTACTTTTTAGGAAAAGAAGCTGGCATAAATGGGGCTATCCGTTTTATAGCAACAATTGCCTCTATTTGCGTCCTCACAAATGGCTGTTAAAAGAC
>NZ_DBHC01000042.1:248057-249912 GCF_002296035.1 Roseivirga sp. UBA838
AAAAGACGCTGTGAGGACACAGCTCGTGGCTAGTATACTGGGATCTAACAAATGCGATCTAAATGAGTAACCCTATCATAATATTCGGAAACGAAAAAAAACTTGTTTATTCTGCTGTTGGTATAAAAAAAACTGAAGGAGACGAAATAATAAAGAATGAGAAAACTAAAGTTTTAGAGTATTGATGAAGATATTTTGGGCAACTATCTAGGTAATAAATACAGAAAGAATGAGGATCACTCAGGTAGATTTATCTTGTTTAATGTCGATAAAGACAACAACGTTCAGCAAAAGGGAATGAAGGGGGATTGTCACTTGGTGCGAAATGAGACGACAACAAAACAGGAAACTGGATTTACATTGGGGCTAAAGTTCATAATTGGCGTGGAACTTAAATTTAGGATGACTCAAGGAGGTGGTTAATGAAAAGAAAGTATTTGAAATACTTCATAGGCGTTTTTGTCTTTGCGGTGGTTGCATCTGTTGTAGTGGATAGGATTCAAAAATCCAATACGCCAGCTTTTTTATTAGAGAAGTTCGAAGAGTTAAAAAGTGACCAATCATTAATGAATTCAATTGGTGGTTATCATAGGTTTGAATATTCTGATCAGATTTTTTACAAATCAAATTATGATTCTTTGATATATGAAATCATAATATTCGGAAACGAAAAAAAAACTTGTTTACTCTGCTGTTGGTATAAAAAAGCCTGAAGGAGACGAAATAATAAAGAATGAGAAAACTAAAATTTTAGAGTATTGATGAAGATATTTTGGGCAACTATCTAGGTAATAAATACAGAAAGAATGAGGATCACTCAGGTAGATTTATCTTGTTAATGTCGATAAAGACAACAACGTTCAGCAAAGTTTTAGCGGACAAAGGAGCTATTTACATAAATTTTTATAAGACTACTGCAAAAAAGAAGGAATGAACAAGGATTGGTTTGTTAAAATAAATGTGATTTTAATCTTTTCTGGATTTGTCACTTTTGCATGCGCTCAGAGTAAGAAGGAATTTGCATTTCTTGTAGTTAAGAGAGATGATAATAATATATCTACTTTTAGGGATAGTCTTGGTATTGAAGTTGATTTGCCTTTCCAGGTTAAAAATAAGTTCGACTCTATTCTTAATTCGTATGAAGAATTTCTTTTGCCGAAAACTAGGTTTCTTGTTTTCAATATTGAGTATTCCGCAGGTGTTGAAATTTATATCCTAAAAGTAAATGGGTCACTGGGAATAAAGGATTATCATATTTTAGCCTTTGACCACGGAAGAAATCTTGTATCCAAGCAGCCTCAGAAGATAAATGGAAAGTGGATGGAAAATGGAGAGTCAGGTTTTAGAGAAGAACATAGACTTTTGGACACTTCACCGACTGAATTAAAAGATTATAATTCTGATGGAGTATTAGAGTTTGTATTTAAGCAAAGAGTTCATAATGGAACTTCATACAACGCTTTGGTTGAACATGTCTTCTCGATTGAGCAAGACATGTAGTTGAGACCAATTCTTTTCCTTGAATCAAAATGTGAATCAATTATTGATGATTGTTTAATACAAAGAGTTTATGATCCCAAGTCGAAGATTTTAAAAGTTACAGTGAGTTGCGAAGGCAGGCAGTTTGAGGAGCTCGGAGAGGTGTATCTGTTATATTCAAATAGTGGGTTTTCCGTCCAAAGTCAAGACTTATTTCTTGAGAAGTATGAAGGACTTCTCGTGACTGGGAGTGGGATGAATTCTGAAGATTTTCTTAATAAAGGTTACGAACCTAAATATTAACGTAGTACTTTCGATTATTTATTAAAAACATAAAACCCTCTTCGGAGGGTTTTATAATCAGTTCTTTTGACCT
>NZ_DBHC01000042.1:250305-250992 GCF_002296035.1 Roseivirga sp. UBA838
CTTTAATAACTGTCGCCAGTCTTTTATCGAACAAAACCATTACCTATGGATACGGGGCATATAACGCTGGAGAGAATAACGTGAGACGTACACTTTTTACAATTGGGTATGACATGATTATACGTGCCTCGGGAGGAAATAAAGGTTATTTACAAGCTCCTAATTATGGTGAGGATAGGCAGTCCTACTTAGCTATCAATGCTGGTATGAAAAATTCAAATTGGTTCAAGAAATGAAATACAAACTATTATTTGGATTAATGATTTTATGTTTGTCCGCTTGCGATAAAAACAAAGAAATAGTAGTAACCTCAAACAATAAATTAGAAAGGCTAACAATAATCTCAGTAGGCTCCAAATACCACATATATAATGGGTTGGTTAATGGAATAAATGGCCCAGCGAGAGGCTATTTAATCAATGAAGGAGTAGTAGAGCATTTTTCAGCACTTGCTCAGTGGAGAGATGATGTTGTGAATATTTACTATACCTATGGGGTTTACAATGATTCAAAAAGTAATGGAGAATTTAACCTGAAGCGTATCTCTGTTAAAGAATTTGAAGCGTTGAAAGGTGATACTAGCTACACTTACTTCTATTATTGAAACCGGTAGGGTAGTGCTATCAATTATCTGTAAAAAACATAAAGCCCTCTTTGGAGGGTTTTTATAATCAGTTCTTTTGACCT
>NZ_DBHC01000042.1:251394-260803 GCF_002296035.1 Roseivirga sp. UBA838
CTTTAATAACTGTCGCCAGTCTTTGGAGTCATCTTCTGTGAGTGCCTTTACCATGGCATAGTCTCCTTTACTAATGCTAATACGCTCAATGGGCTCAGTCAGCTCCTTTTCAATTTGCTCAAGTATTGTTTTTTCTTCCGGGCTACAAAAGGAATAAGCCTGACCTTTTGCAAAACCCCGGCCTGTACGGCCCACCCGGTGTACATAATGTTCAACCGTTTCAGGCAGGTCATAATTCACAACAAAATCTACTTCAGGTATATCAATACCTCGGGCACTGATGTCGGTGGTAATAAGTACCTTTAAAACCCCACTTTTAAACCTGCCCAGAGTTTCATCGCGCTGCTTTTGATCTTTGTCTCCATGCAGAGTGTCCGCTTTCAGTTCCATACGCTGGAGGGCTTTTTGTACTCTTTCGGCTCTTACTTTGGTACGCACAAACACAAGCATCTTAGCCTCTGGGTTGTTTTTTATGAGTTGCTCCAGAAAGTAGCGCTTATCATCCATTTCTACATAAGCCACGGCATGCTCAATATTCTTGGCTACCGGATTTTTAGGCGATAGCTGAATGCGAATAGCTTTATGCACCAGCGAATAAGCCAGTTTCTTTATCTCTTCATTGATGGTGGCCGAGAAAAACAGTGTTTGCCTTTTTTTGGGTAAGTGAGGCAGTAAGTCTCGCATATCCTTAATAAAGCCACGCCCCAGCATATGGTCGGCTTCATCCACAATAAGCACCTCTAATAGCGACAGGTTTAAATAGCCCTGGCTAATGAGGTCGAACAAACGGCCTGGTGTGGCAATGAGCACATCGATACCCGATTGAAGCATTTTAATCTGAGGGTCCTGCTCCAGCCCACCGTAAATAGCATAAATGGTCAGGCCACTGCCTTTGCTCACCTGCTGAAATGTTTGCTTTACCTGCTGTGCCAGTTCATGGGTAGGAACCATCACCAGGCATCGCACTGCGTTTATATTGAGCTTGCGCGAATGATCCAATAACCTTTGTACCGTTGGAATGGCAAAGGCAGCCGTTTTGCCAGTTCCTGTTTGTGCAATAGCCAATACATCTTCTCCTTTGAGAATAGGAGTTATGGCCTTATACTGTATGTCCGTAGGCTTTTTAAAGCCAAGCTCTGCCAGATTGGACTTAATAAGCGGGTGAAAAGCGTATTTCTCAAACTTCATGCAAGACAAAGATACCGCTTCGCCATACAAAATCGTTAGCTTTGGGTTAGTTTACCCACAATATTCACGCGGCAGAAGTTAGATAGCTCAATGAAATTCTTGAAAAATATAGCTTTAGCACTGCTCATACTCACAGGGTTGGCTCACGGGCCGGAGAGTAAGGCGCAGTTTTTAACAGTAGATACAACGGCTTATATTGAGTGGTCAGACAATTTATACCTAAGCTGGAAAGACTTTAGGTTTAGAAAACAAAAGTCCAAAGAGGAGAGGGGGCTTGCTCTGACCTCCGTAACCCATTCCATACGAGGGGGCATATTTAACGATGAACCCAGGTTTGAGGTGAAGGTACTCTTTGTGAAGAAAGACTCCTGGACCACCGATTCTACCAGCATAGCACTCTTGGCTCATGAGAAGCTGCACTTCGATATTGCCGAATTGTATGGCAGAAAAATAAGGAAGCAGATTAGTGAATTGCACAAAAGGGGAGAGCGAGACCTAAAAGTTTATAACAAATATGTGAGGCAACTACTGGCCGATTTTAAGCGATTTTCTCTGAACTATGATAAAGAAACCGGTCATGGAAGAGACTCAGAGCGTCAAAACGAATGGTTCGAACTTGTTTTTTCAGAATTGGAGCGATTAAAACAATATAGTCAATGATATTAATATTTATATATGTTAATAACAACATATATAAATTGCCCTTGAATTATTTTCCGATGTTTCGGTTTGACTCTATTTTCGCTTAATTTAATCAGCCGAACGACTGTGCCATGAGTGAACCACTGGTAAAGGAATATAGCAATGGAGAGGTTACCATAGTATGGAAACCAGATCTGTGCATTCATTCCGGTATTTGCCTCAGGGGCTTGCCCAAGGTGTTCAATCTCAAGCAGCGACCGTGGGTTCAACCGGAAAAGGCCAATTCAGATCAGATTGTGGCTCTGGTTCGGGAGTGCCCCTCAAAAGCACTATCTGTTAAAGGCGTTCGCTTTAAAGAGAAAGACAATAGCGATGTGAAGGTAACGCTCATACCCGGAGGCCCCATACTGATAAAAGGAGGAGCCACGGTAACGGAAAGAAACCATAAGCAGGTACATCGTGAAACAGTGGCCTTTTGTCGTTGCAAACGTTCGCGAAAATTTCCGTATTGCGATGGCACACACGCTCAACCAAAAGAAGACTAAGAGACTATGGCTATTACGATAAAAGACATTGCCAATGCGCTGAGTATTTCACCTTCAACGGTGTCGAGAGCGCTCAACGATCATCCAAACATAAGTGAAGAAACCAAGAAGTTGGTAGCCGAAAAAGCAAAGGAAATGCGTTATCAGGCCAATTTTATTGCTGCAGGCTTACGCACCAAGCGTTCCAACTCCATAGGTATTTTAGTACCCCACATTACCAGTAACTTCTTCGCTTCTGCAATCGATGGTATTCAGAAGGTGGTAAGCGACAACGGATACTATACTATAATTTGTCAGTCTAATGAGAATTATCATGATGAGATAGACCAGATTAAGTCGCTGCTTTCATGTAAAGTGGAGGGCATTATTCTGTCGGTTTCCAGTGAAACCAAAGAGTTCGATCATCTGGAGACACTCAAGGCCTATGATGTACCCTTTGTGTTTTTCGATCGTATTGCTCCCGGCTTCGATACGCCAACCGTAGAAGCCAACGATTTCACAGGTGGTTTTCAGGCGGTGGAACATCTGATAAAACGTGGGCGCAAGCGCATTGCCCATCTTGGAGGCCCTGGACTGCTGGGGATTAGCAAAAGCCGATATGAAGGTTATTTGGAGGCTCTCAGAACCTACGACTACGAGATTAATGAAGATTTTGTCGTGTTCACTCACCCCGATGAACCTCACGATGCGATTATAGAGAAGATGTTTGAAGACCCTAAAAGAAGACCCGATGCCCTTTTTACCTTTAGCGATGAATTGGCAGTGGAATCCATTCTAAAACTTAAAAAAATGGGTCTTAATGTTCCAAGAGATGTTTCGGTGGTTGGTTTTGGCAATAGCAACTTGTGCGAAATAGTAGAACCCAACCTTACCAGCGTAACGCACGAACCTATTAAAATGGGTGAGGCTGCGGCCGAGCTATTGTTTAAAGTAATTCAGAAAAGGCATATACCCCAACACCAGCTTCACCTGAAGTTTGATTCGAGGGTTATTATCCGGGATTCTTCCCGATAAGTGCTTAACATATAAATGAGGCTACCCGGCAGCGACTAACCTCCTGTATTCAATTCCTGTTTGCCAATTGTGCATGAGATTTTGTGCCCGGGTTGCCTTCTTTCGGCATCTTAAATACATTCAAACAGAAATGAAAAAGCTTAGTCAACTTATGATGATTGGAGCCCTCGTGCTCATTCAGTCCTGTAACGAAAAACCACAATTGGTCTGGCAAGACGAATTCGATGGCCGTGAGTTGGATACCACCCGGTGGACAGCCTATGTTGGTGATGGCTGCCCCGATCTGTGCGGTTTCGGTAACAATGAGCTTCAGTATTATACCGACAGGCCCGAAAATATCAATTTAGCCCATGGTATACTCACCATTACTGCATTGGCCGACTCTTTTAAAACCCGTGCCTATTCTTCGGCCAAGCTCATCACAAAAAACAAAGGCGATTGGAAATATGGCAGGGTAGAGGTGAGAGCCAGAATTCCAAAAGGACGTGGCAATTGGCCCGCAATATGGATGTTGCCCACCACCAATAACTATGGTGGCTGGCCCAAAAGTGGAGAAATAGACATTATGGAACATGTAGGCTACGACCAGGGTAACCTGCATGGTACGGTACACACCGAAGCCTTCAACCACCTTAAAGGCACACAGAAGGCAGACTCCGTTCAGGTAGCCGATATCTCCGATAAATTCCATGTATATGCTATTGAATGGGATGAGGATAAAATCGATTTCTTTCTAGACGATGAGAAATACTTCACTTTCGAAAACTCAGGCAATGGTTATGCCGAGTGGCCCTTCGACCAACCCTTTTATCTCATCCTAAACCTTGCCGTTGGAGGTGGCTGGGGCGGCAAAAAGGGCATTGCAAACGATATCTTTCCAAACCGCTTTGAAATTGATTATGTTCGTGTATATCAGTAGCAACTATTGAATATCATTCAACCTTAACCTTACGTCTATGGTAGACCTAGTTAGTCTCGATTACATTTTTATAGCCGCCTATTTTGTGCTGGTCTTTGGTATAGCCGCTTGGGCCACTTTTAAAGAAAAAGTCAACTCTTCATCGTCCGATTACTTTCTGGGAGGTAAGAATGTAGGCTGGTTTGTCATTGGCGCATCACTCTTTGCATCCAATATTGGTTCTGAGCACCTCGTGGGTTTAGCAGGCGATGGGGCAACAGGGGGGGTGGCTGTGGCTCAATTCGAAATTATAGCCGGATTTATGCTTATGCTCTTAGGTTGGGTTTTTGTGCCCTTCTACTTGAAAAGCGGAGTATTTACCATGCCCGAATTCTTAGAAAGAAGATACTCCTCCAAGGCGAGAAACTATCTTTCCTGGGTTTCGATAATCGCTTACATACTTACCAAAATATCGGTGACCATTTTTGCCGGAGCTGTAGTTTTCTCAGCTATAGAGGTGCCTTTTTGGACTGGAGCCATCATCATAGTTGTAGCTACAGGTGTTTACACCGTTTTTGGAGGGTTAAAGGCCGTGCTTTATACCGATATGATTCAAATGTTTGTACTCATTGGAGGTGCCATTGCTGTAACCTACTTTGGTCTGAACGAATTAGGCGGGTGGTCAGGGCTAACCAGTAGTGTAGACGAAGGCTTTATGTCTATGTGGAAGCCAATATCCGATGATAAATTCCCTTGGACTGGTATCCTGTTTGGGGCTCCCATTTTAGGGGTATGGTATTGGTGTACAGATCAGTACATTGTGCAGCGAGTGCTTTCCGCTCGTAACATTGAGCAGGCGAGAAAAGGAACTCTTTTTGGCGGATTTCTGAAGATGCTTCCGCTTTTCATCTTCGTTATTCCCGGAGTAATTGCGTTTGCCCTTTCTCAAAAAGGTGTTTTCGACCTGGAAAAGAATGATCAGGCACTCATTATGATGGTGAAGAGTATGGTGCCGGCAGGTCTTCGAGGTGTAGTAATAGCCGGTTTACTGGCCGCACTAATGAGCTCACTAAGCTCCGTGTTCAACTCGTGCTCAACACTTTTTACCATCGATATTTATAAGCGATGGAAACCCGATACCTCAGAAAAGAAGCTGGTGAGAGTAGGGCAGTTGGCTACCATCATTATGGTGGCAGTAGGTATTGTTTGGATCCCCATAATGGAGCGTATCTCCGGACAGCTCTATACATATTTGCAAACAGTACAGGCCTATATTTCACCCCCTATTGCCGCTGTGTTTTTGCTAGGAATATTCTTTAAAAGATTGAATGCAAAAGGCGCAATGGCTGCTCTATGGACCGGTTTTGTGTTAGGTATGGGACTGCTAGTGCTTGATGTTTTCAAAGCATCATTGCCCGATTTTCTAAGTGCCATTATTGCTATCAACTTCCTGCATTTGGCCATTTTCCTTTTTGTTATATGTTCTGTGGTACTCATAGTGGTGAGTTTAATGTCCGAAAAACCGGCACCAGAACAAATCAAAGATATTACATACGCCAAGGGAGTGCTGAGTGCCAGGGGGCAAGCCTCGAGAACGAAAGACCTGGTGCTTACGGTATTGCTTATAGCTCTTATAATTGCTATTTGGATATACTTTAGCTAATGGCCTATGAGTAGAGCATATAAAATAGCGGTAGTTGGCCCTATTCCCAGAGATCATATTACTACTCATAAGGGAGAAGTTATAGAGAAGTACGGATGCATTACCCACCCTACTATAGGGCTTGCCCAGTTGCTTCAGGGCCAGGGAACGGTCTATCCGGTTTCGCATATTCGCAAAAAAGACATGGCTGCAGTAAAGGAATTATTTGCCCCTTATTCGGCCATAGATATGAAAGGCGTTACAGACGATGCCGATAGCGGAGACGTGATCAAACTTAAATTTCTCGATCAGAACTTTAGGGTAGAAAAACAAACGGCCTTTATGAACCCCATAATGCCGGTGGATATGGCTCCGTTTCTGGATTGCAACGTGTTTGTTTTTGTGCCTATAACCGACCATGAAATAGCTCTCGATACGCTTAAATACCTAAAAGAGTTTAGCCATGGAACCATCATATTCGATGCTCATGGCCCCACACATACTATGACCATCGGGGGCGATCGGCACAAGAAGTTTTGGGTGGAAAGAGACTTCTGGCTACCCTATATCGATGTTCTAAAGATGAATCTGGAAGAATCGTGGTGTACCTGGTATAAGCACGAGTACAGAGAAGAGGAACTCACCGATCTTCTGGATGATATTGGTCAGGAGCACCTTCACCCCATGGCCGATTACATTTTAGATAGAGGCCCCAAGGCTTTAATTGTAACTACCGATGCCACCGGTTGTAAGGTATTTACAAAAGTAAACGGACAGCTCAAAGAAGAATTCGTGAAGAGCATTTACATGGAAAATGTAGTAGACACCACCGGCTGTGGAGACTCTTTTGCGGGAGGACTAGCCTATGGGCTGAGAGACGGACAAAACGATTACATATTGGCTTCAATGTATGCCAATGCGCTTGGAGCTCAACGTACTCAAGGCACCACTTTCGAGGTTTTTAAGCCTCTGAGAGAAACAGAAAATATGATGCGTGCCAATTATTCTATAAACCTATGATTTTACCAAAGGCCTGCATTTTTGATTTAGATGGGGTGATTGTAGATACAGTTCCGGCTCATTATATAGCCTGGAAGTCTATTGCCGATGAACTGAATATACCTTTTACGGAACAAGACAACGAGCAGTTAAAAGGCGTGAGCAGAGTAGACTCTATGAAGCGCATTTTGGCGATAGGAGATCTCGAAAAAAGCGATGAGGAAATTGAAGCTTTAACCACGCGTAAGAACGACAGATACGTAGAGATAATATCTAAAATGACTCCTGCCGACATTCTGCCGGGAGTCAGAGAGTTTCTCCATGTGTTGGCAAAGGCCGGATTAAAAGTGGCATTGGGATCTTCCAGTAAAAACGCGCCTACTATTCTAAAAGCCGTTGGGCTGAGCGATCTGTTTCAGGTGAAAGTGGATGGTAACCACATAAGCCATTCCAAGCCTCACCCAGAGGTGTTTCTGCTTGGAGCCGATCGCCTGGGCTTGCATCCTTCAGAGTGCGTTGTCTTTGAAGATGCTATTTCCGGTGTGCAGGCAGCCAAACGGGGAGGCTTTCCATGTGTAGGAGTGGGCTTGCCTGAACTATTGCATGAGGCAGACCTTGTAGTTCCTGATCTGAAAGACGCAGACCTTACCATATTCAAACGTTTACCATCATTTGCATGAAAAATTATATCAAACATCATCCCTGGTCGATTATCGAAGAAGGGTTTGTGCCCGAGTATAATCAGATTTCCGAAAGCATTTTTAGCCTGGGCAACGGCATGTTTGGTCAGCGGGCTAATTTCGAAGAACAATATTCGGGAGAGAGCCTCCAAGGCAACTACGTTGCCGGGGTGTACTACCCTGACAAAACCCGCGTAGGCTGGTGGAAAAATGGGTATCCGGAGTACTTTGCCAAGGTGCTTAATGGAGCCAACTGGATTGGAATTCATATTTCTTTTGAAGATGAAGCTCTGGACTTGGCCACTTGCGAAGTGGAGCATTTTCGAAGAGAGCTCAACATGAAAGAAGGCTGGCTTAAGCGTGAGTTTACAGCCAAAATGCCTTCAGGTAAACGCGTAAAGGTAGAGGCCACCCGAATATGCAGTATGGCCAGAACCAAAGTAGGAGCACTGTCCTATCAGGTTACACCTCTCAACTTTTCCGGTGTAGTCCGAATAGTGCCATTTGTAGACTTTGATGTAATCAACGCAGATTCTAACTACGATGAAAAATTTTGGAATGAGCAGCATAGGAAAGCTTCGCACGATTTCAGCTATGTGGTAGCCAGTACCAAGAAAACCGATTTTTGGGTAGCTACGGGAATGAAGTTCAATATCTCCGGAGGTTTCTCCATGGAGTCTGCTCAGGAATTCGAGCGAGAGAAATATGTGGAAGTAGCAGTAACGGGTCGGGTAGAAGAGGGTAAGCCTTTGACCATAGAAAAGTATGCAGCCAATATTTCTTCCATGTATTTTGCCAAAACGCAGCTGGTAGAAGTATGTGAAAAAGAAGTGCTGGAGGCGGCCCAGGTCGGGTTCGATAAACTTCTGCTGGAACACAAAGAAGCTTGGGCAGCCAAGTGGCAAATGAGCGATATAGTGATTGATGGTGATGTTTCGGCACAGCAGGGTATTCGATTCAATATTTTTCAGCTCAATCAAACCTATACCGGAGAAGACGAGCGACTTAATATTGGGCCCAAAGGTTTTACCGGAGAAAAATATGGTGGAAGTACTTACTGGGATACTGAGGCGTATTGTCTGGCTTTTTACCTGGCTACGAGTGATAAACAAGTGGCCAGAAACCTGGTATTGTACCGTTACAAACACTTGCAAAAAGCTATTGAAAATGCTCAAAAACTAGGTTTTACTAATGGTGCTGCTCTTTACCCCATGGTGACTATGAACGGTGAGGAATGCCACAACGAATGGGAAATAACCTTCGAAGAAATCCATCGCAATGGCGCCATAGCTTATGCCATTTACGACTACATAAACTATCATGGCGATGAAGACTACCTAATAGATTATGGTTTAGAAGTACTGATTGCTATTTCGCGTTTCTGGGCTCAAAGGGTACACTGGTCTAAACAAAAGGGTCAGTATGTAATGCATGGAGTTACAGGACCCAATGAATACGAGAACAACGTGAATAACAACTGGTACACTTCTAAAATAGCTCTTTGGACCTTACAGTATACCTTGGAAGGGCTTCAGAAATATAAGGGTACTACGCAGCTCAATGAGTTGTTTCAAAAACTCAATTTTAAAGAAGCCGAAACTGAAAAGTGGCAGCACATACTCGATAATATGTATCTGGGGTATGACGAAAAGAGAGGAGTATTTTTACAGCAAGATGGTTTTCTGGATAAAGAGCTGATGCCTGTTTCGGATATTCCGGCAGGGCAGAGGCCAATTAACCAAAACTGGTCTTGGGACAGGATACTCCGTTCGTGCTTCATCAAACAAGCCGATACACTTCA
>NZ_DBHC01000042.1:261097-281852 GCF_002296035.1 Roseivirga sp. UBA838
TTGTGCTTCATAAAAAAAGCCGATACACTTCAGGGAATTTACCTTTTCGAAGATGAGTTCGATTTGGAAACCATTGAGCGTAACTTCGACTTCTATGAACCAATGACGGTGCATGAGTCGTCACTTTCGCCATGTGTGCATGCTATTCTGGCCTCGAAACTTGGTCGAAAAGAAAAGGCATACGAAATGTACCTTCGTACGGCCCGTCTCGATTTGGACGATTATAATAATGACACGGAAGATGGCTGCCATACCACCTCAATGGCTGGCACATGGATGGCCTTTGCTAAAGGTTTTGCCGGAATGAGGGTAAGGAACGGAGAGTTGTACTTCAGCCCATATCTGCCCGATCATTGGGATGGTTATTCCTTCAAAATAAAATTTAGAGAGAGAAACCTCACCATTAAGGCCACCAAAGGTCACGTGACCATCATGAATGAGTCAGCCGATGATTTGGGGATTTATCTGTTCGATAAGAAGTATGAATTAGCAGGCAACGGAAAGATTGATGCGCCTATGAATTAGTGATCAGGGATAGGGTAATTAGAAATCAGTAGTTATCTGCTGGTTTCTGATTAACTATTTCTTTTTTGCCTTGCTGTCTATCCAATGTCTATTCATCATAGCCTCCGGGCATCACCTTATTTCCTTCAATTTCCATAAGTTTGAATATGCGTTGGAAAACTTTTCTTACCATAGTACTTATGGGCTTGTGTTTGGTCGTTTTAGGCCAGGAAAAGGATAGCACAAGTAAAAGGCCTCCCAATGTAGATGAAGAAAGTTGGCAGCGCATTCAGGAGGGGCGGTCAGAAACCCCGGAAGAGGCAGAGCGAAGGTTTCTTACCAATCGGGTTATGATGCGCGATGTAGGCATCACACTTCTGGCCACAGTGGGTATTTTGGTTTTTATCGCCATTAATTCCAGAAATAATCGTCAGCGAAACAGAAAGAAGCTGTATATGTACAGGGTTCGGAGTACGCAGGCCGAAATGAGGAGTATTGAGCTAAAAAATGAACTCATCAAGTCGGAGCTACACGCTAAGGAAAAAAGGATGAGCGAATTGCTCGATGTAATTAAGCAGAAGAACAAGAAGCTGGATGAACTCAACTCAAAACTTTCTGAGAAAGAAAAGATAGAAAAGGCTGATGTACTTAGCTCTGTTGCAGAAGCCTTTGCCTCAGAGCAGGAGTGGGAGAATTTCCGCGTAAGCTTTGAGCAAATTCACAGCGGCTTCTTCGATAAAATATTATCTATTCATCCCACACTCACGGCCTATGAATTACGACTTAGCGCTTTATTGAGGCTCAACCTAAGTTCTAAAGAGATTGGGAATGTCCTTAACATTTCTGCCGGCAGTGTCAATACAGGTCGCTATCGTATGCGAAAAAAGATGGGGCTAACGGAAAACGATGATCTGGTTCGTTACCTCATGTCGGTTTAGTGTATGGTATACAGCCGTTATTGACTCTTATGAACGGTTAAAGTGACCTTCACCACAATTAAGAGATTAATGTCTATTCCTTGTCTATCCCCAAAGTTTTTGATCTTCGGTCACTTTGCCTTGGTTTGAGGAAACGGAAAACGCATGAAGTATCTTTTAACTTTAAGTCTGGCAACTGCTTTGTTCTTCAATGCTCAGGCCCAACAAAACCTTAAAACGCTCGACTCTGTTTTAACCTTCCTTTCTTCGGAGCAAATGTTTCACGGGCAGGTGTTAATTGCAGAAAACGGAAAGACTATCTTTTCTAAGGCCTATGGTCGGCAGCGCCATGGAGAAGCCTATCTTACTACCACTCCCATCCACATACAGTCGGTGGCCAAGGGCATTACAGCCATCAGCATTTTGCAGCTTAATGCGGAAGGAAAACTCAGCTTGCTGGATCCGATTGCACTATATCATCCTTCCATTCCCTACAAAGGTGTAAACCTGAGACACATACTGAACCATACCAGTGGTATGCCGCGTTTCTTTGAGCTTATATTTAAGGAATGGCCACACGACCGCTTTCTTACGGTCAATGATATGGTTCATCTGGTGGCTCAATACATGCCCGACCCTCAAGGTGCTCCGGGAGCTCATGAAAACTACAACCAAATAGCCTATTTGTTGTTGCCCGGTGTAGTAGAGAAGGTTGCGGGCCAAGAATTCTCCCATTATGTGAAGCAGCACATACTAGAACCATCTGGAATGGAGAATACTCACTTTGTTACTGATGTGCCGGGATATAAGGAGAGAATAGGAGCAGCTCATTTGGACAATTTGTTCGCATTTATGTTGGGTGAAGGCAATATGGTATCTACTGCAGAAGACCTTTTCAAGTTCGATCGTGCTTTGGCTCAGGAGAAAATTTTGGAAGCTGCCATTCAGGAGCTTGCTTATACTCCCATGGTTTTGGCAAGCGGAGAAAAGGGACGATATGGTTTTGGAGGTAGTTTAGTTGGCGACAAACCGGGCAACCGGGTGTTTCAGCACTTGGGGCAAGGGGTAGAGTCACACGTAATTTTTAGCCGCTATATTGATACCGATGACGTACTCATTGTGGTACACGACCGATCGGTTGAGTATGCCGTTCCGGTATATAAGGCCATCCGAAACATTTGGAAAAAGAGACTATTCGAACTACCCCAACCAAGGGTAGAGCACAAGTTGAGCACCAACCTCATTAATAAATATGTGGGTGACTATGGAGATAATGGATTCATGCACATTACCACAGAAGGAGGTAAGCTATTTATTCAACCCGATGGAAACCCCGGTAAAATGGAAATCGTGCCTTCTTCTGATACAACATTCTATTTCAGAGATCAAGCCGTAGACTGGCAAATATACCTCAATGAGCAAGGCGAGGTCATTGGTTTTGGACCGCTGGGACAAAAAGAGTTTATGATGAAACGATTCCGACAGCAAAACTAGCTGATTACAGGCTCATTGGCCACTGGTCAGTACATGACGGAGGGAACATACTAAGCCATAAAAAGAAGCTTTAAACCCTATAAAAGTCTACAATTTGCTTTACAGCTTTTAAGATAATTCGCATCTTCGCAGCAAAGAACTGAGACCATGTTTATTATTCTAGTAATTGCCTTATTTATAGCCGCTATAGTTGCACCATTTGTATTGCCAAATACCAAAATTAGTTCTCATGAGAAAGACTGGGAAGTATAGTTAATAAGGCATTCTTCGCTGATTCCTTCCTATGATCAAATAGAGTATAGAGCCCAGAATGGGGAGTAGTATTACTACTATTACCCAAATGAGCTTGTTCTGACTTGGTTCAAAATCACTTCTTAAAATATCTACCAAGGCTACCAATACAATAAGGAAGGGAACAAGGTAGAAAACGAGAATTATAAAGAGCATACTCATACGGTGTTAATTTCCTGTGTTAATCCTCTGAGTTGAGGTTAAATGTCCGCTTAGGTTTTTTCTGTCCTTTTCCTACAGCAAAGTAAATAAGCGTCCCAAGGAATGGAGCAAAAATAACTACCAATAGCCATATTAATTTGGTTGTTCCATCTTTGAATTGACTGGTGGCAATATCTATAATAGCCGCCAATGGGAGTATAATTCCGACCAATAAGAAGATGATGACAAAAATTTCTACCCCACCGGGCATTCCAATTCCTAGCAATTCCATGTGTTTTTTCTTTCAATATAGAAGCTAGCCGGAAAGTGACCAAGCTAAGCCCGATTATTTCATAAAAATAAATAGGGTTACTCATTTAGATCACCTTTGTCAGACCCAGTATACTAGGTACAAGCTGTGTCCTCACCGCGTTTTTAAGAACCATTTGTAAAGACACAAATGGAGGCAAGATTTAGAAATGCACTTCTTGCGACTTAGGTAAGTAACCCTAAAAACAAAATAGGGTAAGTTACTTGATTTTGAATGGCATATGATGCTGCCCTTTGCCACTATTGTAGCTTCTCGTATGTGACTTACGAGGGGCTGGGAAGACACAACGTGTGGCGGAAGTTGTGTTGAACTACATAAATAATCCTGAAAAATAGAGCAAAGCAGTTCTATCCAGCTATTCCTCTACCTGGCTTCTTCCCATAAGTTTTACCAGTAAGTCGGCATCGGGGTACTGTGCTAAAATAACGCGTGCCAGTACAATTAGCGGCACTGAAAGAAGCATGCCTGCAACACCCCATATATAACCCCAAACTACCAGTCCGAGAATTACCGTTACTGTATTTAGGGCTACAGAAGACCCCATAACATAAGGTTCAATCACATTGCCCCAGATAAACTGAGTAGCAATTAGCAGAGCAATAAAAAACAAGAAAGAGCCGCTAGAGTCGATCTGAATAAGGCCCAGTAATGCAGGAGGAATAGTAGCCGTTATTGAACCAACAGTAGGGATAAAGTTCAGAAGAAAGGCCAAAAAGCCCCAAAACAAGGCAAAATCGACCCCGAAAAAATAACAAATAGCCCCAAAGAATAGCCCGGTGAAAAAACTGGTAAAGAACTTTACCTTCATGTAGCTTACAATAGAGTTGCGTACCTCTACAAACGAACGGGTAAGCCTTTCTTTCCCCACCACATCATCACCCTCCAGGTAGGCAATATATTTTTCGTATCGCACAATACTGCCAAGCACAGCTACCAAGTAAATCGCACAAAGTATAAAGTTGAAGGTGAAAGCGCCCAGTGAGCTCGCGAGTTCACCCGATGTATTCAACAGAAAATCAGTAGAAAACGCCTCATTTAGCATCTGGATGAACCCACCGGTTTCCAGTTGGCTAACTCCCGGAATAAAATCTAAATTACCCAGTATGTCCTGGAATTTCACTTCAATCTGAGCCAGAAGTTTATCCTTCTCATCAACTATCTGCATGCCCGTATCATACACGATAAGGCCAATTAGAAATATAAAGCCAAGGGTAATAATAGTAATTAAGGTTATGCTCACCGTATATGGCCAGCGTTTGCGCTCCAAAAAGCTGATAATAGGAGTAAGTAGAATGCCAATAAACAAGGCAAAGGCCAGTGGAATGAGCAGTGAGGCCAGTGTTTTGATAATGACTATCCCCAATATTCCGGCAAAAATGAGCAAAACATTTTTTACTACTCTTAGGTCGGCATTGAAAGGGCTGTCCATTAAAAAAGGTTTGAGATGGTTGAAAGGCCATAAATTAAAGAAAATATTGGAGTGGAGCATTTATGCTAAAAAATTAAGTTCGAAAGCACTTTATATTTAGCTTTGTAGTCGGATCATTTAACAAACATGCTTTTGGAATTTGAACAACCAATAATAGAGCTTGAAGGTAAGTTGGCCGAGATGAAGCAACTGGCCGAGAGCAGCCGAGTGGATGTAACAGAAGACGTGAAATCATTGGAGCGAAAAATTCTCAGGCTCAAGGAAGAGACTTACAAAAACCTAACCCGTTGGCAACGCGTGCAGCTAAGCCGCCATCCGGAAAGGCCCTACACCTTAGATTATTTCTACAACATAACAGATGACTTTGTGGAGCTTCACGGTGACAGAACTGTGAAAGACGACAAAGCCATGGTAGGAGGCTTCGGAACCATTGGCGGCCAGACGGTAATGTTGGTGGGTCAGCAAAAAGGACGTAACACCAAGCAGCGCCAAATGAGAAACTTTGGTATGGCTAATCCGGAAGGCTACAGAAAAGCCTTGCGCCTATTCAAGATGGCCGAAAAGTTCAATAAGCCCATAGTTACGCTTATTGATACTCCCGGTGCCTATCCGGGGCTTGAGGCCGAAGAGAGAGGTCAGGGAGAGGCTATTGCAAGAAACATTAAAGAAATGTTTATGCTCAAGGTGCCTGTAATTTGCATAATTATAGGTGAAGGAGCCTCTGGTGGAGCTCTTGGTATAGCCGTTGGCGATAAGGTGCTTATGCTCGAGAATACCTGGTATTCGGTAATTTCTCCTGAGTCTTGCTCATCTATTCTTTGGAGAAGCTGGGACTACAAGGAGCAAGCAGCAGAAGCTTTGAAGCTAACCGCTACTGACATGCTCGGCTTCGGACTCATTGATGGCATCATTGAAGAACCGCTGGGTGGAGCTCATAGAGACCCGGACTGGATGTATGAAACACTTAAAAATCGGATTCTCAAAGAACTTAAGCCGCTCATGAAGCAGTCGGCTGAGGAGAGAATCAACAATAGAATAGAAAAATTTGCCAACATGGGCGAAGTGGTGGAGTAGTACATACTCTACCTTTTCGTATGGCACTTAGCAGGTAAGCCTGTCTTAGAAAAGAATACAGTAATAGACTCCGGTGGGTTAATTGTTGTAGGTTTTTAAGGCAGGCTCACTTTTTTGGTGGCGTGCGGCAAACTTTCACCCGGCCTGTTTAGTTTATCACTTGCTTTTTCTTTGCTGAAGGGATTGCTTAACTTTCCTCTGATTCCATCAATCGAACTATGGCAAAAACAAAAGCTCAATCTAAACTCAAACCCTATATTTTAGATTTGATTGTTGTAATTGCAGGTATTTCCATTGCCTTTGCACTAGACAACTATTCCGAAAACCGAAAACAGCAGCAAGAGGAAGTACTGTATCTACAAGCTTTGAGAGACGATCTTAAGCAGGACAAAGCCAACCTTAATAGAGTAGTAGATTCATCCAAGGTGCTCATTCAGAATGTATCTGAAACCTTTCAGTTTCTTTTCAGTCGTCAACCCCTGCAAAAATTTCAGATCAAGCACATTACCAGCACCTATACTGCTCCTTATTTTTTTGGTAATACAGGTACCTATAGTGCGCTTATAAACTCCGGAGACCTGCAAATCATTTCATCGTTCGAACTGCGCAACCAACTTGCCACGCATTATAACGTATCGTATACCGAACTACATCGTATAGACGATTTCATCAAAAACCTGGTAGACAATCATCTGTATCCATATATGCTAAAAAATATTGCCTTTCAGCAGGGAACCAACGGAATTCGAGATACCAAACCACTATTGGAAAACGAGGCCATTAACCTAATGGGCAGTTACTACAATTTTTTGCTGACACGAAATAAAATATACGATCAGGTAATACAACGATGCGATTCACTCATCGCTAACATCAATATTGAACTCAAATGAATTTACACGTAATAAACACCGGTTTTTTTAAACTAGATGGGGGAGCTATGTTTGGTGTGGTGCCCAAAAGCCTATGGTCGCGCACGAACCCGGCCGATGAGAAAAACCTCTGTACATGGGCCATGCGCTGCTTACTTATAGAAGATGGCGACCAACTGATACTTATTGATAATGGAATCGGAAATAAGCAGGATGCCCGTTTCTTTAGTCATTATTACCTGCATGGAGAGGCCTCATTAGATGGTTCTCTGAAAAAAGCTGGGTTCGACAGATCGGATGTCACAGACATGTTTCTTACCCATCTGCATTTCGATCATTGTGGGGGCGGAGTAGATTATGTGGGCGATGACAGAGAAAAATTGGAGTTGCATTTTCCTAATGCCAAATACTGGTCCAATCAAGACCATTGGAAATGGGCTACACAACCCAATGCACGCGAAAAGGCCTCTTTTCTGAAAGAAAATATTATACCTATGCAAGAAAGCGGTCACTTGCACTTTGTGCCCCTAAATGGACGGGCCGCTTTTCAGCAGTTTGAGGTACTTACTGTTGATGGTCATACCGATAAACAGATGATTCCGAAAATAAAATATAAGGATCACACCATTGTGTTTATGGCCGATTTACTGCCTTCAGTTGGGCATATACCCCTGCCTTATGTGATGGGTTATGATACACGCCCCCTTTTAACCCTCGATGAAAAAGAGAAATTTTTGAACGAGGCGGCAGACCAAGGCTATATATTATTTCTAGAACATGACCCTATGAATGAATGTTGCACTGTAAAACATACAGAAAAAGGAGTGAGACTCGATAAAACTTTTTCACTTAAAGAAATACTTTAAACCATGAAGGTAGGATTGGCACTGTCAGGCGGTGGAGCACGAGGTTTTGCTCATCTGGGCGTTTTAAAAGCTTTGGAAGAAGTGGGTATAAAGGTAGATATGATTAGTGGTGCCAGTGCGGGGTCAGTAGCGGCAGCCTTTTACAGCTATGGTTATAAGCCGGAAGAAACACTAAAGATTTTTGAAAACACCAATATCCTCAAGTTGGTATGGCCGGCATTTAGTGTAACGGGGCTGCTCAATATTCAAAAAACTGAGTCGGTATATAGCAAATACCTGAAGGAAGATAGCTTCGAAGCTTCGCAAATCCCTATTTACATTGCCGCAACCAATCTCAATGAAGGGAAGACTGAAATGTTTCATTCAGGGTCGCTAAAGCAAGCAATTATGGCTTCATGCTGTATTCCCTTCATTTTTGATCCGGTAAAAATTGGTGAAGATTACTATGTAGACGGAGGGATATTGAACAACATGCCTACAGAAATACTGCAAGAGAAAGGTTGCGACTTTATAATTGGTGTAAATGTGGCACCCCTGGTTAAAGAGCCTAATTTATCGGGGCCTAAGCGCATGATTGAACGAGTAACCGTATTAGCCCTAAGCGCCAATGTTATGTATAGTAGCCGGATTTGCGATGTTTACATTATGCCCCAAGAACTCAGAAAGTATGGTACGTTCGATTTTAAGAAGTCGCGCGAACTCTTCAATATAGGTTATGAGCATGCCCGACAACTTTTAGATTCTCCTGAGAGTGAAAAACTTCAAAAACTTCTGAGCATAGCCGAGTCGAAGTCGGCCTAATCTTTTCCCGGGTATAAATCACCATTCACCTGTTCAAGAAGGTAATGGACACTTTACATTCTTTTGCCGTTTTAGCAGGAATCCAATTTTTTTTAGCAAAAACAACCAATACTGGTAAACCTTTTGTGGGTTTGATACGACTACAAAAAAGAAATTCATAGAGTCGTACGTGTGTTTGACTTGCGGCTCGTCTAAGACAATAAACAAAACAATCAAACATCAAAAACTCAATCTAAGAACAGCAATGCGAGTATTTTTTATCGTTGCCTGGGTGTGCCTGTTGGTCAATATGGCACAGGCCCAGGAAAAGTTTACCCTAAACGGGTACATTAGAGACGCGGCCAATGGCGAGGAGCTTATTGGCGTTACCGTGTATGTGAAAGAAACCCAGGCCGGAGTTATTTCCAATGCCTATGGGTTTTACTCTCTCACCCTTCCCAAAGGTACTTATCATGTAAGCTTCACTTTCATAGGCATGAAAACCGTAGAACGGATCATTGAACTCAATGCCGATAAGTCTATGAATATTGAGTTGCAGGAAGAAGTGCTTAACCTGAGCGAAGTAGTAGTGACCGGAGAGCGCGAAGATGAGCACGTAGTGAAAATTCAGATGAGCAAGAATGAACTTAATCTTGCTCAGGTGAAAAAGTTGCCGGCTCTCTTTGGCGAACCCGACATTATTAAAACCATACAAATGCTTCCGGGAGTTATTTCTGCAGGAGAAGGCACCTCCAGTTTTTTTGTGCGTGGAGGGAGTGCCGATCAGAATCTGATTCTTATTGATGAAGCTCCTGTTTACGATCCCTCTCACTTGTTTGGCCTTTTCTCAGTGTTTAATGCCGATGTTATAAAAGACTCTGAATTATATAAGGGAGGAATTCCGGCACGGTTTGGCGGTAGACTTTCTTCCATTTTGGAAGTACGCACCAAAGACGGAAACAATAAGAAGTTTGGAGGAGAGGCTGGTATTGGCCTGCTGGCTAGTAGTCTTATGTTAGAAGGACCTATTAAAAAAGACAAAAGCTCATTTATTGTTTCGGCCAGGCGGTCTTATGTAGATATGTTTCTAAAACTGGCCGATCAGGATAACCTGGTGTATTTCTATGATGTAAATGCCAAAGTCAACTGGCGGGCAAACAATAAGAACCGTTTCTTTCTGGCACTTTATGCCGGCCGTGACGACTTTAATTTTGATGGAGAGTTTGGCTTTGACTGGGGGAATAAAACAGCCACATTTCGTTGGAATCACCTGTATAACGATAAGCTATTTTCCAACACATCGCTCATAGCAAGCAAGTTCGACTATGGCCTTGGGTCATCTACACAAAGCGATGGTTTTCAGTGGGATTCAGACCTTACAGAATATAGCTTTAAACAAGATCAGAACTACTTCTTCAACCCCAGATTGAGTCTGGATTTTGGCTATCATTTGACCTATCGCCAGTTTAACCCGGGAATTATAGAGCCGGGCGAGGGATCCATTTTTAAGTCTACAGCACTACAGAAAGAGTATGCGTTAGACCACGCCTTTTATGCCGGGTTGGAGCATCAGGTTTCTGACAAGCTCACTTTTCAGTATGGAGCCAGGCTTTCTATTTTCCAGAACATAGGAGAGCAAATGGTATATGAGTATGAAGATGTAAACAATAACGTTCAACCTGTGAGAACCGACTCTACTTACTATGGTGACTTTGAGAATATTAAAACTTACATTAATCTGGAACCGCGATTTTCGGCACGATATATCGTCAATGAGTCAACCAGTATAAAAGCAAGCTACAATAGAATGGTGCAGAATACGCACCTCATAAGTAGTGGCACGGTGCCTCTTCCGTTCAATACATGGGCACCAAGCTCAACTTACCTGCTTCCTCAAAAGGCCGATCAGTTGGCTGTAGGCTATTTCAAAAACCTCAATAATAACCGCTATGAGTTTTCGGTTGAGGCCTATTACAAAGACATACAGAATGTAACCGATTTTGCCGATAATGCGCGGATTTTCTTTAATCAGGACCTGGCCACTGAATTTAGGCAAGGTGCTTCAGAAGCTTACGGACTGGAGCTAATGTTGCAGAAGAGGAAAGGCGACCTTAGCGGTTTTATCTCTTACACATGGTCGAAGGCTACACGCCAGGTGCCCGGAGTAAATCATGGCAACGAGTTTTTTGCCAATCATGACAGACGCAATAGCCTCAATGTAGTGGCTACTTACGACTACAACGACAAATGGACCTTTGGAGGAAACTTTACATACGGTACGGGCAGGCCCATAACCCTACCGGCAGGGTCTTATGAGTATGGCGATGGCTATCTGCCTGATATTATTACCGAAAGGAATGGTTACAGGCTAAGCGATTTTCATCGAATGGATTTGAGTGCTACGCTAACACCACGCAAGAATGCCGGAAAGAAGTATGAAACTTCCTGGGTGTTCTCTCTTTACAATGTGTATAGCCGCAAAAATCCATTTTCTGTCTATACTCGGGTTACCATGGACGATGACGGAAATATAACTGGGGATGGCACTCAGAAAGAGGCTCGCCTGATTTACTTGTTCCCTGTACTCCCTTCAATCACCTACAACATTACCTTTTAAGTATGAAATCTTTAAAATTATATATCGGTCTGTTTCTTTTTCTAGTGTTGACCTGGAGCTGTGAAGAAACCATTCCTATAGACTCACTTCAAACAGAAAGTAAAGTGGTTATTGAAGCCCTGGTGACGAACCACGAGGGGCGCAGTTATGTAAAACTTTCCAGAAGCAGGGGCTTTTATGAAATCGGTGCAACCCCGCGAATTACCAATGCCGATGTGCGTGTGACTACCTCTTTGGGTGAAACCATTGTGTTTGTTCATAATCCTACGGCCGACCCTGAGAAAAATGGCTATTACTGGCCAAATGCCAATTTTACAGGCGAGGTTGGTTTGAGCTACACGCTCAATGTATCGGTAGACGGAGAAGTATATACGGCCACCGAAGAATTGCTCCCTGTTACTACCATAGATTCATTAAAGGTAAAAGTGGATGATGAAGAGTTGGAAGACCCCGAGGTTCCGGGAAGAATTTACTCGGTACTTTTCTACGCGAAAGAACCACAAGATAGGGTAGACCACTACCTGTTTAAATTCTATAGAAACGATTCCATTTTGATAGACTGGCCCACAGACATTTACTTCTCTGACGATGAAGTGTTGGGAGAAACTATCGATGATGTAGAAATTGCAGGCTATTACAGCGAAGGCGATGTGGTGAGGGTAGAAATGTTTAGCCTTACGCGTAAGGCATTTATTTTCTATTCAGATCTCTCTAACCTTCTCAATAATGATGGTGGCATGTTTAGCCCTCCTCCGGCCAACCCACGCAATAATCTTAGCAATGGAGCCCTGGGCTATTTTCAGGTAAGTGCCATGGATTTTGAAGAAATGGTGGTCACTCCTCCCGGTGATTAAAATTTTGTGGGTTTAAACAACAAGAGGTTGTCTCGTTGGCTACTCTTTCTGTGTTTATAGCAGAGAAAGAAGCAGAGCCGGAGACAACCTCTTTGCGTTGGGGGTTTGCTAGGCTACTACCACCAAATAGTAATTTTTCTTACCCTTCTGAACCAGGAAGTATTTGTTCTGCAGTAAGTCAAACTGAGGCCTGGCGTTCATATCTTCAATTTTATTCTTATTGATAGATACTCCTCCGCCTTGCAGCATTCTGCGGGCCTCTCCCTTCGAAGCAAATATTTGGTCCCGGGTAACAGTGCTGAGCAGGTCTATATAGTTTTCAGTGGCTTCTATTTCTGCCTTGGATACTTCCACCTGAGGCACACCCTCAAAAACGGATAGGAGAGTGCTCTCGTTCAAAGAAGCCAGGTCTTCGGTGGTAGACTTTCCAAAAAGGATATTGGAGGCCTTAATGGCCGTCTGAAGATCTTCTTCGGAATGCACTCTACGGGTCACATCTTCGGCTAACGCCTTCTGGAGTGTTCTCCTATGAGGGGCTTCGGCATGTTCCTTCTCCAGGGCTTCAATTTCTTCTTTAGGTAGTAGCGTAAAGACCTTTATAAAGTTGGCCGCATCTTCGTCAGAAGTATTGAGCCAATACTGGTAGAACTTATACGGTGAGGTTTTCTCCGGATCGAGCCATACATTTCCGCCCTCAGACTTTCCGAATTTAGTGCCATCGGCCTTTTTTACCAGGGGAACCGTAATGGCAAAAGCTTCTCCCTGCACCTTTCTGCGAATGAGCTCAGTACCGGTAACAATATTGCCCCATTGGTCAGAGCCACCCATTTGTAGCTTGCAGTTCAGGTTTTGGTATAGGTGCAAGAAGTCATAGCCCTGCACCAGTTGGTAGCTAAACTCTGTAAATGACATGCCACCTTCCAGGCGGTTTTTTACAGAGTCTTTGGCCATCATGTAGTTTACGGTAATGTGTTTTCCGATGTCGCGGATAAACTCCAGAAAGCCAAAATTTTTAAACCAATCGTAATTATTGACTATTTCAGCCGAGTTTTCGCCACAGTCAAAGTTCAGGAACTTTTGAAGCTGTTTTTTCTGCGATTCCAGATTGTGGTTTAGTGCATCGGTATCGAGCAGTGGTCTTTCGGCCGATTTGCCAGAAGGGTCTCCCACAAGTCCGGTAGCCCCCCCCACAAGAGCTATGGGCTTGTGTCCCGCTCTTTGTAAATGAACGAGCAACATCACCGGAACCAAATTACCAATGTGCAATGAATCGGCTGTAGGATCGAAACCCACATATCCGGTAGTCATTTCTTTACTCAGTTGTTCCTCTGTGCCGGGCATAATGTCGTGAATCATGCCTCTCCATTGTAATTCTTCTATCAGATTGTTGCTCATGCTGTAGCTTTTTTCGGAGCGCAAATATAGAATTTGAAGGGGGAGCTTGAAAGCTAAAAACAAAGTATATATAAAATCACCGGCTGTAAACAGAGTATCTATTTTTGCCCTTTGCTGAGCCGGCTATGCGCAGATTGAGGTAAACGGTAATAGTATGGCAACCGTCTCTTGAAGAAGGGTGTGAGGGGAGTAGAGAGGCCAATGGGCCTGGCAGTTACCAGGCCACTGTGCCGTAGTTGTCTTTTTGCTCGTTGGGCATTGACGAGCTTCTGTTACGGTTGATGTTGATATCTTTAGACGATCGGGAAGGGGAGCTGGAGCTTAGCTCAGGCATTTCCACCTGTTCACCCACTGTCACTTTGCCGTTCATCTCGGCACCGTTTTCAACCGAAATCTTCTTGGCATATATCTTACCGTAGATTCTGGCGTTTTGAGCCAGGTGTAAGTGCCCATTGGAGAGCACATCGCCATTTACATAGCCTTCTATGGTAATGTCCGAACCACTCAAATTGCCTCCAATCTCGCCATGCGATCCAACAATGATTTTTTCTCCCGAAATCAGATCGCCAGTAACAAAACCATCGACCCTAATGCTGTGTTCGGATTTCATGTTGCCCGATATTACGGAGCCTTCACGAATCTGAGTAATTAAGGTAGATGGATTGTTTGTTGCTTCGGCTTTTCTACTCATTAGTATTCAGCGGGTATTGAAGATTCTGTACTCAAGTTATTTTCATCATACACAGAAATGATAGTGGTGGCATTTCCTATGTCCAGACCCACTGCATTTCCTTTCACCCCTCCGTTCAACTGAGCAGAATTTATGCAATAGCCACGGCTGGCAAGTGTTTGCGGTTCAAAAGCCACTTCCAGATCCAGAATATCTTGAAACTCTTCTTTGAAACATTCAACCAACTGAGGGTAGAGTGCTCCGCCTCCGGCAAGGAACATGCGGTGCGAAACGGTAAAGTCGTTGTCGTTAAAGGCCTTGCGCATGGCCGGAGACACAACGTCTTCGTAGTATTGTCTAATTACTTTGTCTCTGATAGACTTTATGTCGATACGCTTTCTATTCAGGAATATCACACCTTTTTGAAAGGCTACATCAATTTGATGTTCTGTTTTCAACTCCAGGTAGTAGGTTTTAGCCAGCTCTTTTTCTAACAGGTTTACAGCATATCGCAAACCGTAAGTAGAAAGCGATGTTCTCTGTACTATACCGCCTTCAGTGCTCAACAATCCTTCCAGAGTACCATATCCCAGAGACATCACAAAGAAATTGCCGTCTACTTTCTGATTTCCCTTTCTAAGAGCAATGGCGCAGCCAATAACTTCAGGAATTACCTGTACATGATCAATTTCTACCTGCACATTTTTCTTTGAGCCTCCACCGTAAGTAGCTGCATCGTATTCAATCACATGATTGGCGTTGATTTGCTGCGTTGCTTGCTCTTTGTATAGCTGAAAAGTAGAGAAAGGAAATCCTGTGGTTACTGTAAGCGGATTGCCCAACTTTTGATTGGCAATTAATAAACCTGACTTGAGTAGTAGGTTATAATCCAACTCATCGGGGGCACTATTAATGTTTCTGTGTGGAGACACACCCTCGGTGAGGGCAAGGTTACCAATTACGTAACCATCGTTGTTGTGAAATATTTTTAGCCCGTTAATCAGGTCAGGAGATACATTTCTTAGGTCGGTGTTGTTTCCTTCTATAACACTAGGGAAAGTGTAAGTTTTGAACATAGCTACTTATTGAAGTGGTTAGATTGTCGAATTCAAATGAAAAACAATAATACGATTAAATCGTGTTTAACGCGTGATTTGATCCAAAAAACAGCCTGAATTTGTGAAATACTTTTGAGACAAAAAAGCGAAATAATGTTAGTTGTTAATGACAATGGCGAGCTTATCATTCTCCTGGCTAACAGCCATACGCGTAATTCCTTTAGAGGCCATTGCACCCAGGTCGGCTACTTCCTGCCAGTTGGAGTGGTGCTTTGGATTGAAAGCCAGAAGCTTAGTGCCCACACTGGTAATGTAGGTTCCCTGTCCGGTAATGGTCCAGTCAGAGGCATTGGCAGGCTTTTCAATTACCTTAAAAAACTCGTTTTTACTACGCTCTAAGCGGTAAATAATAGTAGACCCGTTTTCTTCTCTTCTTTCAAAGGTAAACTCATTAGTACCCGGAATATGCCTTATGGTACGGCCAACGTTGCTGGTTATAATGTCATCGTCAACTACCGAAGTGTTGGCTAATACCAAGGTGACCGGCTGCCCTAACACAAACATGAGTACATCGCCTTCGTGGTATGCAAAATAGCCGACCGGTTGAATTTTTTCGAATAAAAGCTGCGGTTCGGTTTTTCCATCCATTTGGTAGAGCCACAATCGTTGGCTATTGTCTTCTTCAACCCGTACTACAGCAAACGACTGGTAACCCGGAATAGGATAGGGCGAATATTCACTGTCGGCCGAGTGGGTAAGGTTGGTGCTTTTGTTTTCATAAAGGTCATAAATCATGATGTCGTTCTGACCATCTTCCTGATGGGCTGAATAGAGAATGTAATCGTTATTGAAGAAGGCCGGCTGGTTGTCATAACCGTTTCTGTTGGTAATGTTTCGGCCTTTGCCAAGAGTTATTTTGCCCTTTTTCTCTTTGATTTCATACACGTGAATGTCGGTGCTGGGAGGGGCTGTTTGGCTTATGGCACCGGTAACCAAGAGCATTAGCACCAGTGTGCCCATTAGCTTTTTCATATAAATAGTGGTTAAAGTGGGATCGGAAATTAACGAAATATGGTTTGAATTGAAACGGGCAGAAAGCCAAACCTTTACCGTTACATCAAGTTTGTTCATTTATGGGTAAGTATGAGCATATTTCAAAAGCCAGGCTGGAGGAGTATCGTTTGGTGGCCGATGATCCTGCCGATGCGGTAATTGAAGCGTACTTCCCGGACCAAAAGCAAGCCCTTTGGTCTATAATTAATGGTTTGGAAGATAACGGGAGTAACCTGGCTCCTGAAGCATTGCCTTCTTTACAGCATCTGTACGAACAAATGCAACAAGAGGCAAAAGGCTTTTCTGTCTCCTTATTACAACAGGGGCAGGCTTTTTTTAATGCTCATGCTTCAGATATTATGCTGTTGTTAGGCCTGCTGTCTTTGCCCTATTGCTATGCTGCGGCAAATGGAGCAGAGGTGCTGGTTAGGTCTAAACGAATTGTGGAAGAGCCGGAGAGACGTTTGTTCGAAACCGCAGAGTTTGTTTTTGATGTGTCGGTCAAAGGTGCTTTTGGTCCAAAAGGAAAAGCCCTGCCCCAACTATTAAAAGTTAGGTTAATGCATGCAACGGCCAGATGGTATGCAAAACGCTCAGGAAGTTGGTCTGTGAAAGACTGGGGTGAGCCCATAAATCAGGAAGATATGGCTGGTACTAATCTGGCTTTTTCCCTTATAGTTATTCGAGGATTAAAGAAACTGGCTAAGAAGCCGAGTTCCAAAGCAGCACTGGAATATATTGTTTATTGGAATTGTATTGGCCGCTTGCTGGGGCTTCATGAAGAATTGCTACCCAAGAGCAATAAAGAAGCCTATTTGCTGGAAAGGAACATTCGGGAGCGTCAGTTTAGGGCCAGTAGTGCCGGGCAGCAGCTAACCTCTTCTTTGTTGAAGTACTTTGAACAGGCTACTTATAATTCACCTATAAAGGGCAAGTCTCAAGCCTTTGTTGCCTTTTTACTGGGGCCGGAAGTTGCTCGTTTGGTTGGAGTAAGCACCAGTCGTTTAGATATAGCTACTTTTCAGCCATATCGTTGGTTTTTTCAACTTCAGGCCGCCTTGAACAGACGATCAGACTCTTATGCTTTAGCTTTAAAGCAATTTAGGAAAGCATCGGCCCTGTTAAAGCCCTAATTGTTGCTATTTGTATTTGTCGTTCAATCCAATGCCCTGCCGAATCATAGGTATTATTTTCTCTAGTCTGGACTGCTTGGTTTCTGCACGTTTGGCCAGAGTAATATATTCCGCAAAGTCGCGCTTTCGGGTAAGGTTCAAAGCCTCAAAGGCTTCCTTTAGCTCAGTATCCTTATGAAACACCTCTTGCAGCTCTAAAGGAATCTCCAGCGGCTTACCTGCTTTCGGTTTAATTTCTTTTCCGGCTTTTTGATTGGCCACAGCTTCTTTTACATAATCTGTAATTAGGCTGGAGTTGGCTTCAATTTCAGAAAGACTATTGAACCTCCATTGGCGCATGGCCTGAGTTTTACCTTCCTGGGCGTTCACCAGTTTTTGTTCTTTGTCTTTGAGCAAAGCACCCTGAAAAAACCAGAGTCCTACATAAGACTTAAATGCTCCTAAGCCCACAATGTTTTTTCCTTTGAAAGTGTACACAGGGGCGCCCCACTTAATGGTCTCTTCTAGCGGTTGACTTAATACTAAATCTTTTAGAAGAATGAGTTCTTTCTGCCACTCCGAATGCTTAATAATGTAGTCGCTAACCGTCTTTTGCATTTTCATTTTCCTGTCTTATCCTGTGAAATTGCGCAATACCCCGTCAAAATGCAAGTCTCAGATGTGTGTTAAAAATTTTAGCACAAACTAATTTATGTAGTTTGATAAGCTAAAATATTTAGTATATTTGAACATGCAAAACGACAGAGATCCCATGCTTTTTAGTAACAGTGCACTCAACGAGTACTTGATCATTGCCTTACCCTATGCTGAGATTAATGGTGAGGTTAAAGAGTTTAAGCGCGATTTCTTTAAACGATACGGTTCTTTCTGTGGGCAAAACTCCTGTGCACACATTCGGCTGATGTCGTTTTTTCAGACTGAGGAGCGAGAGCCCCGGGTCATTGAGTGTGTACAAAATGTGCTTAGAGAGATCAAAGCTTTTGAGGTGTTTTTGAGTGGCTTTGAGTTTGACTCGGTCAGTCGGTCGGTTTACATCGATGTGGTCAATAAACAATCCGTAGCCGATGTCTATCATCAATTGCGCTTGAGTTTGTTCAGGCAATTGGTGTCACTGGCGTTTCTCAATAAGCATTTTGTACCCAAAATGCATATAGGGCAAGATTTGAGCCCGCTTCAGTTTTTGCATGCTGTAGAAGATTATCAGTCCAAAGCTTACTCCAACAATTTTCGGTTAATGCGGCTACACCTACTCAAAAGGCAGGCTCCGTATACGGTATGGGAAAATCTGGCGGCTCTGCCTTTTGCACGATCCGAAAATGAAATGATAGGTTTTTGTTAAGAGATAGACAGGAAGGTTGGTGGTGTTTAGGTGAAAAAGTTAAGACGCAGACGGTGTCTACATCAACCTTCGAACCGCCTCTTTGGCGATGGCCAAAAACATACACAACATAAAAGATTAATGGATTAAAAATGGAAAGCTATGAAGAGCAACGTAAATCTAAAGCTATTGGAGCAAAGTATTAAGCTGGTTTCTAAAGCTTCAGAATTAGAGAACAATACCGCCAACGGCAAACTAAGAGGACTTTTGCATGAGGTAAATAAGGTGGCTCTTGGCATTCCTAATATCACACAGCAGGCAGAGCCATGTGCCAATGATAGGCATGGAGTAGAAAAAGACAGTCTTCTGGAGACTATTAGAACTATTCGCGAAAAGATTGAAATGTACCCTGAGCGGTCGGAGGCTATTTTTGAGTTTGCTCAACTGCTCGATCAGGAAAACGAAATGGTGTTGAACTATAGGGGTGAAGAGAGGCCGGTAATGAGGCCTGTGAAGCGTACCAGACTAGACCTCAGAAATAGAGAGAGGGTAAGCAGCTCTCTTAAAGTAAATGCCGGTTGGCAAACCAGTTTGTTTTAAATGAATCAATCTCATGAATATTGGGTGAAATATTCAATATTTGGAGGGTGTACAATGCAAAGGAAATAGCGTCCAGAACTTATGATCAGGAACTGGAGTTTCAAACATCCAGAAGCAGTGGTCCCGGAGGTCAGAATGTAAACAAACTGGAAACCCGTGTTACTCTTCGTTTTCATGTACAGAACTCAGAATGTCTCTCGGAAGAGGAGAAGGAGCATTTGATAAAGAAGTGGTCAGGTAAGCTAAGCAATGAAGGCTATTACCTTATCAGCTCAGAAAAATTTAGAAGTCAGCATAAGAATAAAGAATGGGTGATTGCCGCCTTCAGGTCTGCTTTGGAGAAGGCTTTTACACTGCCCAAGCCACGAAAGAAATCGAAACCATCGAAAGCTGCTATCAAAGAGCGGCTAGACTCCAAAAAGAAACATGCACAAAAGAAATCGATGAGGAAACCTCCCGAATTTTAAGCTCTAAATAACGCCAGAAAGTGCGAAGTTTTAAGCGTTCGGCAGCTGAGTTTGCTTGTTCTGTTTTGGGACCAACTCAGTTAGAAGAACAAAACTGCTCAATTAGCCGACAAGACTAATGCTTCTGATGGTGCTTAGGTTTTGGTTTATGGTTAACCAGTCATTTCCCTGATTTACGGATATATATAAGTTTCCATTATTGGTTCCAAAGGCCATGTAATTGCCCTTCTTTGCAAAAGCAGCGCGTAGCACCAAATCGAACGAGGTGTGCTGAGGGAGTCCGTTTGAAGTGCTCTGCCAGGATTTGCCGGCATCTTGGGTATGATAAACCGCCAGTTTGCAGTCGTGTGGATAGCGGAGGTCATCGGATTGAGCGGGAATTACCCAGGCTTTGTTTATATCTGTTTCATCTATAGCTAAAGCAAAACCATAGCTGGCCATGCCATTTTGGTCTGAAACATCTTGCCAGTTATCTCCATTGTCGGTTGACCTGAATACGCCACAATGGTTTTGCTGCCAAAGCACTTCGGGATTTTGAGGGTGCCTTAATATGGCATGGGGGTCGTGGCCAATAGGTGCTGAATTATCGGGAAGGTAAAAGGCTTTAAGACCTTTGTTGGCGGGGTACCAGGTGTGGCCTTCATCAGAGCTTTTGAACACACCCGCACAACTAATGCCCACGAGTAGTTCTTCGGGTTTGTGGGGATGAAAAACAATGGAATGGAGAAATGGGTTTTTGCTTCCTTTACCACCACCTTGCCATTCTGGTCTGCTTGGGTGCTGAGAAAGTCCGGTTATTTCTTGAAAGCTTTGGCCGTAGTTATCGCTTACAAAAAGGGCAGCCGGTTCGGTGCCTATATAGAGTTTCAGAGCACTGTTAATGTAAGTGGA
>NZ_DBHC01000042.1:282242-299162 GCF_002296035.1 Roseivirga sp. UBA838
GGAACAGCCACTTCTTCAAAGCTTTTCCCTTCATTTCCAGATAAATATAGTTTGCTTCCCCAGTGTTTGTGATTTATAGCGACCCACCAGTTACCTTCTTCATCGGCATGAAATGCACCGACCGGCAGACCTACAAAGGCTAAGTGAGTCAATGTCCATTTCCCATCGGTTGGAGCATAAATAATAAGTCCTTTGTCTGTTGCAGCCACTAACTTCATATGCGTTTCTATTTACTGCTTATGGCTTGTTGAAATCGGACTTTCCGCCAGTTTTGTGAATGAGGCGTGTTTCCTTAATGACTATTTCATGAGAGAAGGCTTTGCACATGTCATATACGGTTAGGGCAGCTACTGAAGCTCCTGTCAAGGCTTCCATTTCCACTCCTGTTTTGCCGGTGCATCGTGCCTCACAAGTTATTTCAACTAACAGAGGTGTAGCCAGTTGAATTTGAATATCTACTTTATTGAGATTTAATTGATGGCACAAGGGTATAAGCTCATAGGTTCGTTTTGCGGCCTGTATTCCGGCTATAATAGCGGTTTGAAACACAGGGCCCTTGAGGGTTTTAATTTCTCCGTCTTTAATGTGTTCCTTCATCTCTGAAGGTAACTGTATCAGGCTTTTGGCAATGGCTGTGCGCTGGGTATCGTTTTTAAGGCCCACATCAACCATGGCAGGTTGTTGATCTCGTATATGTGAAAAATCCTTTTTCATAAGCTAGTTTCTAATAGGAAGGTAGGGATATGATTCCCCACTTTTAAATTGGTTTTTGTTTTCGGGCAATACCAGAAAACCATCGGCTTGGATCATATTTGCAAAATCGCCTGATCCGTTGCCTTTAAAGGTTGTAGCCCTGACGGTACCGTCTGATTTATGTTCGAGTGAACATTCGATGAAATAAGTTAGCTCAGGAGCGAACTCTAAATCATGCGTGAGTATGGCATGGGGGAGGTTCGCCTGAATTTTAAGGCTGCAGTTTACCCAATGCCTAATGTATACCAGAGCGCAAACAAAGGATGACACCGGGTTGCCGGGAAGAGCAAATACTGTATTGCCCTTACTGTGAGTGCCAAACCAGAAGGGCTTTCCGGGCCTTTGTTTCACCTTGTGGAAGTGTTTTGTTACTCCTAACTCTTCGAGTACTTCCGGCAGATAGTCGAACTTTCCTCTCGATACTCCACCAGTTAAGACTATTAATTGATAACTTTCTAATATGGATGATATTCGTTTGATCATCAGATCTTTATCGTCTGCAATGTGAAATTGGTCTACTTCGATTCCTAGATCGTTAAGCAAAGACTGAACTCCATAATTGCTCGATCGTCTTACCTGGTGCTCGTCAGGAACATCTCCAATATCAACCAGTTCATCACCGGTAGTTATAATGGCTGCCTTGGGCATTTTCAATACCTCTAAGGCCTTAAGTCCAACAGCTGCTGCTACAATTAATTCCGGATGACTTATTCTTTTGCCACTGTCCACTACAATTTCACCAGCTTGCTTGTCGCTACCTTTAAAATGAATGTTTTGCCTGGCCTGAACATTATCGGCCTGAATGGTGGCTACTCCATTTTCGATGCTAAGGTCTTCATAGCGAATTACCGTATCCAATCCTTGAGGCATAATTGCCCCTGTCATTATCTGAACACATTTACCGGGAATATGGAGCGTTTGTTTGGGAGTGCCCGCACCAATGGTTTGATGTATGGTAAATGCTCTCTGGCCATTGGCAAAGTCAGTGAAGTTAATGGCAATACCATCCATGGTTACTCTGTCGTAAGGAGGCAAATCCCTATCGGCAAGTATTGGAGAGGCGAGTATTCTTCCTGTAGCCTCTTGCAAGGCCACTTTTTCTTTGGCTGGCTCAAAAGGGTACTTAGCAATTGTATCGAGTGCTTGTTGATAGCTGATCATACCTGAGTATCGTATTAAAATCTGATTTAGAAAATTAGACTATCCGCCAATGGTAGCCATAGACTCAAAACTAGCAGATTGCTCTTTATTCTGTTCTGCCTCAAAACCATTCTTTGCTCTTCGTCCAAAATGCTCTCTAAACTTGGCCTGTAGGTCTTTGTCTGTGGCTCCTGCTCTCATATAGTCTCTAAAACTAAAACCTCCATTCTGGTAGAGGCAGGTTTTTAGCTCGCCTTTTGGGGTGATTCTTATACGGTCGCAGGTAGCACAAATGGCTCTGGAATACGCTGGAATAACGCCAAAACTACCGGCATATCCGGGTACTTTATAGTTGTATGAGGTAGAACTGCTGTGATCATCCAACCGTAAGGCCTGCGGGTGCTTGTTCAAAATATGGTGCAAAATCTTTTCATAGTTCCATTTAATTTTTTGATAGCCTTTACTGCCACCATTGAACGGCATCTCTTCTATAAATCGTACACTCACAGAATGCTTTTCAGTTAGGGCAACCATCGGTAGTATATCTTCCAGATTATGCTCTTCCATAACTACCGCATTGATTTTAGTTCTTAGCCCCTGGTTCATTAACTCTTCAAAATAGCTCCATACTTTGTCGAATTCGTTTCTGCGCGTAATTCGCGCAAAGCGCTCAGGATTCAGACTATCAAGGCTAAGGTTAACCGCATGAATGCCCAGTGCCTTCATTTGAGCAATGGTTTCAACAGGAGCCGTTCCATTAGTAGTTATACTCAGTTGCTTTATACCTTTTATGGCCTTTAGCTCGCGCATAAAGTAAACGAGGTCTTTTCTAACAAAAGGCTCGCCCCCGGTGAGCCTTACCTTGTCGATGCCCAAGCCGGCCAAAATGGCAACCAACCGAAGCATTTCTTCATAGCTTAACAACTGGTTTTTGGAGCTCCAGGCAAGACCTTCTTCCGGCATACAGTAGAAACAGCGCAAATTGCATCGCTCGGTTACTCCCAATCGGAGGTATCTTAAAGGCCGCCCATGATTATCGACAAGCAAATTATTTATATTGAGGTTTGTTTAGTCCTTTCAAACGTCAGTCATGACCGACATTGTTTCAAGATTAAGAGAATTAGTTGAAAATAGAAAGCGCTTTGCCATTGCCCGGGTCATACAAACCTGGAGGAGTTCTCCACGGCCGGTCGGGTCGGCCATGCTTGTAACGGAAGATGGTACAATGACTGGATCGGTGAGTGGTGGTTGTGTAGAAAGTGCCGTGGTGGCAAAGGCCCTGGATGTTTTGAAACACAACAAGGCAGTAGTGGCCGACTTTGGAGTGGCCGATGACGAGGCCTGGGAGGTAGGCTTGAGTTGCGGGGGAGCCATAAAGGTGCTTATTCAGTCAGGAGATTCTATTGATTGGGAAGTTATTCTCAATGCTTTGGAGAGTAATGTGGCATTGGCTTGGGTAACTAACCTGAACAATGGGTATGCTAATGCGTTTTACTCGGCACAAGATGGGAGCGATGAGGTAAAGCAGGCCTTGGAACAAAGACAACACTTCTTTGTTGATGAGCAATGGTTTATCCATATTTTTCCTCCCCGGTTGCGGATGCTACTCATTGGGTCTGCGCACATAAGCACGGAACTTTTGGTATTGGCGCAACTGCATGATTTTGAAACACTTTTAATTGATCCGCGCGATACTTTTGTGCGTAAGACCGAGCGTATCATTAAGCCTGACCGGTTGGAGGTAAAATGGCCTCAGGAGGTACTGCCAACGCTGAAACTAGACCGTGATTGCTTTGCGGTAATACTATCTCACGACCCGAAGATTGACGATGAGGCATTGAAATTATTGCTGCCTTCTGAGGTACGTTACATTGGTGCATTGGGAAGCAAAAAGACACATGCCAAAAGAGTAGAAAGGCTAAAAAGTATTGGTTTTACAGAAGCCGACTTGGCTAGAATAGATGCTCCCATTGGTATTGATATCGGTTCGCAGACTCCCAGAGAAATAGCCCTAAGCATAATGGCCGCTATTATTAAGGCCAAGAACAACGGTGCAGGCTAGTTTTTATCGGCTACTATTTTTCCCGATTGTCCTTCTGGTCTGGAGCCTATCCATCCTATTTTACCAGTATTGGTTTCTACCAAAAGAAACTGTTTGTTCTTGCCCAACACTTTATATTGTTCATCAACCAGAAGCAAATCGGTAGTAGTAACAGGGTCAGGTTTCGCCATTAGGGCCATTTCTGACTTTATTACTCCTCTGGAGATTGGTGTATTCAATGTAAGCAATTGATTTCTGGGTATATATCCGGTTCTACCATCGGGGAGCTCAATCTTGCAGCGAGCAGCATTGAGAGCCAAAACCCTGGCTACCTGATTGCGCTCAAGCGTTTCCTGAGCTCTTTGGCTTTTTACATCAGCATAAAAAGGCACTTGCGTTTTCATTCGCATAGTTTCTCCCAGCCAGTCCAAATCGCGGTGCACCACTTTAATACTCCCGTCTATTGGCTTTAAATGATTAATTGGATTCATGGCCCCACGAGAATAAACACCAAAGTGCAAGTGAGGGGGGGTGGTGCGGGCATTACCGGTATTGCCAACGAAACCAATGGTGTCGCCTGCCTTTACCCGGTCGCCTCGCTTCACATTCCAATCGCTCAAATGGGCAAAGTAGAGGCTTTGAGGATTGTGATGGTCTTCCAACCAGATCACCTTGCCTCCAATTCCTCGTTCATCGGCCACTTTTATATACCCATCGGTGGGGGCTACTACGGGTGTGCCGATTGGTGCAAAAATGTCTACTCCTTCATGGCTTCTTGCTCCGCCATCTCGTGGATCTCCCCATACACTGCCAATGGATTTATAGTTGAGCCCGGCCACTGGAAAAGAAAGGGTTGGCACACTTTCGAAAGTGATTTTAAAACTTCCTCCCCTCAATAATTCGGTTTGAAAGCGAAGTACATATTCGGAGTCTTTACGGGGTTCGAAGCCTAACACATGATGGGTGCTATCGGCCGTAGCTACATGAACCATTGAAGATTTTTCTACCCTAAACAGATCGATAAACAAACTGAGGCTGTCTACTGCAAGATCTTGAAGCGAAATCTGAATTTTCTGACCACGCTTGGCCTCAAACCGATAGCCAATGGCTTTGGCTGCCTTATCGTCTACAAAAAAGGCCTCCTCATACGGAAGGTCTATATACAATGGCTTTTCAAGTGCTTCTTTGGCTGAGTTTTGCCAATCTTTGCCCAAAGCTGTATGAAGAAGGTTAGCTCTTTCTAGGGCTTTTTCGTATGCTTCATGGTCGTTTCTGGGAATAAAAGGTTCCGGAATTTTCTCTTCCTGGCATGATGCAATGGCCGCTAAAATGGCAGCCACAAGCACATAATTACGCAATTGCTTAAATCGCATACTGTGATTTTGAGTTTCGACTGGTGTTGGTTTGTCATACATTGACCAATAATCCACTGGATTTTGGCCAAATGATCTTAATTACTGCCAAACGCAAGAATATGTTGCGTTGGTATGCCTGTTCACTAAAAATATTTTCGGAGAGTAACGAAAAAATGGCAGGGGTAGCGGTGTGGTTATTGTTCTTGAGGCAGTTTGCAGGTATAGACCCAATAGTTCATGAATGTTTCAATGGCTCTTGAGTAATCACCCAGATCGCCAGGCTTCACCACATAGCCGTTGGCAGCCTGGCTAAAGGCATCTTTAATGTCGCGCTGGTTGTCACTGGAGCTAAACATTACGGTAGGTATGAACTTGAGCCGTTGTTCTTTCTTAATCAAGTTGAGTAACTCAAAACCTGATATTTCCGGCAGGTTGATGTCGAGAATAATAAGGTTGGGAAAATGAGACTTTGTTTGCTTTAATCGGTGAAGATAGCTTTTGGCCGACTGACCATCTGAGACTACCGTAAGCTCAACCTTATCATCGATAAACTCTTTAAAAAGGTTGATGTCGGCCAAGCTGTCTTCTACATACAATATTCTTGTTTTGTGATCATACATTTGTGCTTTCCTTTAAGTGTTTACTGATTGTAAATTTGAATGTAGAACCTTTGGGTTCGTTGGCTTCAATCCAGATTTCTCCCTGATGTTTTTCTACAATTCGCTTGCAAATGGTGAGCCCCATGCCCGAACCTTTTTCGTCATCGGTGGTGCGCAGGCGTCTAAAAATTTCGAATACCTCTTTTCTGCTTTTCTTTGGTATACCCACTCCGTTATCACTCACTGAAAACTGCCAGGCATTGATAGTTTCTTTAACGGCTATTCGAATAAGGGGCTTTTCTTCTGATTTGAATTTTATGGAGTTGGCAATGAGGTTGATGAAAAGGCGCGATAATAAGATATGTGAACCAACCAAACTAGGCATGTTTTTGTCATAGACTAACTTGGCTTGGCTTTTGGCTATTCTCGACTGTAATTGCGAGCACACGTTTTCTAAAACCTCATTCATGTCTACCTCTTTATAGGGAAACTCACTGGAATTGAGACGGCTATAGTTCAGCAAGTCTTCAGTGAGCTGAATGGAATGTTTTGCGCTCGATTTGATGAACTCGAAGTATTGACGGGCTTTATCGTCCAGCACATGGCTGTACCTCATTTCAAAGAGTTGCACATAATTATCGATAGTGCGTAAGGGCTCCTTGAGGTCGTGTGAGGCTATGTAAGCAAAGTTTTCCAGTTCCATGTTAGACCGTTTGAGCTCCCGGTTGTTTTCTTCCAGTTTCGTCTGCAGCGACTTGAGCTCAGTAATTTCTCTACTTATTGTAACTAGTTCAGTAGGCTTCTGGTTTTCATCCAGCAAAGTTTTAGTAATGGTATCCAGCCAAATTATCGTTCCGTCTTTCCTTTTGGCCTCATATTGTGTGCGAATAAGATCGTTGCCTGCTAGTGCCTGTTCATGAAGGTTTTGCCTCACTTGCTCTAAATGATCTTCCTTAATAAACTCGTAAGGGTCGCGGCCTATCAGTTCGTCTGGACGATAACCCGTTATACGTATCGAAGATGGCGAAACCGACTTATAGCGGCCGTCCAGTTCGTGCCGGCATATGAGTTCGCTGGTATTATCGTGAAGTACCCGATAATTATAGGCAAGGTCGTCTAGCTCGTGTTGAACTCGCCTTACTTCGGTGAGATCTTTTACGGTGGCCACAAAATACTGGACTTCACCTTCATCGTTCTCAATGGGCGAGGGGTTGACTAACACGGGAAACCTGACACCGGATTTTCTTACAAATATGAGCTCGAAGTTTCTGAACTTGCCTTCCATGGTTTCTCCAAGGGCTTTCATAATGGTGTCCAGCTCTTCTTCGGGCCAATAAATGTGTGGTGGAGAACTTTTTAGTAGTTCTTCTTTAGTAAACCCGGTAATGGTGGCCATAGCCTTGTTTACCCAAACGTGCTTTCCTTCTTTATCGATGATTGATATGCCATCGCTTAAGTTTTCCAGTACGGTTTTGAAGGTAGATACCTTTGAGAGCATGCAGTCGAAAAGTTTATGCTGATTGAAATGGATTGAAATAGTGAAAGTCTGTGTGTTTGGTTATTGTTTTCGATATTCCGGTAATAGCCTCAGGAATAAACGCACGAAGTGATTCATTCTCCCAGGCGCTGGTTTTACGCATTCAGAAGAATTATAAGCCTTCTGAAATATCAACTAACAATTTAAAAATAAAGAGAATTTTTTTGAAATAACCTATTGTGGGTAGGCTGTTTTTAAGGACAATATAAAAACAGATGCTATCTGAGGCATAAAATTCTTGATAATACAACCTGTGTACAAAACCCAAAACATGGGGAGATATTGGGCTTTTAAGGAACTAGGTAAGGTGCCTATTCAAAACGGTCGTAGTGACCATTGAGCCATTTCCAAAAGCGAACGATTGGGTTTTTAGTCCTTTTTGCTTCAACAGGTTTTTGCGGCTGGGCTTGAGACGGCACAGACTTAACATTTTTCTTTTTCTTCTTTTTGGGAGCTTTTTCTGAAGACTTATTTTTCAGCTTTTCCTCGTAGTGCTTTTTACGCAGTTCTTTTAGTCGCTTTTCTTCCTGCTCTTTCTTTTTGCGTTCCAGATACTCGGCTTTCTTTTTCCGAGCCTCCACCGGATTTCTGTTGTTTCTGGTTTTTGGTCTTCTCTTTTTATCCGTATACCGCTGACGGGCTCCTTTTTCGTCAATGGTGTTTGTCTTGCCTGTGGCCTGGCTTGATTCTTTCGTTGTCTCTTGCTCAGGCTTTGTTTTTGGTTTGGGTTCTGGCAGGTCAATTTTACCCACTACTTTCAAACCTTCCAACTCGGGCTTTTCTACCTTAAAGCTTTCGAGAGACCGGGTTTTTTCACTGAACTCGTTTTCGAGAGTAATCACCTTGGGCCGGAGAGACTCCACATATTCCGGTTTTTTAGCTTCGGTAACTTTCTCCTTATCTTCTTTTTGAGCGCTTTCTTCTGTAGTTTCTGGCTTCTCAGTCTTTTGAGGAGTTTCCGTAGCCATCTCCGTACCGGTAGGCGTGGCAGATTTAGGAGCAAAATGCGAAGTAAGAAAGGCCAACTCTTCTTCCTGAATCTTTATGTTCGGATGGTTATTTACCTCCCTAAAATGTTCCTTCAGTACTTTAACTATGACTGATGAATCTACCTCAAGTTTTCTGGAGAGTTGTCCGAGTCGCATGCCGTTGGAATTTATGGCTGCGAATATAAAGAACTCGTTTTCAAGATGCTAGTGACCAATTGTAATTCGATGTAGGACCCGTGCCGTCCTATGTTTTCTTTTGTTTTCAGTCCCCTTCAATTCATGGATAACACTTCTTTGCCTTTTCGTACAGCCAAATGGGCAGCACACTATGAACTATGATGCAGTTAACTGTTTTTTCAAAATTCTCTTTGATCTAAAAAATAAACCCTTCACTTTTGGGCAAGATGAAACGAGTAAGCACTATCCAAACCATTATTACCATTGTGGTGACACCGCAATAAGGGGAGGATATTGTTCAAAATATATGATACGAAGCCTTCCCGAAACGGAAGGCTTTTTTGTTTTAGTGCCATTATTCAGCGGGTGCCCAATTTCCAGAGACTTCTGGCCGGGATCACCAAAGTATCTCCAAATGCCTTGCACTTAGCAGGAGATTCTTAGGTAGCACATTCCTGATGAACATGAGAATGTTCTCCCTCTGAATGACTCGGTTCGGGAACATTGAACATAAAATATGAAACAGTTAAACTCAATTATTACAGTAGTCATTATTACCGGCCCATCGGGGTGAGGGAGCGACTTCTGTATGCAGTATTGAAGGCCTTTCTCACCCCGTGAGAGAGGCCTTTTTATTTGGCGTTCTCCTGAATCTATCTGCCAACTGGCAAGCTTATTTCAGGAATTGCCGAATAAATGCCTTATCGATCAGCCTTGTCTTGGCAGGTAGGCTTTAGGATTAGGAAGAGATGAGATTAGGGAGAGACTTAAAACTGTAAAAGCATTAGTGTAAGTACTTGAAAAACAATCAAATAAGGCATCAATTGTTTGAATTGAAAACTGTAGTAAAAAGGAATTTAGGGCTGCAACAGGTAGCTCAAACCAATAATTTCAAAATGTAGAAACATGTATTACAACGACCAGACAACGATTTTTTTAGATGGCCAGTGGTTAAAGGCTGGAGAAGCCAGGGCCAGTTTATACAGCCAGTCCATGCACTATGGGAGTGGGGTGTTTGAAGGCATCCGATCATATGCTACGGCCGAAGGAACCTCAATATTTAAAGCCGAAGCTCACTATGAGCGTTTGATCGATTCCGCGCATAAAATGCACATGCCTTGCGACTATACGGTCAGCCAACTGGTCGATTGGACATACGAGTTACTGGAGCGCAATGGGTTAAAGGATGCCTATATCCGCCCGTTACTTTATCTGGGTGAGAATATGTCTTTACAAAAGGTAAGCACCAGCCACCTTTTTATTTGCGCCTGGGAATGGGGCAGGTATTTAGGAGATAATCTGCTCAATGTAATGGTATCATCCTACGAACGGCCCAATCCCAGAGCTGTGCCGGTTTCGGCCAAAGTTACCGGACACTACACCAACTCTATTTTGGCTACTACAGAGGCCAAAGGCAAAGGGTTCGATGAGGCTCTGTTGCTCGATGAAAACGGTAGTGTGGCCGAAGGTAGTGGTGCCAATTTTTTCTTCGAAAAAGACGGAGAGCTCTTTACACCACCGCTGGGCAACATTCTACCCGGTATAACCAGAGCCACTGTGTTTGAACTGGCCGCACAAATGGGAATAAAGGTAAATGAAGCCTACTTCTCTCCGCAAATGGTTAAAGGAGCAGACGGGGCCTTTTTTACCGGTACGGCTGCAGAAATTGCCGGTATAGAATTTTTAGATGGCAGTCCTTTCCGATTGCCCTGGAAGAAAACCATTGGTTATCGCCTAGCACAGCATTACCAACAACTGGTTCGAAAGACATTGCCTAAAACATTGATAAACGCTTAAATGGAACTTAATAAATATAGTAAAAGACTCACGCAAGACCCCTCACAGCCCGCTTCGCAGGCTATGCTCTATGGCATTGGCCTCACGGAAGAAGATATGGGCAAAGCTCAGGTAGGTATTGTGAGCACCGGCTATGATGGAAACACCTGCAATATGCACCTGAATAAACTGGCAGAGCAGGTAAAAGCCAGTGTTTGGAAAGAAAACCTGGTGGGACTCATGTATCATACCATTGGCGTGAGTGATGGTATTGCCAATGGTACAGAAGGTATGCGGTATTCGCTGGCTTCAAGAGAGATTATTGCAGACTCCATAGAAGCTGTGGCAGGAGCGCATTATTACGATGCTCTCGTAACCATAGTAGGCTGCGACAAGAACATGCCCGGGGCACTAATTGCTATGGGGAGGCTCAATCGACCATCCATTATGCTATACGGTGGCACCATAGCCTCAGGCTGCTACAAAAATCAGAAACTCAACATAGTTTCTTCATTCGAAGCCCTGGGGCAACGATTTGCAGGTACTTTATCAGACGAAGATTATAAAGGGATTATTAAAAACTCCTGTCCGGGAGCTGGTGCTTGTGGGGGCATGTATACGGCCAACACCATGTCTTCGGCAATAGAAGCCTTGGGTATGTCACTGCCTTACAGTGCTTCTAACCCGGCCATAAGTGCTGATAAAACGGAAGAATGCAATAAAATAGGTAAGGCCATCAGAAATGTTCTGGAGCTCGATTTAAAGCCCCGGGATATTATGACCAGGAAATCGTTCGAAAATGCCATTCGGTTGATCACCGTTCTTGGAGGCTCTACCAATGCTGTAATGCACCTTATAGCCATAGCCCATAGCATAGACATTGAGTTGACCCTTAATGATTTTCAGCGCCTTACAGACATTACTCCCTTTTTGGCCGACCTAAAGCCCAGTGGGAAGTATCTGATGGAAGATTTACATGAAGCAGGGGGGATTCCTGCGGTAATGAAGTGGATGCTGAAAGAGGGAATGCTCCATGGCGATTGCCTGACGGTTACCGGTGAGACCATTGCAGAGAATCTGGCTACAGTACCCGATCTGGATAACTCAAAAGCCATTCTTAAGCCAAAAGAGACACCCATTAAACCCACAGGGCATTTACAAATGCTCTTTGGTAACCTGGCAGAAGAAGGTGCTGTAGCTAAAATAACCGGAAAAGAAGGTGAAAGATTTGAAGGAAAGGCCATTGTGTTTGACGATGAGTTTTCTGCGATAAGAGGTATACAAAGTGGAAGAGTAAAGGATGGCCACGTGGTAGTAATTCGCTATGAGGGCCCTAAGGGTGGACCGGGTATGCCCGAAATGCTCAAGCCTACCTCAGCCATAATGGGAGCAGGTCTGGGCAAAACAGTAGCTATGATTACTGACGGCCGATTCTCAGGAGGAAGCCACGGGTTTGTAGTTGGCCATGTGAGTCCTGAAGCTCAGGTAGGGGGTACCATTGCCTTGGTTCAGGACGGTGATCCCATAGTAATAGATGCCACCAGCAATCAAATCAATTTACTGGTATCTGAAGCCGAGTTGGCTGAAAGAAGAAAAAACTGGAAAGCACCGGCTCTTAAAGTGAGTAAAGGTGCCCTTTATAAATATGCCAAAACAGTAAGCTCTGCGGCACAGGGCTGTGTAACCGATAATTAAATGCAAATGGAAGCAACAATAGCTCAGTCAGTTAGCGAAAAAGTAAAGACTTCGGGTGCCGAAGCTGTAATTCGTTCACTCTTGGCCGAAAAAGTCGACCTGCTGTTCGGTTACCCCGGTGGAGCCATTATGCCGGTATATGATGCACTTTTTCACTATCAACAGGCACTTAAACATGTACTTACCCGGCACGAGCAGGGAGCCATACATGCAGCTCAGGGATATGCCCGGGCTACCGGAAAGGTAGGTGTTGTTATGGCCACATCAGGTCCGGGAGCTACTAACTTAATCACCGGAATTGCCGATGCCATGATCGATTCTACGCCATTGGTGTGTATTACCGGTCAGGTGGGATCACACCTTTTAGGTACAGATGCTTTTCAGGAGACAGACATCATAAGTATTTCTATGCCCTGTACCAAGTGGAACTTTCAGGTAACTAAAGCAGAAGAGATTCCTGCCGCGTTGGCCAAAGCCTTTTACATTGCTCAAAGTGGCCGACCCGGCCCTGTACTTATAGACATTACAAAAGATGCTCAGTTTGGAGAGGTAGAGTTTGAATACCGCCCCTGTCAGAATGTGAGGAGTTACAAACCAGTGCCACCAATAAACCCGGAGGCTATTGAACAGGCTGCCGAACTTATCAATTCAGCAAAAAGGCCATTTGTTCTTTTTGGTCAGGGTGTAATTCTTGGGCAGGCCGAAGAAGAATTCAAGAGTTTTATTGAGAAAACGGGTATACCGGCTGCCAGCACCCTTTTAGGACTTTCTGCATTGCCTACCGATCATCCTCTTAATGTCGGTATGTTAGGAATGCATGGCAATTATGGCCCTAATAAGCTCACCAATGAATGCGATGTGCTAATAGCCATAGGTATGCGTTTCGATGACCGCGTAACCGGAGATCTTTCGAGCTATGCCGTTCAGGCTAAAGTCATTCATCTGGATATAGACCCTTCTGAGATCAATAAAAACGTGAAAGTTCAAGTGCCTGTATTGGGCAACTGTAAGGAAACATTAAAGCATCTAACCCAAGCCGTAAAACGAAAAAGCCATCAGGCTTGGCTAGAACAATTCAGAGCCTATGACCAGATAGAGAATGAGCAGGTAATTGAGCCCGAATTGAAGCCATTAGGCCCTGAACTAACCATGGGTGAAGTAATTCGGCAAGTGAATGAACTGGCTCGGGGAGAAGCGATCTTGGTTACTGATGTAGGGCAACATCAGATGGTGGCTTGCCGCTATACTCACTTCAAACAAACCAAAAGTAATATTACTTCCGGTGGATTGGGCACCATGGGATTTTGTCTTCCGGCTGCTTTGGGAGCCAAATTAGGCACGCCCGATAGAGAAGTGGTGGCCGTGATAGGTGATGGAGGCTTTCAGATGACTTTACAAGAGTTGGGAACCATTTTCCAGACAAAAGCAGCCGTAAAAATCATTATTCTCAACAATAGTTTTTTGGGCATGGTGAGGCAATGGCAACAGCTCTTTTTCGATAAGCGCTATAGCAGTACCGAAATGGTGAACCCTGACTTTGTGAAAATAGCGGAAGGCTACGGTATTAAAGGCCGATCAATCAAGCAGCGAAGTCAGCTCAAAGAAGCCGTGGCGGAGATGTTGGACCATAAAGAAAGCTATCTGCTCGAAGTACACGTGGGTAAAGAAGATAATGTATTTCCCATGGTGCCCACTGGAGCCAGTGTTTCAGATGTAAGATTGTCATAGCTATGTGTAAAGACTTTACCATAACCGTATTTACAGAAAACCATATTGGTTTGCTAAACCGAATAACTTCTGTATTCACCAGAAGGCATCTCAACATAGAAAGCCTCAATACCTCAGAGTCTCAGATACCGGGTATTCACCGGTTTACTATCGTGCTCAACACTACCGAGGAGATTGTACAGAAAATTGTGCTTCAGCTGGAAAAACAGGTAGAAGTAATTAAAGCAGTTTATCACCTCGATGAAGAGACTGTTTTTCAGGAGATTACCCTGTTTAAAGTGTCGGTAGAACAAGCAGCTCAGCACAATCTTGTGGAGCGACTTATCCGCGATAAGAACGCGCGCATACTCTCCGTAGAGCAAGACTTCATGATTATTGAAAAAACCGGTCATAAGGCCGAAAACGATGACTTGCTGGAGTTTCTTAGACCTTTTGGGCTCATAGACTATGTGAAGTCCGGCAGGGTGTCGCTTATCAAACCAGACGAAGAACTTAAAAACCTGCATGAGCTAGTCAATGAAGCCAGGCAGGCCAATAATAATCAATCATTTAACTGAAAATCATTTAAACCTTAATACAATGGCATTAATCAATTTTGGAGGCGTTGAAGAAAACGTAGTAACCAGAGACGAATTTCCACTAAACAAAGCACAAGAAGTGTTGAATGGAGAAACTGTAGCCATCATAGGCTATGGTGTGCAAGGCCCCGGACAATCGTTGAACCTCAGAGATAACGGAATCAACGTAATTGTAGGGCAAAGACAACCTTCCAGGTCTTGGGATAGAGCCGTAGAAGATGGTTGGGAGCCAGGAGTGAATCTTTCCTCAATTGAAGAGGCTTTGGAAAGAGGCACTATTATTTGCTACCTGCTCTCCGATGCGGCACAAATTCAGTTGTGGCCAACCGTTAAAAAACACCTTACAGCCGGCAAAATGCTCTATTTTTCGCATGGCTTTGGGGTTGCTTATTCCGATAAAACCGGCATTGTTCCTCCGGCCGATGTCGATGTGGCTCTTGTAGCTCCTAAAGGCTCAGGAACCAGCTTGAGAAGGCTTTTTGTCGAAGGCAAGGGATTAAACTCTTCATTTGCTGTGCATCAAGATGCAACCGGAAAAGCACGGGATCGAATTCTTGCATTGGGTATAGGCGTAGGTTCAGGCTATCTGTTCGAAACCACCTTTATCAAAGAAGTAACCTCTGACTTAACTGGAGAAAGAGGAACCTTGATGGGAGCAATACAAGGGCTGTTTCAGGCGCAATATGAAGTATTGAGAGCCAATGGCCATTCTCCTTCCGAAGCCTTTAATGAAACGGTTGAAGAAGCAACCCAGTCACTCTATCCGCTTATTGCTGAAAACGGTATGGATTGGATGTATGCCAACTGCTCTACCACTGCTCAGCGTGGGGCTTTAGACTGGAAGGACCCTTTCTATGAAGCCACAAAACCGGTGTTTGAAAAACTCTACGCATCCGTAAAAGCAGGTATTGAGGCACAAAAATCCATAGATTCCAACTCTCAGTCCGACTACAGGGAGAAACTACAGAAAGAACTGGACGAACTTCATAATTCGGAAATGTGGCAGGCCGGCCGTGCAGTGCGCGCACTAAGACCCGAAAATGCTCCATCTGTAAAGAAAGAGGAATTGGTTTAACCCCCTCCATCTTTCCCTAGAATAGGAGGAGAGTATTACTGCTAGAGTAGGCTGTAAAGGCCTACTTCAAATGATTCTAGTACCCGTCATTCCCAACTTGATTGGGAATCCCTCTCGGCTTTAGGTGCAATTGTTTGGAGATTCCCGCCTACGCGGAAATGACGTGTTAAATGATACGAATATGCGATGAATACAACTACTTTTTACATGCCACAACTAGCTGATATTGAAAAGGCAGCAGAAAGGCTTCAAGGGGTCATTCAACGAACCCCTTTGTTGCCAAATCTGTCATTTTCAGAAAAGCATGGAGCTAATATTCAATTTAAGCGAGAAGATTTGCAGGTAGTAAGGTCCTACAAGATTCGTGGAGCATACAACCGCATCAGCCAGCTAACCGGGGCAGAAAAGAAGAATGGCGTGGTGTGTGCTAGTGCAGGAAATCATGCGCAAGGCGTGGCATATTCCTGCAGAATGTTGGAGGTAAATGCCACCATTTTTATGCCTGCTCCAACACCAAAGCAAAAGGTAGATCAGGTCAAGTTCTTCGGTAAGCATTGGGTAGATGTGGTGCTGATTGGCGATACTTTTGATGATGCCTACCGCTTGGCTCAGGAATATTGCAAGAAGCAAAAGGCCGCTTTCATCCATCCGTTTGACGATGAGCAAGTGATTGAAGGCCAGGGAACGGTGGGGCTTGAAATTCTGGAGGACGCCCATGACCCCATCGACTATCTCTTTTTACCGGTAGGAGGTGGCGGGCTCGCTGCAGGAGTCTCCACCATTTTTAAGGCACTAAGTCCTAAAACCAAAATCATAGGAATAGAGCCTCAGGGAGCACCGGCTATGCTTCAATCGGTAAATTCCGGTAAAAGAGTAGTCCTTCAATCGATTGATAAGTTTGTCGATGGGGCTGCTGTCCAATCGGTTGGAGAGAAAACTTTTGAGATTTGCAGAAATCAGCTCGATGAGCTTGTTACGGTTCCTGAAGGGCTGGTTTGCACCACCATTCTGGAGCTCTATAATCGCGAGGCCATTGTGGTAGAACCTGCAGGAGCACTGAGTGCGGCCGCCTTAAGCCTTTTTAGTCGGCAGATAAAAGGTAAAAATGTGGTTTGTGTATTGTCAGGAAGTAATAACGACATTTCGAGAACCGAGGAAATTCGTGAACGGTCGTTGCTATATGAAGGACTCAAGCATTATTTCATAGTTCGTTTTCCACAGCGGGCTGGAGCGCTCAAAGAGTTCTTGGTTGAAGTATTAGGGCCGAATGACGATATCGTACATTTTGAATACACCAAAAAAACAGCCAGAGAAAAAGGCCCTGCTTTAATTGGCATTGAGCACATGCGAAAAGAAGACTTTGAGCCGCTTTTGGAACGAATGAATTCGAGAAACTATCAGGTAGAATACCTCAACGAGCAACCGAATTTGTTCGGGTTTATTCTTTAAAACTTAACCGTCACCCTGAACTTGTTTC
>NZ_DBHC01000041.1:0-74540 GCF_002296035.1 Roseivirga sp. UBA838
TCGTACATCGAACTCAGGTTAAAACACATGAGGAATGATGGTTTCAATATACAGTGCTATTCTCGTTGGCTACTGTAACTTCGCACTAAACACCTGAAAGATGAAAGATTGAACTGAAAATCAAATCAATCAGTTATTTTCATGTACATACATATAAATTCAAGAAAGGACATATAATGAAAACCGTAGTACATAAATCTGAAAGCCGTGGCTTTGCTGATCATGGTTGGTTAAAGAGTCATCACTCCTTTAGCTTTGCTGGTTACTATAACCCTGAAAGGGTACATTTTGGAGCATTGCGCGTGCTCAATGATGACCAGGTAGCCGCGGGTATGGGCTTTGGCACACATCCACACGACAATATGGAAATAGTGTCCATTCCTCTATTTGGAGATTTGGAACATAAAGACAGCACCGGGCGCCATAAAGTAATCCGCCAGGGCGATGTACAGATTATGTCGGCCGGAAGTGGAATAAGTCATTCGGAGTATAACCATAGTCGGGAGGAAGAAGTACACTTTCTACAGATTTGGGTATTTCCTAAGGAAAAGAATATTGAACCGTGCTACGAACAAAAGACCTTCCATGCCGAAAATCGAATGAACCGGTTCCAAACGGTGGTATCTCCTGACGAGGGCGATGCTCTCCGGATAAATCAAGACGCCTATTTTAGCCTGGCCAATCTGGATGCCGGCACCACTCTGCACTATCCAATAAAGACGGCCGGCAACGGAGTATACTTATTTGTGCTGAACGGAGACCTTCAGGTAGCAGGTGAGTCGCTAAGCACGCGAGATGCTGTAGGCATTACGGAAACGGAAAGTGTTGAAGTAAAGGCCAAATCGTATGCCGAAGTGTTGGCGATAGAGGTACCAATGCAGTTTTAACCGGCTGCAGGAAGGCTCACCAGACCCGGAAGTACCAAAACCAAATAAAACTTTGTCTAATCCGACCAACTTTTACCAGTTGGTCGGTTTTGCTATACATTGGCCTATTAAAAAATTTCTGTCTGGCCAAGAGCTCCATAGGACAGAGGCATTCCAAACATTATATTGCGGTATGAGAACTGACTTTAACCTGCGCGAAATTACCCTTCAGGCCTTCGAGGAGTTTATACTTGTAGACGACAAAGACACAGCCGTAAAACCTGCACCTGACAAATGGTCGGCCAAGGAGATTTTAGGCCATCTGATCGACTCTGCTTCCAATAATCATGGACGTTTTGTACGTGCACAATTTGAAGAAAACCTTAGCATTGAAGGCTATAAGCAAAACGAATGGGTAGACGCTCAGGATTATCAAAATCAGGAATGGCAAGACCTGCTCATTATGTGGAGACAGTTTAACCTTCTTCTTTCCAACCTCATGTTTAATACCTCTCCCTCGAAGAGGGAGAAAAAACTCTCTATTCCGAACGCATTTCAACCTTCAGGCCCCGACCTAAAAGAAGCTCCAGGAACCCTCGGTTATTTAATGGAAGACTATGTGGTTCACCTTAAGAAACATTTGGGGCAGATTAGAAATTTATTGAGCCAAACTAATGATTAAGATGAACCTACTATTTCGGCTAGGTTCATTCCTTGTTTTAATGCTATTGACCCTGCCATTAGTTGGTCAGTCAGAATCAAACCAACCCTTTTCTCCTGTTATTAAATCGCCCGACCCAAATCTTGTTTTCGCTCAGTTTAAAGGAGGCAAAAAGGGCCTGGATGAATATCTGAAAAAGTCTGTCAGGCTGCCAGACTCCCTATCTACAGTGAACAAAGAAGGAGTAATTGTTTTACACTACACTGTGGGTACCAATAATAAAGTAGTTCTGGTGAATGTAGTCACACAGCACACCACTTTGCCGGAAGTATTCCACCCATACATTACAAAAGTTCTATTGGCATCAGGCCCCTGGAAATGTGCCACCAGAAAAGGTAAGCCAATCAAAAGCCTGCACGAAGTAAGTTTTTCGTTTTGACTTCTATTGGTCCTATTAATCTTCATTTATTTTAAATGCATAAAGACACTAATGAAGATCACATGGAAGTAAAATATAACTTCCATCACATGTTGGGGTCTTCACAGGGCTTTATAAGAGCCTCTTGTGTTTTCACAAATGGTGCAAAGGGTAGAATCATGCGCCATACGGACTTTATCGAGTGAACCTAAAATACAAAAACCCAGAGTGGCATTTTGTTTGATAGGCAATGAGCAAAGTCAAAACCATGAATAGACAACTACTTACCCTTCTCCTTTTATCTGCATTGGCCTATTCTTGTGCCTCACCTATACCCATTAGTAAGCTTTCGGCCAACGATAACGAAGGCAAATGGATAGCCGGTAGAAAGTTCATTACCAAAGAATTGAATGGCCATTACATAACGCTCAGTTACTATCGAAACGATGGTGATATGTTGATTTTCGATGTACTATATGACAATCGCTCTTCAGACACGCTCATATTCGATCCGAGTAATGCCCTTATTTCTGCCTATGCTCCTGATATGTTCCATTTGAGCACACAAAAGGCAGTAGATCCGGAGCTGAAAATTTTAGAATATGATCGTTCAGCCGCTCGTGAAGAAGCCAGACTCGTCAACGATAGAATCTCTGAGCTTTTTATTAATGCCACCGACCTTGCTACTACCATTGTAGAGTCTACCGATCCGAGAATTTCTCAAGAAGAAGCAGATGCCCGTTTTATACAGCGCAATCAAATGAGCGATAGCCGGCAATTGGCACTAGACCGCAGAGAAGCCTTTCTGCAGGAAATAAAAAACACCCGGGTATATTGGGAAGAAACACCGGTTAGAAAAACTACCGTTCTCACCAACGAATACATAAGCGGCCTGCTCTTTTTTGAGCGAAACCGAGATGCTCAGTTCTATACGGTAAGTTTTACCATCCCTAAACATGGCACCATCGACTTCGAATTTGAGCAGGCATTGATAAAACCCTAGCCGAAACGGTTACTGATTAAGGCTTACACTATCGTTGCCCACAATAATGGCCGGAGCATCCATGCGCTTTTCATCCGGCCCATTCTCTAATTTCAGCACTCCCCTTGGACAAACAGCTGAACAAATTCCACAGCCAACGCATGAGGCCCTCACTATATTTTGCCCTCTTTGAGCATACCAGCGCACATCAATTCCTTGCTCGCAATAAGTAGAACAGTTGCCACAAGAAATACACTGGCCACCATTGGTGGTAATTCTAAAGCGCGATTTGAACCGTTGAATAATGCCCATATATCCGGCCATAGGACAGCCGAAACGGCACCATACCCTTGAGCCCAGCATAGGGTAAAACCCTACGCCTATGACCCCTGAAAATGTAGCGCCTATTAAAAAGCCATAGGGCTTTTGAAAATTGTTGTAAATATTCAGCCCAAAAACCTCTCCTGTATTCCAGAAGTAACCATAGAGCGTTGCGGCCGTCATCACAAAAACAAAAATCATCACTCCATGAATAAGCCAGCGTTCCAGTTTCCAGGCACTAAGTTTTTTTGATGATAAATGTCGAAAAGGATCTCCTGCCGTTTCGGCCAAGCCCCCACAACCACAAACCCACGAACAGTACCAGCGCTTGCCAAAGAAGTAGGTAAGCACCGGAGTAAACACTAGAAACATGGCTATACCAATAACCAAATAAAGCATACCCACCGGCTGATAGGCCTTTTGCTGCATGGCATCCAGGTGCCAATCGTAAAAGAAGTCATAGTCAAGCGGCCAGGTGTTTTTAATGTCGGTATCATAATAGCCCAGGTATTCTCCCTGAGGGTTGGTGGCATCGTTATAATTCAAGCCGGCCAATATTTCGGGTATGAGATAAGCGAGAAAAAGTTGTGCGGCAATTACTACCAGAGTGCGCTTTATCTGATAAGCATTGTGCCTGTATTTAAACAAAAACTTAATGCCCAAAGCCAAAATGGAAACGGTATACAGGGTGCCATATAAAAACCACTGACTGGCGGGTTTTCCTTTAAAAAACCGGCTCAGCGGATCGAACAAGGCCACAAAACCTTCGTTGGCTCCACCAGGCTTATAACCAAGGTATTCAGGATACCAGTAGATAATGACGTAGAAAGCCGTAAGCACTACTCCGGCCACCCAACCCAAAACACCTCTGCTGGTAAGGCTTTTAAACATGACCCCATTATTTTTAACCCCTTCCGGCTGTTTCATGTAAAGCCTCCAGGAGTAAAGGGTTGTACCGAAAATAATACCTCCAAGAGCAAAGGCCAGACTTAAGGTTTTTGGAAGAGGTACATTGCCCCAGGCCAAAAACAGAGTAAGTAAGCCCAGGCCCGCCAGAGCAAGTCCTGCTTTTTGAATAGCATCGGTCTTATGAGGATGCGGATTGGCTATAGATAAACTAGGGTCTGCTGCAGACATAGGAACGTTTTTATGAAACCAATTGTAAAATACGTTGCCAACTCTTTTTTCTGAGCTTCAACTGGGTGCCATTTTCGGCATTGAATCGGGCAATAATTTCTTCTTCATGCTGGCGGTAAAACTCAGGGTCGAAATTGGCATCTCTCAAGTGTTCCAGCACATAATGCACCGTCTTTTCTTCTCTAAACCATTTATCAAAAGCCTGATGCCTGAGCCTAAAACCAAAATTGTTTACTCCCACCAACTGCCCGTTGCTCGATTTCCATCGCAACCTCAGGCAAGTTTTTCCTTTAGAATGTTCCCAGTAAAACTCAGACTCATCTGCTTTTTTCTCTGGCCAAACCCAACCATAGGTTTGATATTCTATATCGAAGAACTTAGCCGAATTAAACCAGTGACCCGGCTTATAGGCTGTTGGTTTACCCGCCAATGTTCTGCCAAGAGCCTCCCCCATCATTCTACCGGTATACCAAACCTGTTCAATAGACTTTCGCTCGCCAATAGGCTTCCGAAACTCTGCACAATCGCCCGCTGCAAAAACATTGTTCACGTTGGTTCTCAGGTATTCATCTACCAACACTCCACGATTAAGCTCAATACCGGAAGACTTCAGAAGCTCTACATTGGGAGAAACTCCTGCGGTAAGTCCCACAAACTGACAGTCTATAAGTTGCCCTTCTTTGGTTCGTACAGCCTTCACTCGGCCTGTGTCGTCAGCCAAAATTTCATCGAGCTCTGTATTTAGGCGTAAGTCTACTCCATGCTCGTGTATGTGTCGGTTGATCATGGCCGATTCTTCTGCCGGCAACACATTGTTCCAAAAGCTTTTTTCACGTACCAAAAAAGTTACCGGAATGTTTCTGGACAAAAGCATTTCGGCCATTTCTATACCAATCAGGCCTCCTCCTACCACTACAGCGCGCCTAATACCCTTGGTGTTAGATTCCATAAGTTCAAGGTCCTGATAACTATAAAGCCCCTGAACTCCTTTAAGGTCTTGCCCGGGCCAGCCAAACTTATTGGGCTTAGAACCTGTAGCAATTACCAGTTTATCGTAGGCCATGGTAGACCCGTCTTGGAACTCTAACCGGTTACTTTCCACATCAACGGCCTTTACGTAAGCCCTCTTCAATTCTATCTTGTTCTTCTCCCAAAACCAGTCTTCATAGGGTTTCGTATGTTCGTACTTCATGTGCCCCATGAAAATGTACATAAGGGCTGTTCTGGAAAAAAAATGATCGGTTTCGGCAGAAATCACGGTAATCTTGTCACTGCTCAGTTTTCTGAGGTGCCTGGCAGTAGTAATACCGGCAATGCCATTGCCGATTATAACAATGTGCTGCATATAATGGCTATTACGCTCAAATTGTAAAAACAAGTTCTGCTACACTGTCGTGTTCACGACTTGCATGCAATGTTAGAACAAGTTAAGCCTTTTCCTAAGAAGGGCCGAAACAAGAATATTTTAGCGAGCATGCAACCTTTAATTCATTGGGCTATCTTTAGAGCACATTTTAAGTTTAATACAATGAATAATTTTGTGAGCAAACGACTTCTAACTCTTTCTATCGCGGCCGTTTTTATCATAGCCGGTCAGGCCCTGTTGGGACAAACGCGCCAGAAACGAGAAGTAAAAAACTTCAATGCCCTTTCGGTAAGCAGCGCATTTGAGGTAGAAATTAGTGTGGGAAACCAGGAGTCGCTGGAAATTGAAGCCGAAGACCGTTTCATTGATGATATAGTAACTGAAGTAAGAGGCGGAACGCTGATTATTAAAATACAGGACTCTCGCGAAACCCGAAGAATGCGACAATCTCCAAAAGCCTATTTGACAGTAAAGTCGCTTGAGCGAATCAATGTGAGTGGAGCGGTGACTTTGAAAACCAGAGATGTATTGAAAGGCAAAAAACTGGATCTGGAACTATCGGGTGCTTCGGTTCTTAATATAGAAATGCAGGTAGAAGCATTGTATCTGGAAGCATCGGGTGCGTGCGTAATTAATCTGGAAGGCGAAGCCCGTGAGCAAGTGATAAAAACCAGTGGTGCCACCGTATACCGGGCCTACGATCTGGAATCGGTAAATGCCGACATACGGGTTAGCGGAGCAGGATCGGCCCATGTATATGCTACGGGAAGACTGGAAGTTCATGCCAGTGGTGCTTCTAGCGTACGATACCGTGGAGGAGCCTCTGTAAGTGCTGACTCTTCTGGTGCTTCAAGCATAAGAAAAGGATAGAACAGCCTCTAAACCACGATTTAAAATACAACCAAGGGGTGTCTCAAGAGACTCAAATCAGCTATTACGAACTATTTTGCTACTAAAGAAGGCTCGGAATAGCAATAAGCAAGCTCTTGAGACACCCTCTTTTTTTGTCTTATCAGTTCAATGAATATACGGTACTAGATGATGCTAATCACCTCTCGGGCGGCATTCAGTGCTGGAGTTTTCCCCGACTGAACCTCTTTAAGCTTTTCCTCGTAGCGTTGTTTCACTTCGGGCTTCTTAAAAAATGATGTCCGCAATAAATCAGTCAGATTTTCTTTAAACCAACTCACCTGTTGATCGGCCCTGTTTTTGTCGAAGTAACCATTGCTCTTTACCTTACGCTTAAACTTGTCGAGCATCTCATATACTTCTTCCAAGCCGCTTTTTTCCAGGGCTGAGCAGGTCTTTACCTGGGGTATCCAACCACTAAGATTAGCCGGAAAGAGGTGCAGGGCATTTTGATATTCTACTTTGGCCCGTTTTGCCGGTTTCAGATTATCTCCATCGGCCTTGTTAATTACCACAGCATCGGCCATTTCCATTATGCCTTTTTTAATACCCTGAAGCTCATCTCCAGCTCCTGCAAGCATTAGCAACAAAAAGAAATCGACCATGCCATGAACCAACGTTTCGGACTGGCCTACGCCCACTGTTTCCACAATTATAAAATCGAAACCGGCCGCCTCGCACAATAGCATTACCTCTCTGGTTTTGCCACTCACTCCTCCCAAGGTACTTCCAGAAGCAGAAGGTCTAATGAAGGCATTGGGGTTACGGGCAAGCTCTTCCATGCGGGTCTTATCGCCCAGAATACTGCCTTTGGAACGCTGACTGCTTGGGTCTATAGTGAGCACAGCAAGCTTGAGTCTCTTCTCTGTTAAAAGCGTCCCAAAAGCCTCTATAAAAGTGCTTTTACCGACTCCTGGCACACCCGTTATGCCCAACCTGAACGATCTCCCTGTAGCAGGCAAAAGGGTTTGCAAAAGCACCTCAGCTTGTTCCATATCCTCGGGTCGCTGACTTTCCACCAGTGTAATGGCACGGCTTAGTACCAGACGGTCACCCTTTCTGATACCATCTATCAATTCTTCTGTACTGAGTTTTTTTCTTCGCATGCTTGTAAACAAAGAAAATGAATTCGTGCTAAAGCACCCATAAGATACCCTTCATGTTCATGAAATTCTTCTCTGTTAGGCTCCAACTATGCTAACCATAAATGAGTAAGCCATTAGGTGCTGCCAATGGCTTTGGTTAATTTGCCATAGTGAAATCCGCAAAGCCAATTCGTATCGTAATTTTTGTAGCCACGGTCAGTCTATTGGTCGGGTTTCTTTTTTATGAAAGTGGCATATACACGTGGAGAATGACAAAAAAAGTGCAGCGCATCAAAGCCAAAGAGGCTACTCAAATAATTGCCCACCAGACCCCCACCATTCTCGATGCGCGTACGGAAGAAGAGTTTGCTTTGAGTCATATTGAGGGAGCCTTGCGTTTTGAAGGATCGCTCCTGGACTCTCTGCCCAAAAACCATCCTGTTTTGGTGTACTGTACCATTGGAGTAAGAAGCAACCGAGTGGCCCGGCAGCTCCGCAATGCAGGGTTTAGTCTGGTTTACGACATGAAAGACGGAATTTTAGGGTGGGCCAATAGCGAATTGCCCGTAGTTAACTCGGCAGGACTACCTTCGGATAGTATTCATACCTACAACAAAAGTTTTTCTCTGCTGTTGAGAAAAGGAAAAGCGGTGTACTGAAATGAAAGAAAGGCTGATCATCTTTGTGAAAAACCCGGCTCTTGGAAGAGCAAAAACGCGCCTGGCGGCCACCGTGGGAGACCTCTGTGCTCTGGAGGTTTACAAGCGTTTGCTGGAGAGAACCCGCGATATCTCTGTTCAGGTAAAGGTAGAAAGAGTGGTTTATTACGATCAGTTTATAGACCGGTCGGACGTATGGTCCAATGCAGATTTTCTTAAGGCCATACAGACAACAGGGAATCTGGGAGTGAAGATGAAAGCCGCTTTTGAAGAAGCTTTTGATGCCGGAGCCGCAAGAGTATGCATAATTGGTAGCGATTGCTACGACCTGAACCCGGAGCTAATTGCACGGGCTTTTGAAGAACTGAAGCAGCATGACGTTGTCATTGGCCCTTCGTATGACGGTGGATATTACCTGCTGGGAATGAATCAGCCGATATTCGAAATATTCGAAAATAAAGAATGGAGCACTTCCTCGGTTTGCGCGGCTACCGAAGCCGACTTGAACCACTTGGGTTACAGCGTAGCCAAATTGCAAACCTTGAGCGATGTAGACACCGAAGCCGATCTGGGCGAGTGGGCTGCTGACATACTTAAAGTACATAGAGCATGAAAACGCGACTGCTATTCTTAGCCCTCATATGCCTCGGTTGTGGTAAACACAAAACTAAGGAGGCTCCTTATGCCAACAGCCCGGTATTTAATCATGAATGGGCCATGCAGAGCCTTTGGGAAGATGGCCAGGCCGAAGTAGCTCAATACCATGCACAAAGAAGGGTTTACGGAAAAACAAGAAACTTTGAATACACCTACATTACCGTAAAAGAAGAGTTTAACAAGGCATACAATGTAAAGACAGATGACTACTCCAGAACCGACCTGTTCAGCGTAATGAAGGTGAACAAGTTTGCCCGCTTTGAAACAGACAACTACCCCTATCACTACCTAACCAGCTTGTTCTACAAAAGAGCCAAACCGGAGCAGCTGCACAAAATGACTCATACCGGCCAGGAATGGTGCGGCAATACCTTCAAGCAATTTACTCTTTCACCCACAGGCTATCAGTACGACTACAATAGCTATTTCGATGGTTTTGGAGATGGTCAATCTTTTTTGGAAGGAGCTGATTTAATCTGGGAGGATCAGTTGAGTTACTTGCTTAGGGCTCTTCGGTTCCAGGATGGCCTTACATTTGAAAAGCAGGTTGTAGAATCGCAGGTGAATACCAAAACCTTTGAACCCAAAGTTTATCGGGCACAGTTTCAGGTAATTGATGGAGATTCACTTTGGCAAGTCAATGTTCAGCTAGACAAGGAAAAAAAGAACAACTACAGTTTTTCGAAAGAATATCCCAACATAATGCTGAGTAAAATAGGTTGGGATGGGTTCAACCTGACCTTAAAAAGTGTAAGCCGATATAAATACTGGCAATGAAAAGTATCTACGTAAAAAACATCTACATATACCCCATTAAATCTTTGGGAGGAATTGAACTAACCACAAGCCCTGTTGAAAGAAGGGGACTAAAATACGACAGGCGATGGATGTTGGTTGATGAAAATGGACGGTTTGTAAGCCAAAGGGAACATCAGCAACTGGCCCTTCTGCAACCGCGAATAGAAAACCACAGCATGGTAATTGAAGACCGAAGCGGAAAACTGCAGCCACTAAGCATTGACCTTGAAGCACCAATTGCAGACCCCATAGAAGTAACCGTATGGGACGACTCGTGTCAGGCCCTTCCCTCACCCGAGCCCATAAATCAATGGTTTTCTAGCGTATTGGGTTTTGCCACAAGGTTGGTGTATATGCCTGAAAGCAGCCTGCGAATAGCCGATCAGCGTTATGCCCCTGCGACTGACGATCATGTGAGCTTTGCCGATGGATATCCCATACTCATCATTGGCCAGGCATCGCTTAATCTTCTGAACCAAAAGCTGGGTTATGAACTTCCCATGAACAGGTTCAGACCCAACCTTGTTCTGGAAGGGCTTGCTCCACATGAAGAAGATACTCTGGCCGAAATCATGATTAACCGTCTGACCTACAGAGGGGTTAAGCCTTGCGCTCGCTGCGTTATGACCACTATCGATCAAAATACGGGTGAGAAAGGTGCAGAACCTCTCAGAACATTGGCCGGATATCGCAAATCAGGAAATAAAATTCTTTTTGGCGAGAATTTTATACCTGAACATTCAGGAGAAGTTTCTGTGGGGCTCCGGGTAGAAACAATCCATCGAAAAGACCCTGCTATCTAACCGGCAATGCAAATACCGGTTAGTACCCTTCTGGTTATACTTAATTCTACTGACCTTTTATGTATTGGAGCGTACCCCAAATGAAATCTTTGGGTCATTGATCTACCATATTTGCTAAGGCATAAAACTCAGGCTCAACAATACCGTTTTTATCATATTCATTCTCCCGGTTGCTTGGATATCGCTGGGTATTGAATGGCTTTTGAATAAAAAATACCTTAGGAAAAGAAAGTAATTACTCCAGAGTCAAACCTACTTAGTCAATAGGCCTATCAAAAGCACATTTACGGTCGGCCAATTGTGTTTTAGTGACTAAATTGCGCCCATGGCCAATTTATACATAAAGGCACTTCACATTATATTCATAGTTACCTGGTTTGCAGGCCTTTTTTATATTGTTCGCCTTTTTGTATACCAGACAGAAGCACTGAATAAACCGGAGCCGGAAAAAAGCATTTTAGGTACTCAGCTTGCCCTAATGGCCAAAAGACTCTGGATCATCATTACCTGGCCTTCTGCGCTCATAACACTGGCTCTGGGCATTAGCATGATCATTCAGTATCCGGATATGCTGCAACTGCCCTTTATGCAAATAAAGCTTTGCTTTGTATTGCTTCTCTACGGATACCACCTGTACTGTCACCGTTTGTATAAGGAGCTACAAAACGGTGTGGCCAGGCTCAACTCCATCCAACTACGAATTCTCAATGAAGTAGCCACTTTAGTACTTATCTCTGTGGTGTTCTTAATTGTGTTAAAAAACCAATTAGACTGGATCAAAGGAACAGCTGGCTTCGTATTGGTAACTGTGGCCCTCATGTTGGGCATTAAAGGGTATAAAAAACTTCGAGAACGAAAGAAGAAATGAAGATGTGGAAACGAGTTTGCTTGTGGCTTGTGGCTTGGGTTGCCATAGCCTGTTCATCGCCAAAAAACAGCCGATTGCCCATACTGGGGATACCTGAATACAAGGAGGTAAACGGAAAAATAGATACTCTATACCATACCGTGCCCAACTTTCAATTTGTAGATCAGGATAGTGCCCTTGTTACAGAAGCAACGGTGGCCGATAAAATATATGTGGCAGACTTTTTCTTTGGTACCTGCCCCACCATTTGCCCTGTAATGAAGCAGCAAATGCTGAGAGTATATGAGCAGTTCAAAGACACTCCCAATTTTGCTATTCTTTCGCACACCATAGACCCCGAGCACGACACCGTAGCCTACCTAAAGGACTACTCCATGCGATTAGGTGTTCCGGACAATAAAACCTGGCATTTTCTCACGGGAGATAAGGATAAAATTTATCAGATAGGAAGTGGAGAAGGATACATGGTTCCTCTGGGGGAAAACGAAGATGCTCCGGGTGGCTTTATTCATAGTGGAGCATTCTTACTGGTAGATAAGGAAAGAAGAATAAGAGGTAAGTATGACGGCACCAACCCCAAAGAAGTAACTGCACTGATCAATGATATTCCGAAACTGCTTGCCGAGTATGAGCAGTAAACTAATTGTACCCATACTGTTCGCTCTGGCTACTGCCACGGCCTGTGGTGGTGGCTCCTCTGAAGGAGAGCAAGTATTGAATCGCCTCAACGATACTGAAATCAAATATTTCACTAATGGAAAGAGGCTATACAGCACCCATTGCGCCAACTGTCATATGGAAAACGGTGAGGGACTAGGACAGCTGATTCCACCTCTAAAAGGGGCCGACTACCTTCTCAACGATGTGGGTAGGGCAGCGCGAATAATAGTAAATGGTGCAAAAGAGCCTCTGATTGTCAATGGTATTGAGTACAGGCAACCAATGCCGGGCAATACCAGCCTGAATGCTTCTGAAGTAACCGAAATACTTACCTACATAACCAATGCCTGGGGAAACAGTTATGGAGGGGTTTCATTGGACGCGGTAAAGAAATCGCTGAACCGTTGATGCTACTGCCTAAGTACTCCTAAAGTGCTTTTTTGGCTTCTGCAATTGCTCCGTTAATGGCTTCTTTCACTTCCGTTACCCGTTCCATTTCTTTCTTCAGATATTCCACCTGTTCAGAAGCTCCGGCTTTCATCTCCATATATTTCTGAGAGTTTTTACTCCACTCGCGCATCCAACTCATCATGCCGTTATTGGCTTGTTCCAGTTGTTGAGCAAGCGCTCTGAGTTGAGCCGCTCGATCGGCCTCCTTTTCAGCAATCTCTGAAGCCTTTTGCAGGGCTTTTCTCCGCAGCTCCATCACCTCTCCAATCTTAGGCATTACCTCATCGTGTACTTTAAAAATGGCATCACGCTGAGCCTTCGGATTGTAAGCATTGCCACAACCTACAACCAAAAGAAAGAAGAACAATATGAATGAAACGTACTTGAGGGGTTTAATAACTATCATCGGCCAAACCTAAAAATTCACTATCCACCAACTGATACATCAATTTGTCGGGATTGGTTGCGTTCAGCACCAGTTTTCCTCTAAACTTTAGCCGCTTGGAGTTATACTTGTACTTCTCTCCTTTCTTCAGGTGAATTTCCATCACCGTCTCCGGTCCGCCTGAGCCACAGAAGAAACACTCACTTATAGGTAGCGAAGAAATAATTAGATAATCATTGACAAAAGTAATGTCTGAAGGAATTACATAGCCTTCTACCTCTACCAGCTGATCTTTAATAGCCTGTATGTCTTCTCCAAAAACAGGCACATACACATCGCCATATTCGTCTTTTTGAATTTCATACTTCACATCGGCCAGGGTTTTCCAGAGCTTTGGGCCTTTAGCCTTTACCTCCTGACCGAACAAGCCGGTCCCCCATATACTCAATACAATCAGTACAACTATCTTCTTCATTATTCTTTGGCTAATACGTCTGAAATATCTGTTTTGTAGGCATTGACAGCCGGAATTACCGAAGCCAACAAACCTATACCTATACTAATTACTACAACCCACCATTCTTGTTTCACAAAAACCAAACCGGTAAGCCCCATGGCTTCTGATTTTTCGTAAAGGCCTGCCAAAAACTCTGTTAGTCCGTGACCCAGCACAAATCCCAGAGCTCCCCCCAACACGGTAATAATTACCCCTTCGAGTATTACATGTACAAATAGTTTGGTTTTTGAAGCTCCCAACGAACGCATAATGGCCAAGTCGTACTTTCGGTCTTTCAGTGCATTGTACAGCGAAATGAATATGCTCAAACCGGCTATAATGATAATGATATAGGCAAAACTTCTGAGCAACTCTACACCAATTCCCAGCAGAGAGAACAAACGCTGCGTTTCAAAAGCCGGTGAGGCTGCCTGCATGTTAGTATTGGAATTAATCATTCGTGGAAGGGTGACAGCCCCCATGGGCGACCTGAACTTAAGCAACATGGAGGTGATTTCTGCATCCTCATCGCCCTCGGGCAAACCACTCTCATAGGCCGAACCCAACTCCGGTTCATCCGCATGTTCACTATGCTCATGCTCCTCTTCATGCTCATGAACTGCCCAAACACTTTCAATATTGGTAAGGATCAGATTATCTAAAACAGAGTTATTTCTGGCCAACACCCCAACAATTTTATAAGGACGCTCTTCATGTTCCATATCGGCAACGGAGAGCCCATGTGCTCCAAAAAATGTATCTCCCGGCTTCAGGTTCAATCGTTCGGCAACATTGGCACCAATAACACTTTCCATGTTTCGTTTCCACAATTGGCCGGAAGTAAGGGAGCCTTCATAGAGTTGTACATACTCGTGGTTGGTTCCCACAATTCTAAAGCCCCGGTAATTATCGCCCAAAGCCAACGGAATAGCTCCTGCTATGAGTCTGTTTCTGGTGAGCGCACGGGCTTCTTCCAGTTTTATATTGCCTGTAGGAAAGTCTATGTGGTATACGTTGGCCAAAATAAGCTGTAAAGGGCTGCCCTTGGCACCAACTACAAGGTCTACTCCGCGCTTGTTTTTATTGAGGTTTTCTTCTAGCTGAGAGCTCAGCAGAATAAGTACCAAAATAATGGCAATACCCAAAGCCATAAGCAGCATATTCAGCAGCGTATTGAGAGGCTTAGACCTAATGTAATTCCAGCTAAGTATAATCAGGTTCATAGGGTAGCCAGGTTTAGTTGAAGTTCAAACTGATCTTTTACACGTTGATCGTGGGTGGCAATGAGCAACGAGGCATTGTTCTGTTCTGCCTGACTTTTCAAAAGGTCTATGACTTTGTGCGCATTGGTATCGTCCAGACTGGCTGTAGGCTCATCGGCCAAAATTACACGGGGTCTGTTAAGTAATGCGCGAGCAATAGTTACCCGTTGTTGCTCACCCTGGCTCAGTGCCTTAACTTTCTTGTGTAGCTTATCTGCAAGCCCCAGATTAGTAAGCACTTCTTTTACACGCCCCCTGTCTTGCGCCATTCCGGCTAAATACTGAGCCAACAATAAATTATCTTGTACACTTAGTGCACTAATGAGATGCGCCTTTTGAAAGATGAGCCCAATATTCTGCCCCCGGTATTTATCGCGTTGCGCACCACTCAAACGGTACAAGTCGGTTTGGCCAATCCTTACCGTTCCCTCTTGCGGTGCCAGAAGGCCTCCCAAAATATGAAGAAGGGTTGTTTTTCCGCTGCCCGAAGCCCCAAGAATAAGAAGGTGCTTACCTTCCTCCACCTGCAACTGCGGAATAGAAAGCACCTTGTGCGAGGCATAACCAAAAGCGAGGTCATTTATAAAGATCATAGTGCCTGTTTGGCCTCAAAATAAGCGAAGGAGAGCCAAAAACTGAAACCGCCCAACAGATAAGTCTCAACCTATACATACATTCGCCCGTTAGGCATTTCATCTACCGGGTAGAAATACCCATAATTCGCAGATTTATAATACCTTTAAAGCCGACTATTTATAAGACTCTATTATGCTCGATTTCTTAAAGAGAAAGAAAAAAGAAGAGAAGCCGGAAAAAAAGAAAAAAGGCTTTTTTAGAGAACTATTCAACGATATACTTTTTGCGCTCATAGCGGTTACCATCATACGCGGACTGTTTGTGGAAGCCTTTGCCATACCCACAGGTTCCATGGAAAACTCTATGCTCATTGGTGACCATCTCTTTGTAAGCAAGTTTCACTACGGAGCCAGAACGCCCAAAACGCCCATCCAGTTTCCACTGGCCCACCAAACTTTCTGGGGCATAAAACTTTTCGGAAAAGAAATTCCATCGTATTCAGACATTATCCAACTGCCCCAGTACCGCCTGCCCGGCCTTAGAAAGCCAAGAAGAGGAGAACCCGTAGTATTTAACTACCCTCCTGATTATGAAAAAGGCTTTCCTGTAGACATGAAGACCTTCTATGTAAAACGCTGCATGGCCGTTCCCGGAGACACCTTTGAGGTGCGTAATAAGCAAATTTACATTAACGGAAAGCCGGTAGATAACCCACCCAACATGATGACCAGCTACCTGGCTGCTACCGAGCGTGGTGTACACGCCCGGTACATGCGAGAGTTGGGTATTACCGATTACCAGGACACTAATCCTTTTGATACCTATGCTACCAGTGCAGTGCCCAACAGTGCCTACAATGGTAAAGTTGGCTTTGAGGTGAACACCACTCCCGAGAAAGCTGCCGCATTGGAAAAATTGCCTTTTATTGACAGCGTGGAAGAAATAGTTTACGAGCTCGGAGAAGACCGCGGTATTTACCCCGGTGACCCGCTATTTAACTGGAGTCGCGATTTCTTTGGCCCTCTGGTAATGCCTGAAAAAGGCATGACCATTGAACTCACCAAAGAAAATGTGGCTCTGTATGGCGAGGTAATAAGGGAGTATGAACACAACGACAATGTGAACATTAAGGACTACGAAGTATTCATTGACGGGAAAAAAATAGATAGCTATACCTTCAAGCAAGGATACTACTTTATGATTGGTGACAACCGACACAATTCGCTCGATTCACGGTCGTGGGGTTTTGTGCCATACGACCACATTGTGGGCAAACCGCTTTTTATCTTCTGGTCGGTAGACCGAACAAACCCCGATGCAGGCTTTTTTGAGCGTTTGCGTTTCAACCGAATGTTTGATCTCATTAAATAATGCGAAAGCACAGCCTACTACTTATCGGTCTGGTTCTTGGACTTACCACTTTTGGACAAGACTTCAATGGATGGAAAACGCTTTCTAAAGTCACTATAGAAAAGCGATTCGATGAAACACTCAATTTTGAAATCGACTACCCTACTTTTAGCGATGAGGTTAAAAAACTGGATGGTAAAGTAATCGAACTGGAAGGCTGGATGATCCCCCTCGAAGAGCTCCAGGGAGAGTCCTATTTTGTGCTTTCTTCTTTGCCATTTGCCAATTGCTTTTTTTGCGGAGGTGCAGGTCCCGAAACGGTGGCCGAAGTATTTGCCAAAGAGAAAATCAAATTCACCGAAAAGAGAATAAAGGTAAGGGGCAAGCTTAAAATCAATGCCGATGACCCCTTAAAACTCATGTATATTTTACAGGAGGCAGAGATTGTAGACTGACCGAAATGCCATGAAAAGAATAATGCTCCTTTCCCTTTTACTGCTTTTAGCCACAGCCGTACATGGCCAGGAAAAAGACGCAGCCTTTATTCGAAAAATATACGATGAAGCCCTTGCAAAGGGAGAGAGCTATGAAATGCTCCGATACCTTACCAAAAACATTGGCGGCCGGTTGAGCGGCTCTCCGCAAGCGGCCGCAGCCGTAGAGTGGAGCAGGCAACAGATGATGGCCTACGGGTTCGACACCGTGTACCTGCAGCCCGTAATGGTGCCTCATTGGGAAAGAGGGGAGGTTGAAAAAGGAAGAATTGTTAACTCCAAAAAATATGGGTCAATGCCCATTGAAGTAACAGCCCTTGGCAATTCGGTAGGTACAGGCCCAAAAGGAACACTGGGAAGGCTTATAGAGGTCAAAGACTTTCAACAACTGGCAGAACTGGGAGAGAAAACCATCAAAGGAAAAATCGTCTTCTTTAATCGCCCTATGGATCCGCGGCTATTGGATACTTTTTCGGCCTATAGCGGAGCTTCAAACCAACGAGGTAGTGGCCCGACAGAAGCCGCCAAGTATGGTGCCATAGGGGTTATTGTGCGCTCACTAAGCTCTTATAAAGATGGTGTTGTGCATACCGGAAGTACGAACTACGGCCTAAACGTGCCTAAAATTCCGGCCGTGGCCATAAGCACTGCCGATGCCGATTTTCTGAGTGATTTGCTCCATGATGACCCCGAACTGCAGTTCTATTTCGAGACTCATAGCCAGATGCATGAAGATGTACTCTCATACAATGTGGTGGGAGAAATAAAGGGAACGCAGTTTCCCGATGAAATCATTGTGGTGGGTGGTCATCTGGACTCATGGGACTTATCGGAGGGTGCTCACGATGACGGTGCCGGATGTGTACAATCCATAGAAGTACTCAGACTGTTCAAAGCCCTTAACTACCGACCCAAGAGAACCATACGGGCCGTAATGTTCATGAATGAGGAGAATGGATTGCGAGGAGGAAGGAAGTATGCCGAATTGGCAGCAGAGAACAACGAAAAGCACATTGCGGCACTCGAATCAGATCGTGGCGGCTTTTTACCGGTTGGTTTTGGTATTACCGGCACCGAGTCCCAACAGAATAAATTGCTGGGCTGGGCATCTCTTTTTGAACCATATGGGCTTTTTCAGTTTAAACGTGGCGGTGGTGGTGCAGACATAAGCCCGCTTAGAACCCAAGATGTACCAACTATTGGCTATTTGCCCGATAGTCAACGGTACTTCAAATACCACCACACTCCTATCGATAACTTTGAAGCCGTTAATCAAAGAGAACTGGAACTTGGAGCCGCATCCATGGCTGCACTTATTTACCTGATTGATCAGTATGGTTTATAAGTAACCCCACAGCACTTATGTGATGTGCCTGTATTAGCTACCTTGCATAAAAAGGTACTAATTATTACAACATATTAAAACGCGTTCCGTTATTGACTACACCAAGTCAAAAACTCAACGTATGAATTCCCTCAAGCATTTCTTTTGGTTCTGCTCCGGAGCCAACCAGTCGCTTTTAAAGCGCTGCCCTACCGAAGCCTCAAAATTTACCGGCATTGGAGCCACCGTATTTTTTACCGGCCTGCTTGCTGCACTTTCCGGAGGTTATGCCTTTCATACCATTTTCTCTCACAGCGGATGGGCCATTGCATTCGGGCTTCTTTGGGGTTGTGTTATCTTCAACCTCGATAGGTTTATTGTCTCTACCATGAAGAAAAACCGTAAGGGTCGGTGGCATGAGTTATTCATGGCTAGTCCAAGAATTTTGTTGGCGGTTATGCTGGCCATCGTAATTTCCAAGCCACTGGAACTCAAGATTTTTTCTAAAGAGATCGACCGAAAACTGGTGCTGTTGGAAGAAACCATTTACCAGAAAGAAATAGCCACCATAGACCAACGCTACCAGCAACAAGCATCACTTCTGCAGGAGCAGATCAATACTTTGAAAGTAGAAATAGAAGCCAAACGGGCTAAACGCAACGAACTTGCAACCCTGGCCAGACAAGAAGCCGATGGTACGGGAGGCTCTATGCAAAGAAATGCAGGGCCAATTTATCAGTTAAAAAAGGCCGATGCCGACAGGGCACAGACCGAACTGGAGTTGAGCATTGCTACCAACTCTCCCAAAATAGAAGCATTGCAAGGTGAGCTCACCGCGCTGAGGCAAAAGCAAAACATGGAGTTGGCCGGTATTCAACGAAACCCCTGGAATGGTATGGCAGCCCAATTGGAGGCACTCCGGCAGATTAGTCTGGAAAACAAAGCCATCTATTGGGCCAACATATTTATTATAGCTCTGTTTATAATGCTGGAATGCTCGCCCGTAATTGTGAAAATACTGGCTCCCAGGGGGCCATACGATGAGCTTTTAGAGATTAGAGAACACTTCTTTAAAAACCACAATCTCGAAAAGATTGCACAAATGGATTTTGATACGCGAGAGCGGCTAAGTCCGCTGGTTAGCTAATACCCTCAAACTTTGCAACCGAGGTCGGCCAACAAGTTACAGGTGTAATTCTATACGTTGTATTCGTCTAATAAGTACTTGAGTAAACACAAGCATACGACCATATCTTGATGGCAGGGAGTTGGCTATGCTTGTGGATTTGGTACTTTCTCCAGGTTCTTTGGCTAGTACAAAAAAAGCTGCAACTCCATGACCGGAGTTGCAGCAAGATACTTTGGGGAGCTATTACCAGTCTTTCTTAACCTTCTCCAGATAAACATCTCCTCGCTCCAATCGGCCCCTTGAGCCTCTTTCATACTGAACAATTTTTCCCTTGTCCATCAGCCACACGTCATCGTCATGGCCAAAGTTTACATGCCTGTTCTTCCAACGCCTGTCGTCATTGTCAAAGATTTCTAATTCTCCTTCGCGCGTTATTCTCCATTCGGCATACTCCACCTCTCGTTCTCCAAATGCCCTGACCATTATTTTGACCTCTCCATTATCGCGAAAGTCCATCTTGATATCAATCTCCTCCAGAATGTCAGATACTAAACCAGTGACAGAACCTGCAATTTTTCTTGCCAGCCAGTTTTCATCCTCCAAATCGCGCTCTATTTCATCTAAGTCGATGTCTATGACCATGCGCCATTCTCCAAGAAGTTCCTTTTCGGTAATTTTAGATTGTGCCAATGAGGTGGTGCCCACCAGACAAAGGCAAAAAAATGAGATGAGTTTTTTCATGATGACCTTATAGTTTGTTGATGACTTAAAGACGCAGCCCGACCTTTAAAGTTACAGGCTTTGTGCGTTTACATGCCTAAAGGAACATACTCTGGCTCAACGGAATACCTTAACAATCAATTCATTATTCATTGAATTCTGATTGATATTGAAACAATACCTTTCCCTATCAATACGGCTATGGAAGTAAAGTTGATAAGGGCCCAATCGAACGATCGATGGTACTCGGAGGAGAATCTCAATCTACTAGGGAAAACATTCAAGGTTCATTTTTGTGAGCTGGCTTCTAAAGAGCTAAAAAGAAATGTTTACGAAATATTGACCGGCAGCCACAAAGGCAAATTACTAGACGTTAAGGACACACGGATAATGGTTAATCTTGAGCTATGATCCCTGTATATCAGAAAAGCGCTGGCGGCTACGCACAAACAGCCCTTGCCCTTTTCCTACCACCTTTCCGTGCTCATTTATAATCTCTGACTGCGCCAGCCATTCTCCTTCTCTGGCTTCAATCACCGTGCCTCTGGCGGTAAGCTGCCCTTCAGTAACCGGACGAACAAAGTGAATCTCATAGCTCTTGGTAACAATGAAGTATTCCTGCTCAAGCGTAGCTGCCGCAAAATACGCGGCATCGTCCAGCATCTTAAAATATACGGCCCCGTGCATGGCCATGGCCGCATGAAAGAAGTCTTCTTTTACTGCCAGTCGATACTCTGCCGAGCCCTCTGAAAGCCTGAGCTCAGAGCCACTAAAAATTCTCTGGTTGATTGGGGCAGCCTGAAAAACCTCTGCCAAAAATGTATAGTGTCTATCGTTTGACATAATCCTCAATTAGTCCGAATTGAATAAAGTGGTGCTTGAAATGCTTGCGATGAAAAAGTAGCCATTCGCTGGCTTTCATAGGCCCTCCAAAAGGATGGTTGGCTATAAAATCGGGCTGTTCCCGTGCAAATTCCAGAAAAGATAATGTTTCTTCGAGCAACTTGGTCTTAGCCGTGTGTAAGCCGGGAAACCTCAAAGGCAACAGCTCATTGTTTCCTACCGGAGAAGGCACATTCCTGCGCATCGGGCTATCTTTCATTAAGTATGCCTTGGTGGCCGGCCATTCTTCTTCTTGAGTTACAATGGGAATATTGATTTTACCCACTGACATTTTAAAGGTAATAATAAGATGCTCCACCATATGCTGAGGTGTCATTTTGCCCCATGTAGCCGCACTTTCTTCCGTGAGGTCAGCCAAATGAATAGGCGCATCTTTTCTTAAATACTGTTCTGCCCGGGTTATTTCCATACTTATCTACTTCAGTTCTTGAACTGCCCTCACAATTCGATGTTTAGCCTTTCTCAAGGCTTAGAATTGAAAGGTTAAGGCAATGGCTCTTTTCAACATCCTCAATATAGCTGAATGACCTGAGTAAGCGAAAGCGATTTTCTTCTCAGTATTTTAAGAATAGAGCTCTATTGATTCTTCGGACGAACAAGATCATAGGTATTTCAAGTTGCAGGCTCAACTACATTTCTCTGAAGCACCTTAATTCAGAAACGCTCACTCATAAGTACTCCAACCTCTTTTCATGAAAACCCACACAATAATGAAGCCTTTATGCTTTTATCAAGATAAGTCGCCTCCGCCCAAGTTTCAAAAAAAAGGCTTTGGCCTAAATGCATTGGAAAAGTTATAAAAGAAAGAAGGCCGTCTTAAAAGCTTCAAACCTCATCATTCTGAATTTATTTCAGAATCTGTTAGTTTGATTGTCAGCTATCTAGAGACCCTGAAACAAGTTCAGGGTGACGCTAACCAGGCTTTTAAGACGGCCCTACTTATTCGTTATTAATCTTCTCCTAAGAAAGGATATCTATAGTCTACCGGTGGAACGAATGTTTCCTTGATTAATCTTGGAGACACCCATCTGAGCAAGTTGATCATTGAACCGGCCTTGTCGTTGGTTCCTGAGCCTCTGGCTCCACCAAATGGCTGCTGACCTACAACTGCTCCTGTTGGTTTATCATTGATGTAGAAGTTACCCGCAGATTGCTCCAGGGCCTTCACCCCTACTTCTAGCGCATATCTGTCTTGCGAGAAGATGGCTCCGGTCAATGCATATGGAGAAGTCTCATCAACCAACTTCAAAGTGGCTTCGAAGTCTTTTGGCTCATACACATAGATGGTAATTACCGGGCCAAATATTTCTTCGCACATGGTGGTGTACTTCGGGTCGGTAGTTAACAATACGGTTGGCTCAATGAAGTAACCCTTAGATTTGTCATAGTTACCACCGGCAATCACTTCTACTTTATCGCTTGCCTTGGCATCATCAATATACTTAGCAATTTTGTCGAAAGACTTTTCATCGATTACTGCATTGATGAAATTGGTAAAGTCTTCTGTACCTCCCATTTTGAAGGTTTTAAGGTCTTCTATTACATAACCTTTTACCTCTTCCCACATGTTGCTCGGAATGTAAGCTCTTGAAGCAGCCGAACACTTTTGCCCCTGGAATTCAAAAGCACCTCGTGAAATAGCCGTAGCAACGGCCTTGGCATGGGCAGACTCGTGGGCGATTATAAAGTCTTTTCCGCCTGTTTCTCCCACAATTCTAGGGTACGACTTGTACTTATAAATATTCTCACCAATAGTTTTCCAAATGTGCTGGAATACGCCTGTGCTACCGGTAAAGTGGATACCACCAAAGTCCTGATGTTTAAAAATCACATCTCCGGCAGTGGGTCCGTCTACATAGAAAAGGTTAATGACCCCCGGAGGTACACCCGCTTCGGTAAACACCTCCATAAGCACATGTGCAGAGTAGATTTGTGTGTAAGCCGGCTTCCAAACTACCGTATTCCCCATCATGGCCGGAGCTGTTGGCAAGTTACCGGCAATGGCTGTAAAGTTGAATGGAGTAAGTGCGAACACAAAGCCTTCCAATGGTCTTTGTTCTACGCGGTTCCAGATACCTGCTGAAGACTCTGGCTGTTGCTTGTAGATCTCCGTCATGTACTGCACGTTGAACCTCAAGAAGTCTACAATCTCACAAGCCGAATCAATTTCGGCCTGAAAAGCGTTTTTAGACTGCCCCAACATGGTAGCTGCATTCATTTTATAACGGTACGGACCGGCAATCAACTCGGCAGCTTTCAAGAAGATGCTGGCGCGATTTTCCCAACTCATGTTGGCCCAATCTTTTTTGGCTGCCATGGCAGCATCTATCGATGCCTGAACATGTGAGGCATCTCCTTCAGAAAAATACCCTAAAATGTGCTGATGATCGTGGGGAGGAGAAAGCGGCTTCTTTTTATCGGTGCGCACTTCTTTCCCATTGATGTACATGGGAATATCTATTTGTTTTGAACGCGCCTCTTCAATAGCTGCTTTGAGCTTGGCTCTTTCTGGAGAGCCCGGAGCATAGCTATATATAGGTTCGTTTTTTGCTACTGGAACGTTGAAAAATCCGGTTGCCATAGTTTACTTTTTAGGGTTATACATTTCTATAGCGGCAAATATAAGAGTTCGCCTACGGAAGCAAAACCTATCCGTGATTAGAGAATGCTTTTAAGCTCAAGAAGGTTCGATATCTCGTGTTGCACTGCCACATTTGTAGCCATTCGTGTTGGGTTAAACCAAACATGGTCCATGTCTACCCGCTTGGCCCCTGCTATGTCCGAGTCGAGGTTATCGCCAATCATAATGGAATTGAAGCAATCGGCTCCGGTAAGTTCAAAGGCCACCTCAAAAATTCGGGGATTAGGCTTCCGCGAGCGCGAAGACTCAGAGGTTATAACACGTTGAAAATAAGGTGTAAGATTGGAAGATCTGAGCTTGGTATGTTGAATATCATCGAAACCATTGGTGATAAGGTGCAGCTTATACCTGGCCGATAAATAGTCGAGCACTTCTGTGGCGTAATCGAACAACCTGCTTTTGGTAGGTGCCAGCGCCACGTACTCTTCTTCAAAAGTTGCGGGTAAATGTTCGGGACTCACCCTCAGTTTATGAAAAATCTCAGGAAACCTGCGCTTTCTAATATCTGCTCTTCCAATGCGGTGGTGATTATACAAATCCCACAACTTGTGGTTTACCTCAAAAAACATGGCCACAAGATCTTGTTTTGTAAAGGCTTCAAGCTGTTCCAGTTTGTGCACCTCATACAATTCATGCAAGGCTTCTGCGGCATTGGCATCATAATCCCAAAGGGTATGATCCAGATCAAAAAAAATATGCTGGTACTTACTCAAGGTTATTTATAGAAGACTCTGTTTTGAAAACGGTTTTGAGCCAGCTCGCGATTAGATGCCAAAATTTCATACGTTTCCTGGTCTTTTTGCAGCGTAGTATCTTTCACCAAAAACTCAAAAATGCGATGTACTATTTCTTCTACCTCTTCGCGCAAACTATAAAAGACCCATTGGTCTACTTTGCGCGCACTTATTATTCCGGAGTTCTTTAAATAGGTTACATGCCTTGAGGTTTTGGTTTGAGTAAACTCCAAAATATGCTCCAAATCGGAAATCGTCAGCTCTCCGTTACGGTACAGTAAATGTAAGATACGAATCCTCGATTCTTCCGAAACGGATTTAAATATCTGGCTGCCAAAGGATAAGCTAAAATTCTTAAGTCGCATGGCCGGTTAATTCTTGTTAATTTGGGGAGAATTAATCGAATACACCAATCAATTTTCCTCAACTGCTTGTTAAGTTTGTAAAAGCAAGGGAAGTGAAGAGTCATATCTAATTGGCTATCTTTACGTTTGAAACAATATTATGCTGCTGCAAAAATCTTCTTACTACAAAGTTCTATTCATCATTGCCGGTTTGTTCATGCTATCCTTGCAAAGCAAAGCGCAACAGCCTTCTGAGTTACATGTTGTTCAGGTTTCGGGTTTGGTGATGAACGCAGACAGTACCATTACCATACCCGGGGTTCATATTTATGACGAACGTGGCCGGGGTATTCCTACCGACTTCAGAGGCTGGTTTAGCAAGGCCTTTGTGGCCGGAGATACGCTTACTATTAGTGCTATTGGTTTCAAAAACCGAAAAGTGGTAGTACCCGATTCGGTGGGTGATAGAGTAACCGTAATTTTCGCCTTAGAAGAAGAAGTTACCCAACTGGCCGATATTGAGGTTAACCCATTCCCAACGGAAGAACTTTTTAAAGAGGCCATTCTCGCCATGAACCTTACCCGTGAGCAAGAAAATGTACTGAACAGCTATGAGCCTGAAATTATTCGGGAACTGGTGAGAACCATGCCTTTGGAAGGTTCTTCGAGCATGAACTACCGTTACATGATGAATCAGCAATTCCAGAATTTGCAATATTCATCGGGGCCAAGAACCAACCCATTGCTCAATCCTTTTGCATGGGCCAACTTCATCAATTCCTTAAAGAAAAAGAAGAACTAGGTATAAGCCTACTTCTCGTTCACCTTAAGATCAACCAGGTAATCTGTGCCTAAAAGTGTATGATCTGCATTGGTGTACCAGGTGCGGTTTTTAGGAATACGCAGGCCATTTTTAATCTCCATGCCTTCCAGCACAATGTATTCTCCATCATTGGCTGTCTCATTGTGGTAAAACCGATAACCAACCATCTCATAAGTTTCGGGCTTAAAATAAAAGTACCAGGTGTCTTTACCCACTTGGGCATCATAACTAACCTTTAGCTGCAAAGTTTCCAGGCCGGCAAACTGGGTTCTTAGTACCGTAGGATCGATCCGGGTACCCGGGTCTTTCAACTTCATGGGTAGTCCGTAGAGGTAGGAATAATAATTCCTCCACCTTCTGGCTCTTTCAGGAGTCAAACTTAGGGAATCGGCCTGAAGAGAGTCGGCCGGAGGTAAAAAGTCTACCCGAAAATCAGTGGAGTCGCGCCCGTCTACCATCCACTCCAAAAGCTGTCCTCTTTGCAACATTCGCAAGTAAAATGAGCCTTTCGAGTTGTTAATAGACACCTCACTTCTTCGTACGGGTCGGTTAGGGGCTTGCATATCTATGATGAGCTTAACAGAAGCGGTGGACCAACGATTGCCCGGATCATGAAACTGAATGGCCCGCTTTAGTAATTCTTCGCCACTAATTTCCTGCGCCCTAACAACTCCTACACTTAGCAAAAGTAGTATGCCAACAATTATTCTCATAGTCTGCAATTATCTCTTCAAATTAAGTGCAATAAAATCAATTTGTCGCTGGTTTCGGTGCTCACCAGTCATTTCGCAGTCCTTACACTGCCTCTTCAATGTTAATTAGCGCCTCAGGCTGCCTTAATCTATCAGATGTTATTATTTTTGCCCACTATCTGAACCCGACTTCATGAATATTCCCGCCTGGAACCCACAATATTTGGAACCTATTCTTGCCTTTGCGCTGGTTACTATTGGTTTTAGTCTTTATCACTTTGTATCGATATCCACTAAAATTAAAAACAAGTATCAGGGCCGTTTTGGAGCCGAAAGAGGCAATACCAAATTCTTATGGATGACACGCTACCTGGGAGCTATGAGCATAGGTGTTGTTCCGGCTATTATAATGATGATGGTTATGGGAAAAACACCTGAAGACTATGGCGTGGCCTTTAAAAACCACGGCACTAGCCTGGCCTGGATTTTGGGACTAGCGACCATTACTATTCCCATGAATTTTTTTAACTCCAAAAAGGAGAAGAATCTGGCTTTTTACCCCAACGTGCGCGAAAAGGAATGGACCAAGCCAATGGTGGCTACCAATGCTTTTACCTGGGTGGCCTATCTTTTTGGCTACGAGCTCATGTTTAGAGGCTTGTTGCTCTTTGCCACCGTGCCGCTAATGGGTGAGTGGCCTGCTATAGTGCTCAATGCTGCCATATATGCATTGGTACATGTACCTAAGAATTTAGAAGAAACCATTGGTGCTATTCCGTTGGGTATTGTGCTTTGCCTTATTACCCTAACTACCGGAACCTTTTGGGTGGCTTTCTTCGTCCACATAACGTTGGCCTTGTCTAACTTCTTTTTCTCTTTGAAACATCACCCTGAAATGAAAGTGATCTAATGCCGAAAAGAATCTTCATTACCGGAAGCACTGGCTTTATAGGCCAGAAATTAGCCAAAAACCTGGCCGATGAAGGGCACGAGGTAGTAGCTCTAATTCGTTCAAAAGCAAAAGCCAAAAATCTGGAGCACGACCGTATATCTATGGTTGAAGGCGACTTGTTTGCTAAGGAAGCCCTATTGCAAGGTATGGAAGGCTGCGATGAGGTGTATCACCTGGCGGCTTTTGCCAGTGTATGGGCCAAAGACAATACCTTTGAGCGGGTGAATATAGATGGCACCCTGAACATACTGGAGGCTGCAAAAACACAAGGTGTTAAAAAAACCCTGGTCACTTCTACGGCAGGAGTTATCGGACCGGCCATAGATGGCCCGGTGAATGAAGACACTCCACGCAAGGTAGATTTCTTTACGCCTTATGAAAGCTCCAAGTATGAATCGGAACTGCGAATAAAAGAGTATGTACAAAAAGGGCAGCACGTGGTTATAGTAAATCCCACCCGTGTATATGGTCCGGGCCCGCTCAATGTGAGTAACTCTGTGACCAAACTGGTGAAGCAATACATTGAAGGCAAATGGAAGTTTATGCCTGGCGATGGAATGAGCACCGGAAACTACGTGTATGTTGAAGATGTAATTAATGGCCACAAACTGGCCATGGCCAATGGCAGGCCGGGCGAACGCTACCTGCTTGGAGGAGAAGATGCTACCTACCATGAGCTGTTCGACACCATTGCCGAAATTGGAGGCAAGAGACACAAGCTCTATAAAATGCCACTGGGAGCCATGCTCACCTTTGGCAAAATCCAGCTGTTTATGGCCGAAAACTTTGGGCGTCAGCCAATGATTACTCCGGGCTGGGTAAAAAAATACCTCTATGAATGGAGGGTCTCCAGCGAAAAAGCACAAAAGGAACTGGGCTATGAGATTACTCCGCTAAAAAAAGGAATTGAAGAAACTGTGAACTGGCTAAAGAATGGCAAATAAAACATATGCCCTAATTACAGGGGCTAGCAACGGAATAGGAAAAGCCTTTGCCGAAGAATGTGCCGCAAGAGGTAAAAACGTGCTTTTGGTGGCTTTACCTGAACCAAAGCTTGAGGAGGTAACCAACCAGCTAAGCAGCCAATACACAGACCTATCTTTCCATCACCTGGGCATTAATCTTATGGAACAGGGAGCTCCAAGACAGATTCTCAACTGGTGCCAGGAAAAAGGCTACGTTGTAGACTTACTGATTAACAATGCCGGCCTGGGCAACTCTGGCCCCTTTGTGAGCCGACCTTCAGAATTTTATGAAGGGCAAATGCAGCTAAACATGGTTTCGCTGGTTAGTTTAACCCACCTGTTTCTTCCTATGATGATGAGCCTTCCGAAGGCCAATATCATTAACGTAGCCAGTATGGCCGCCTTCTACGACATCCCCTTTAAAGGAATATACTCGGCCAGTAAAAAATTCGTGCTTTCCTTTTCGCGCTCTCTCAACAAAGAGCTGGAAGGTTCATCGGTGAGCATTACAGTACTGTGCCCGGCATCGGTACCTACCAATCCGGATGTGATGTTGCGCGAAAAGGAACTGGGACTAATGGCCCGACTCTCCAGCCGAAGCCCGCAGCAAGTGGCTCAATATACCCTAGACAAAATGCTTCAGGGCCGGCAAGTGGTTATTCCCGGTTTCTTTCCCCGGCTATATAAGCGTATTGGCACTGTAGTGCCTTATCGTGCCAGGCTAAACATACTCGCCAAACAGTTTATTAAAAACAGTAAGTAACCGCTGCTCTCCCGCCCGGTGGGTTACCCTGCATTATCCTACTCGGCAATTACTGATCTGTGATTTTATCTTTGCTTCGGCAGCAGGGTATAACCGATTCCGGCTTAGCAATTTTTATTCTTAGGCAGTCTCACTATCTTCTCGGCACTTTTTGCTTATGAATTCTACAAAAAAGCCCGAGGTTAAGTTTTATCATGCCGTTTTGCCTGTAGCATTTCTTTCAATTATGATTGGCTATGGGCTTATTCTCAGGCCTCAGTTTCTCAATCAGGAGGCCTTCCCCTTAGAAATTGTGTTTCTCATATCTTCGGTTTTTGCCATCGCCCAATTGCTTATTATGGGCTTTAAGTGGGAAGACATCCTTCAGTCCATTGTCCGAAAGCAGGCAAAGGGGCTACCTGCTCTGCTTATTTTGCTGGCCATAGGCATTATCATTGGCTCATGGATTGTTTGCGGAACCATACCCATGTTTATCTATTACGGTATAAAACTCATTAACCCGGACTACCTCTACGTGCTGGCCTTTCTGATTCCGATTATTTTCTCCACACTCACCGGCACCTCCTGGGGAGCCATTGGCACCATAGGAGTAGTGCTGATTGGTATTGCACAGGCAGTAAATGCCGATTTGGCCATAACTGCTGGAGCCATTGTTGGGGGTGCCTTCTTCGGAGACAAAATCTCTCCACTTAGCGACACCACCAACCTGGCCGCTATGGCCGCTGAAACCGATTTATATGCACACATCCGATCTATGATGAACACGACTTTACCGGCAGCTCTTTTCGCTCTGATTGTTTACTTCATTATGGGGCTGGTTAACCCGATTGATTCCGGAGAAGTGGATAATGCAAAGGTTGAAGAAACCTTATCGGCCATTGAGCAAATGTTCCATTTTAGCCCCCTGCTGTTTATTCCTCCCCTCATTGTACTGTATGGCTCAATAAGGAAAAAAGGCACTTTGCCAACCCTGTTGTCATCTTCTATTGTAGCAGCATTACTGGCTATCATTCTACAAGACTATAGTCTGGAAAATGTGATTAAAACCTTAAACACAGGCTTTGAAACTTCTATGGCTGGCTGGATGAAAGAGGTTCCGGATAGTATTGTAACCCTTTTTTCGCGCGGTGGACTTTATGAGTTGAGCTTCGCTTTTATGATCGCCATAATAATTTTTGTATTCGTGGGATCCATAGATATGATTAATGCCATGCCAAGAATTGTAGACAGACTCTTTTCTTTTGCTAAAAACAGGCCGTCTGTCATTATCTCTTCTTTAGTCGCTACAGGTTTCACCAATGTGACTACTTCTAATCAAACAGCCACCAGCTTTATTATTGGCGATGCTTTTGCCAAAAAGTATGACCAACACCGCATTCCACGAAAAGTGCTTTCCCGTTCGATTGAAGATTACGGAACCATGCTTGAAAATAGTGTTCCCTGGACCACAACGGGAGTCTTTATAGCCGCTACCTTGGGGGTTGCCGTTGAGCAATACTGGTTCTGGCAACTAACCACCCTGGCCAACCTGATTATTGCTCCGTTGCTGGCCATTACCGGAAAAGGCTGTTTTTATAATGAAGTTGATGCCGAAAAAGGCCCAAAAAATGAGTGAGATGAACAAAGCAAATATTGAAACCCTGCTGGCGCATGATTCCGAAAGAAACCCTAATGGGGCCGTTGTGCCTCCCATCTTTCAGAACTCACTTTTTACCTTCGAAAACTGGGATGCTATAGATGAAGCCTTTGACCACCGAATGGACAGCTTTATTTATACCCGAGGAAGAAACCCTACGGTAAAGTTGGTTGAAGAGAAGTTGGCGGCACTCTGCGGTGGAGAAAAAGCGCAGTTATTTCCTTCTGGAATGGCCGCCATTTCTGCCGCTATTTTACACTGCGTAAATGCAGGCGATCACATAGTGACCATAAAAAATCTATATGGCCCGGCCAACAACTTCATATCTTCCTACCTCAAGCCCAAGTTCAATGTGGAGGTAACTTACGTTACCGGTAAAGAAGTCTCTGACTTTGAACATGCCATTCGGCCAAATACCCGATTAATATACCTGGAAAGTCCTTCTTCGGCCGTTTTTTCTCTACAAGACATTGAAGCGATCGCCCAACTGGCGAAAGACAGGGGTATTAAAACCCTGATCGACAATACCTGGGCGAGCCCTATTTTTCAGAAACCGCTGGCTATGGGCATTGATTTGGAAATGCATTCTTGCTCAAAATACATTGGCGGCCATAGCGATGTGGTGGCCGGATTGATTGTTGGAACCAAAGAAGATGTGGAGTCCATTTCGCTGAAGGAATTTGAGTGGATTGGAGCCAAAATAGCTCCTTTCGAAGCCTGGCTGCTCCTGAGAAGCCTGAGAACATTACCTATTCGAATGAAACAGCATCAGGAAAATGCACAGGCCGTGGCTCGTTTTCTGGAAAATCACCCTAAAGTTCAGTTGATTCGTTATCCCGGAGCCAATTCGTTCGATCAGAAAGAATTGGCCAAAAAACAAATGACAGGCTTTACAGGGCTAATGAGCTTTCAGCTAAAAACCAATGATTTGGAAAAAATCAAAACTTTTGTGAATAGCCTGAAATACTTTCATCTGGGAGTGAGCTGGGGCGGCCACGAAAGCCTTATTTATGCTCCCGCCATTAGCTATCTGAAAGAGTTGAGCCCGGAGCAGTTTACAAGTCTGGGTATTTCGCTCGGAGACATGCGCATTTCGGTAGGCCTGGAGAATAAAGAGGATTTGATTGGAGATTTGGATAGGGCTCTTGAATTAGTTTAGAAAATGGAAAGGGTGAAAACCATACCTCTCATACTTACCATTTTGGGTCTATTATTGGGCTGCTATCAAAAAGAAGAGCTAATCTTTGCCGCTAGTGATGAACTTCATTTTATTGGCCTGTATAAAAAAGAAAATCGTTTCCGCATACTGTACAATGGCTTCAATACAGCTGTGGGTAGCTTCGTACTCAGAGGTGATTCAATCTTGCTCGATTATGATGAAAGCCAGTTCAGGAACTTCAATGCGAACGACCAACTAACAAAATTACTAGTCATTGATAGCCAGCTAAATAGGATACGCTCCGTGGACGGGCATCGAAAATTCTGTGCTGAGATCTATCTGGATAATCGCTAAACATGAAGCTAACTCTATAAATTCCTGATCATCTCTTATTCGTAGATTAACGCTCTCAACCACTGCACAGCCAATATCCTGGACGGAGCAGAAGTGCTCTGCAAGAACATTATATCTCAACATTTACCATCATAGAAGCGATATGTACTCCCTCTTTCCCTACATCTTCTAAAGAGAAAAAGCATCTACCAAAAGAAAAAGCCATCCCGATTGTTCGGAACGGCTCTTCGCATTTCTATTTAGGCAAACTAGTTGTCTAGTAAATATCGGGAGAAACTTCGCCCATTTACTTCCGCATACTTGGTAATAATATCCCAGCGTACTTCCATATCCTTCACGTCCAGGTTACCACGTACTTTGGTGTATTTCATATCGAGCGATCGCTCAAACCTGGCTGCATTAAAATTGGCTCCATCTCTAAACTTAGTGTATTTAAACATAGCGTCTTCATCGAACACTGTTTTGGAAAAATCGGCTCTGTTCTCAAATTCCGCGTATTTAAAAGTGGTTTCTTCTTCAAAAGTAGAGCCGGCAAAAATAGCCTCACCTTCAAAATTGGAATACTTGAACATGGCATCACGGCTAAAAGTACAATTCTCAAAGCGCACATCTCTTTCAAAATCGGCCGTGAAGGTGTATTCCGTTCTTCTGTCGTGATAGTATGCAATTACAGCGTCTTTGAATGTGCAGTTTACAAAAGACACCTTGCTCTCTATGGATTCGTTGACGGTGTTATCTCCGCCATCGCGCCACCATCGCCTTTTTGTTGGTAGTTCCGGTAGTTTTTCTTCCATAAACGTAAAGTCGAGCACACCTTCAATGGTGGCATTGGAGTAGCTCACATCTTCACCGCGTTTCAGGGCTTCCATTATATCAGAAGCCTTTACTATGGTTTGGGCGTTGCCCTGAACCACCAGAAGTAAAGCAAATAAAGTAAGGGTAATAGTTTTGAGTTTGTTTGTTGACATGACCTTCGGGTTATAATGCTGTAGTTGTTAGACTTGCGAACTATGAAATCGTTACAAGTATTTCTAAGATGAACTTAAACCCGAAGGGGTTGCATGAAAACAAAAAAAATGTCTCGCAAACCCTGTTCACATCCTCCTGATCCAACCTACACCAGGTGGGTTCAGCACGACATCAATTCTGGTTTACGAGACAGCTATACGGGGCTACTATTATTTATTCAGAAGCGGCTTGCTCTCCTTTGTAAATAATTACACCATTGGCAACAAAAGAAAGTTCGTCTTTTGGTTCAGTAATAGCCAATATTTCTTCTTCCGGCTTACCGGCATCAGCGGCATAATGCTTCAATGTTTCTACATCAGTTAGGGTGCGGGTAACAATTCCTTCAATAAGGGCATAGTTGCCTTCCATTCCCTCTTTCGGCACAAAGAAACCGTAATCTTTAAAGGTTACTCTCATTTCTTCTCCGTTGGGCAACACTAGGTTCATCCAGCAACCTTTCATGGCGCATGTGGCTGTAATTTCGCCTTTTACCTTCACCATCACCGAATCGGAAGTTTCCAGTTTGGCCATCATAGACTCCACAGAAATGGCTCCTTCTTCTGAGATTTCGGCACCGTAAGTCCCTACTACATCGGCCTTATCGGCTTTTACCTCTGTCTGCTCCGTTTTCTTATCGGCACAAGCCCAAACAGTGGCCAGCATTACTACAGCTAAAAATATCTTTTTCATGTTGTTTTAGTTTGTTTCAAAATTAACAAGTCATTCAATGCCAGACTAATAGGCAGCGGCTAATTATTTTTCCTTTTTCAATTCATCGATCACCTCTTTCAGATAATCCAGGGCCTCTTCCGGGCTTCTAAACCCACTGCCCGCTGCAAACATTTCGCCTTCTCCACGCATGAGCCATTCAGCCGATATGCGCTGGCCGTCAAGTTCCAACGAAAGTAACTTTTCCAATACCGGGCCACTGGGGTAGCTTAGTCTTCCCTTAGGGTTCACCAAATTGAACATCACCGATGAGCTTACCTCCATGCGCTTGGCAAAAGCGCTTTCACTGTCGCCAAAAGCCTTAATTATTTCTGCTATTCTGGAATTGATTGACATACCTGAAGCAAAGAAAAACGTTTAAGCCTAAAATCCATGAATGCAAACACGACCAATAACGAGTCATATGCCAAAGGGTTTATTATTTTTGCTGCCGTGGTGTGCTTATGAGAACTGAAAGCCCAAAACTATTTATATCTGCGCTGCTTCTGGCCGTTTCTTTTTGGAGTTTGGAAATTCCCAAAAGAGCCTTCCGGTTTTATGAGAAAGGCGAGATAACCAAAGCCCTGGAAGCATTGGCTAAGTCGGTTGAAAAAGACAGCCTTAACCCTGCCGCCTATTTCCTATATGCTCAGATTTATAGCCAACCGAACCTGGAACACTATGATACGGACAAAGCCTATGACCAGGTGAACAGATCCATCAGGCAATTCAAAACCATTAAAAACCCTAAAGACCTGGAAAGTCTGGCCGATGTAATGGTGGATTCGGCAAGGCTTGAACAGCTCAAAGACAGAATTGACAGCCTGAAATTTGAAGAGGTAAAAGGTGTACATAGTATAGAAAACTACAACGCCTTTATTGCTCGCCACAACGATGCTTCGCAAGTAACACAGGCCATAGATTTGCGCAACTCCATTGCCTTTTCTAAAGCCAGCTCTGAGCATTCATGGCAAGCCTATAAGGAGTTTATGGAGCAATATCCGAAAGCCAAAGAATATGCCAGAGCCGACTCGTTATACCGACTGCTCATTTTTAAGGAGCGCACCACCGATGGCAAGCTGGCTTCTTACAAAACTTTTCTGGAAGAATTCCCCGACACCCCTTACTTGGACAGTATTGTTCATGAAATCTTCCGAATAAGTACTGCCACTAACCGCCTCGATGACTATGCTGCTTTCTTTAGAGAGTACCCCTCAGAAGAGTTGCTGGCTATAGCCTATAAGCGCATGTATCATACGTATAAACAAAAATTTGGCACTGACGACTTTCTGGATTTCTACCCCTCGCCATTGTGGGGGGATTCAATCAGGCAAATTCAGCTATTGGAAAAGGGCTATTGGATACCCAAACTCACGGAAAACACCATAGAATTTCTAAATGCTCAAGGGCAATCTCAGTTAAAAACCCTGTACACAGATATTCCGCAGCGTTGTCTTTGTGAACCCATAACTACCGATTTTGTGATTGGGCAATACAACGGCAGCGGGGCCATTATTGCGCGAAATGGAAAACTGCTTTATTCAGGCAACATTAGCGATGCCAAAGATGCCGGCTATGGCTTTATAGTGCTCTATGGCGATGAAGGGCAAACCCTCATGCACAAGTCGGGGCAATTAATCATTGACCAGCCCAAAGAAGAAATTGCGGTTTTAAACGAGTCATTTATTCGTACCCAAAGCGAAGGTCTGTACGGACTCACAAGCATTAATGGACTCAGTTATCTGCCTCATGCTTACACACGAATAGATACCCTGGCAAGCCTTATTCTGTTAGAAAAAGATGGACGCATGGCCTTGGTGGCCCCGGAAGTACTGCACCCCGCCCTTGATGGCGAAACACCTTCTATTGAAATGGCTTATGATGAAGTTGAACTGCTGGAGAATGGCCGCATTTGGGTAAGCAGCAAAGGACAAGAAGCCATATTAGACGAACGCCTAAGGGTCATTATTCCTTTTGGTAATTATGAAATATATGACGAACCCTATGGCTGGAAACTGGTAAGCTCCAAAGGTATTCGTGTATTGCACGACCGATACCCTCAACTGGCTACTCAGGAATTGCAGCAGGTAAAAGAAAGCGAACAATGGCTGGCTACGAAGCTCAACAACCAATGGGCTCTCTACGATCAGGTTGGCGATCTGCCCCCTATGACCAACCTGGACTCCCTTCAGCTTTTAGGCCAAAACATGGCACTTATATGGCAGGGAAACAAAAATTGGGCTCAGTTTAAAAATGGAAAACGCATAGCTCTTGAAAAAGGCTGGGAACCAAAGCTACTTATACCACAAACTTATATTAAAACTGGAGATCCGGCTGTGAACGACTTCTTTATGCTCTCCAACGAAAAGAAGTATCGGAAAATATATAATCAGTTCGGCAGAGAAATTCTCTCCTCAACTTTTAATGAAGTAACGGCACTTGGCCCTAACCTCATCCGCCTGCAAAAAAGAAATGCCGCACTAGCCGATAGCACCGGCCACTACCTGCTCAATTTTGTGTACGATGGCATTGGCTCTAACGAAAGTGGCTATGTAAGCCTCTTAGACAAAGGAAAGTTTGGTGTTATTAACCCTACCAGAGGAATTAACATTGGCCCCAAGTTCGATAAGTTGCTCGAGCCATATTCAGATACTGTATTGGTGGCCACTCAGGGACGGTACAAAGGCTTTGTAAACAAAGAAGGCAAAGCCCTCACTGCCTTTGAGTTCGATGAGGTAACTTACTTCAACGATTCCATTGCCCTGGTAAGAATAGAAAACGAGTGGATGTTGGAAAACATCAGGAATGAAGACCTGCTCTACGAACAGATCGAATCGTTCGAAATCATCGATGTGGGCGAAGAAGATAAAACCCTTTTTATAACCACCGTAAACGGGCAAGGTATTTATAGTGAAAGCATGGGCGAAGTAATTCAGCCTACCTACACCTTTATACGCCTTCTGGGCACTCCGGCCAACCCCGTTTATTTTGCTGTTAAGTTGGTGAAGGAAGCCAACATTTATGTAGTTATATACTACGACAAAAAGGGTAATAAACTCTTTACACAAAGTTTCCGCCAAGAGGAATATTATAAAATAGCTTGTCCTACAAATTAATACTTCATGAAAAAAATTACGCTGAGCCTTCTATGCTGCCTTTCATTGGCTACACTTAAAGCACAAAACACCAATCCCAAACTTGTGGTGGGCATTGTGGTAGATCAAATGAAGCAAGAGTACCTATGGCGGTTTGAAAACGATTTTGGTACCGGAGGTTTTAAGCGACTGATGCACGAAGGCTTTATGGCCAAAAACGCACATTACAACTATGCCACTACCAGCACCGGACCAGGGCATGCTTCAATCTATACGGGCACCACTCCATCAATACACGGCATTGTAAACAACAGTTGGTATAGCCGTCTGTTAAAGCGAGGAGTATACTGTGCTGAAGATACCACAGCCAATGCCGTTGGCGGTAGTGTAAGAAACGGACGCATTTCACCAGCCAACCTCTATAGTTCAACCATTACCGATGAACTCAAAATGTTCACCCAGCAACAAGCCAAAGTAGTGGCCATGTCTATTAAAGACCGAGGTTCGGCTCTTCCGGGAGGCCATCTTTCCGATGGCTCATACTGGTACGATAGCCAAACCGGCAACTTTATGACATCTACCTACTACATGAAAACCCTCCCTGAATGGGTAAGCCAATTCAACGATCGAAAATTGGCCGATGAATACCTCAACAACACATGGGCTTTGTTTCTCCCCGAAGAAAACTACACTGAGAGTGGAGAAGATAATTCTAAATACGAAGGTGGCTTTCGAGGCAAGGAAAACCCTACTTTTCCGTATCATCTGGCACAACTTCGCGAACAAAACGGAAACTTTGGCTTGCTGCCAAGCACCCCTTGGGGAAACACCATACTCACCGAGCTGGCTCTGGCTTCTTTGGAAGGCGAAAGCCTCGGAGAAGATGAAGTCACTGACTTTTTGGCCATAAGCTACTCGAGTACCGATTACATTGGCCATAACTTTGGTCCACAATCCAAAGAAGTGCAAGACACTTATGTTCGTCTGGATCGGGAAATTGAGCGTTTGCTGAACAAACTCGATGAAAAGTTAGGCAAAGGCAACTATGTGGTTTTTCTTTCGGCTGACCATGCCGTGGCAGAAAACTCTATCCGAATGAAAGATCTGGGCTTCCGGGCAGACAATTTTGGCAGCCGTAACTTCTCAGAGTACCTTTCCCAAGCTATGAACGAGCGTTTTGGAGAAGCGGAGTGGTTCGAGAATACAGGAATGGACATCTTTTTCAACCATTCCACCCTAAAGACCAAAGGTGTAGACTTATATGAAGCGCAACTTTTTGTTGCTCAACACGCCATGCAATTTCCAGGTATATACCTGGCTGTTCCGGGCATAGACCTTACTCGCAATGGCTATGAGAGCCATGTGCAATCGTTGATTCAGAACGCCTATCACCCCAAAGAAAGTGGCGATGTAAAAATGGTGATGGAACCTGCCTGGCAATGGGGAGGTGCCAAAGGTACAGGTCATGGCAACCCATGGGCATACGACACACACATCCCCATAATGTTCTATGGTTGGGGCATTGAGCCCGGTACATCCGTTAGGCCTATACACATTACCGATATTGCCCCCACCATCAGTATGCTACTCAACATACGAATGCCTAGCGGCACCACTGGGCAACCCATAAGTGAAGCCTTAAAGTAAACAGCATGAAAAGACTTGTACTGATTGCCGTATTTAGCTGCAGTCTATGTTTCACAAATGGCTGGGCACAAAGTAAAGCCCGGGCAAAAGAGGCAAAGAAAGAATTTAAAGAGTACTTGCAGCTTATTGGAGAGTCGGACTGGGACGCTGTTATGGATAGAATTTACCCACAGCTGTTTACAGTGCTTCCAAAAGAAGCTATGACAAGCGCCTTCGAAGCCATTTCGTCCATGGGCTTTAAGATTCAGTTCGACAAAATGAAGGCGTTTGAAATAACCCATCTTGGTCTTGAGGAAAATGGCGATCAAAGTACTGAAGTTTACTTTGGCACCTACAAGGCCAACATACAGGTATACTTTCAGCAAGACATGTACTCTACTGAAGACTTTCCTACCCTTAAGGCGGTATTTGCTGCTAACCCAAAATACAAGTCGGTAGAATTTGTAGAAAAGGGCAGGTATTTCAAGATAGAATCAGAAAGTCATCTATTAAGCCTCTATACGAATAACCGGTGGTATTTTTTAGAGTTAGATACGAAGCAGCTACCACTACTTAAGCAACTGCTTTCTGCTCCGATTTATAGCACAATCGAAGCGACTCTTAAGTAAGCGGTGTGGTTCAAAAGCATTTTTTCTACAATCTATTTTCAGTATTCAGTTCAACCACTATATTTGCGTTCCGTTTGGGGGTTTAGCTCAGCTGGCTACCCGCCCGAGCCGTAACGCTCGGTACGGACGGGGAGCGCTACTACGAGAGAATGTACGTTTACATACTCAAAAGTGAAAAAGATCAATCCCAATATGTGGGAATGAGCGAAGAGCCCGAAAGACGGCTCCAAAAAGAACATAATGCAGGAAAGGTAAAGTCGACCAAATCAAAAATGCCATGGGAGATTGTTTACACCGAGTACTACCATACAATAGCCGAAGCTCGTCAGCGAGAAAAGTACCTTAAAAGTGCTGCTGGCAGAAGGTTTCGCAAATCATTGGGGGTTTAGCTCAGCTGGCTAGAGCGCTACACTGGCAGTGTAGAGGTCACCGGTTCGAATCCGGTATCCTCCACAGCATCAAAAGCCTTGCAGAAATGCAGGGCTTTTTTCTTTAAAGCACTGTTCTGAATCCTCCCTTATAATTATTAATCCGATAGACATCGGTACTGTCCATTATGCCAATGAGGCGATGCTATACATATAACGTGTAGTCTTCCCTTACCCCTAAAAGATCGTAGTGTATACAGAACCTTCTGAGTTGTAGAGAGTAACCAACGGCACTTTATATACAATTCTCCAGTTACTCATCACTATTCAAAGTTGAAGAGTAAAGAGAACTTATGCCGGGCAGAATTATTAAAAATCCTAAATACTTACTCTGTTGAACAGTAAAGCTTATTTTGCCAAAGGAACTTCTCACCTGGGACTATCAAAATCTGGCAATTTATAACCGAGAAGATTTGTAGTTTCTTTCTCCTCATCTAGAGCGATTAAAATCTCATCTGATTGGTTAACCGAAATAACCCTAGTATTCTTCTCCAAGCTTAGCAAGGCAAGAAAATTTCCATCCCAATCTAAAACATAAACGCTATTTCCAAGCAAGGCATCGTCACCATCTTTTTCATAAGAGCGACCGCTGTAGAGAAGATAGATAAAACTGTTGGTCACTTCTACATCTATAAATGCCATTTCATTTTTATCGGATACAGTAACCCCAACCAACTCGGCATCACCCGAAGCAAGTTTTCCCGAATTATCAAAAACCTTAGGCTCACGTACATGTATTTTTAAGAGAGAAGTGAGGTGCTCTGAGTACTCCATTAAATCAATATTTGGACCATACATTGAAGCAAATACGATCCTATTGTCCATTGGCCTTTTCTTCATTAACCCTTGATGGGTTAAGTTCCATAATTTCTCAGGTAAGGCTGTTTCCTTCTCAAAGGGATAGTCGATAGCTGATTCAATATGATTGCCAAATCGATCCACTACGTCAAACCTATTTCCAAAATCAATTACATATATTGAGTCAACATGGGCAAAATTAGATGGATTATAGCCCAACTCTGCTACTTTGTTTAAAGTGACATCTTTGTTTCTAAGTGATTTTAAATCCACTGAGTAAATTGCTCCACCGGCATTAGGGACAATAATTTCTAATATATCTGCATTCTTACTATTAAGGTTTGCATTAGAGTAATCAGGTAACTCTTCAGGTCCTTGGCCTTGTACGCCAAACTCAACTAACTTCTCTGCTGTTCGGATATTGTAAACAGAATAATAGAATGGGCTTGGGAAGATTTTATTAATGATCAATAGCGAGTCCTTTAATATAAGATCGCGAATGGGCGACAACTCGTTTCTTAAGAAATCCCAACTATTGTCAGGTGAGAGCTTGAACACTTTAGGCACCTCAATATCACTCTGATCAAAAAGAACCTTCTCTTCTTTACATCCAAAAAATAGTATTGCTATAAAAATATATGCCTTTTTCATAATATGACCCCCGCCTAAGACGGGGGTATGAGGTTTGATTTAAGTTTATAGGGTTACTTACTTAAGTCTCATGGCGTATGTTTCGTTATTTTGCCACCATTTGTGTCTTCACAAATGGTCTCTAAGGTGCTGTGAAGAAAAAGCTCGTCAAATGACGAGCTTTTTTTGTGGCCGTTTTACAAGCCAATACTTTTTAAAACATGCGCCTTGCTCTCCTGAATTTCTCCAGATAATAAGGGGAATACAGGTTACTTTCAGTAACACCAAGTGAGGTAGAAGCATGAATAAACCAAACCTCAGAACGTCCGCCTACTCTACTTACAATACCCGCATGGTTTATTTGTCGTTTGCTTTTACCTGTGGCAAAAAACACCATGTCTCCAACCTTTAATTCATTCATTTTTACCTTCTTGCCTTGCTTGGCCTGGGCTTCTGAAGTACGAGGCAAACTAACTTTTACACTTCTAAAGGAGTGATAAAGCAGTGCCGAACAGTCTATTCCCACTCGGGTGGTTCCTCCATACTTATATGGCGTACCAATGTATGAGCGGGCTGTTTGCACCACAGTCTCTACTTTTTTAGAACGGGCTAAATGACCGCTGCAACTCCACAACGAAAATAAGACAAGCAGAAACAGGGTTTTTGAAACAATTGATAAGCGCATGAAACTTATGAGGTATGTGGTCAAATTTAATTCTTTTCGTTTTAATTGGGCTTTTCAGCCAAGATCATCTGCGCATTCCTTAAATTAACAAGAGATAGCAAAAGCCGGAAAACCCCTCTGAACAATGAAGTCACTAACATACACATTTTGCATATCGCTGCTATTAGCCCTACCCTTAGAAAGTCATGCACAACGCAAGTGGAAAGAATCGCTGTATTCAGAGATTAATGACAGTAACTTTCGCGACTTTAAGTTATTTCAGAAGCGGCTTGATAAAGAGAAAGTAGACTACCCTTTACTGCAAGCGGCCCTATTTTATGTGACAAACGAAGCCCGTATAGAAAAAGGACTTAACCCTGTAAACCATCAGCCCAATTTGGAGATTATGGCCTATAATCATTCATATCATATGGCCAAAGACGATTTTTTCGATCATACTCACCCCAAAAATAAAAAACGCAGGACCCCGGAAGATCGGGCGGCCCTAGCCGGTATTAAAAACCCTAATATTGCGGAAAATATACATGCAGTTGGTGGCCGGCAGTTTGGTACATATATTGAATTGGCCGATCACATCGTTCAAAGTTGGATAGACTCGCCTCCTCATAGGGCCACTTTGTATTCCGAAAATGTGGTAGAACTCGGCTGTGGTATATACTACTACGAGGGCAAATGGCAGAAATATAAGGATGTGTACAAACAAGGGAACGGTTTTTGGATAGCTACACAAAACTTCCAATTGTTCACAAAAGTGGAGAGTAAATCGTCAAAAGATAAAGGACCTAACTAAAGATGAAAAAAGTGATTTTGATAGGGCTGCTAACGGTATGTTCGGTGGCTCTGAGTGCGCAACAGTTAAACCCTAAAGATGCCTCGGCCATAGACTCTCAGGTATCTCAATTCCTGACTCTTATAAAGCAACGTAACTATACACAAGTGCTGGATTTTATGTATCCGCCTGTATTTGAGCACACCTCTAAAAAAGATATGTTTCAGGTTTTTGAGCTACTGGAGCAATCGGGTATTGAGCTGAAATTCAAAAATATGGAAGTACTCGATAAGAAAGCTCTACCAACAGTAAAAGAAAGTAAATACGCTCTTATTAAATACAATCTTGAGATGGAGCTTCCGCTAACAACAGATGATTTGAGAGGGATTGCTCCCTTGCTGGTACCCGCCCTGCAAAGCAATTTTGGCAAGGAAAACGTGGTTTATAATAAGTCTCAAAACTACATTAATGTGAAAGGCCAGAAGTTCCTAATGGGTATTCATGACCCCAAGTACAACAAGTGGCTGTTTCTTATATATGACGACAGCTTCAAGTCGGCTATTGAGAAAACTATTCCGGCAGAGGTTAACAAAAAAGCCGCTGCAGTTGCTTATTAAACTATTTTGAGCCAGAGACAAATAAAAAGACCATCCGTATGATGGTCTTTTAGCCAAACTCTATCTCAATATGAGAAATGAGTAAATCAGTTGATGGCCGGGGTCATTTGTACCCCTGCCAATTTCTTTGCCCTTACTTCCAATAGTTGTTCTTCCAAAGGCTCATGCAACTGCTCCAGAAGCCCCATAAGCTCAGGAGTATGAATTCCACTTCTTAAGGCCTTTAGGTCGTAATGCACGAATTTTGACCATAGAACTGCCTTAACCTGATCCATAGTCTCGTTGTACATAATCATCTCAGCCTGAACATGTTTTTCTGAAAAATCGATCAATTGACTCTGAATTTTCACAGACTCCATAACCAGAGCCGGTTTCATGTAAACTATTTCTGAGCGACCAACCACCCACGACTTCCCCTCTGTTCTGGCCATTCGGAAAATATCCAGATCGTATTCACGAATGAGATGATCTTCTCTGGCGTTGATCATATAGTCCAGGTATTTGGAGTTATTCAAGTGACCAAAAGGATCACAATCCTGAAATCGAATTATGGCTGAAGAAACAGGTTTTTTATTGTACATATGCATGGTCATAATTTACAGACCAGTCGGTCTATATTTGGTGAAAAAAATATTACGAATTCAAAATCACTGCTATAAACTTTTTCTGTAATAGCAGATACTTCACATCCTTATGTGCTTTGCTAAGCACATAGGCACCTTCAAACATGGCATAGAGCTCTTCTGCCTTTTGTTGGGCATTGTCTACCCCTCTTCGTTCGAGGTATCCGGCCAGATCGTTCTGCCAACCCACAAAGACTTTCGCACAAGCAGCCCTAATGTCATCGTCTATAGAACCTGAGGCCATGGCCACAGCCGCAATTGGGCATGCATCCTCAAAATTAGATGCCGTCAGTTCTTCAACCATCACGTCAATCATGGCCGCCAGACCCTCTTCTGCAGGCTTTCCCCTCAGAGCATTGCCATACTTGTGCATTTGGCTTTCTCCTCCATAATAAACCGCCTCACGAATAAGCTCGTCCTTACCATTTGGAAAATGATGGTACAAGCTGCCTTTAGGCACGGCTACCTGTTTAAGAATCTCATTGATTCCCGTACCAAAATAACCCTTCTTCCTAATCAAGTCGGAAGTAATACTAATCAGCCGTTCGCGGGTATTCATGTTGTAAATATATACAATTAGACCAAAAGGTCTATTTATCGTTTCAATTTCTTCATTGAAGTATGGCCTTTGAACCTGGGGGTGCATCAGTTGTGTCTCTTTTTCAAAGCCAACTTGCAGGCAAAGACCAAACAAAAAACCCTGACTTCTTCCAAAGTCAGGGTTCAATCTATTGTTTATCGAGTAATAAGGTTATTTCACCTCTTCATACTCTACATCGGATACATCGCCAGTTCCGCCTCCGGCACTGCTATCTGCAGTTTGTTCGCCACCAGCCTGTTGCGCATCGCCTTGAGCTTGCTGAGAAGCAGCATACATTTCTTGAGAAGCTCCTTCCCAAGCCTTGTTCAGTGCTTCAACAGCTGGGTCAATAGCATCCAGGTCTTGTTTCTGGTGTACCTCCTTCAACTTGGCCAAAGCCTCTTCAATTGGCTTTTTGTTGCCTTCAGAAAGCTTATCGCCATATTCCTTCAACTGTTTCTCTGTCTGGAATATGAGGGCATCGGCAGTGTTTAGTTTTTCAACCTTCTCTTTTTCTTTTTTATCTGCCTCGGCATTGGCTTCAGCCTCTTGCTTCATCTTTTGGATCTCCTCATCGGTAAGTCCGGAAGAAGCCTCAATTCTGATTTTTTGCTCTTTGCCTGTGCCTTTATCTTTGGCCGAAACGTTCATAATACCGTTGGCGTCAATATCGAAAGTTACTTCAATTTGAGGCACTCCTCTTGGGGCTGGTGGAATACCATCCAAGTGGAATCTACCAATGGTTCGGTTGTCTTTGGCCATAGGTCTTTCCCCCTGAAGCACATGAATTTCAACTGAAGGTTGGTTATCGGCCGCAGTAGAGAATACCTCCGATTTTTTAGCCGGAATGGTAGTGTTCGACTCAATAAGCTTAGTGAACACTCCGCCCATGGTTTCAATACCCAGTGAAAGTGGGGTAACATCGAGCAGAAGTACATCTTTTACCTCACCGGTTAAAACACCACCTTGAATAGCCGCACCAATGGCCACCACCTCATCGGGGTTAACTCCTTTAGAAGGCTTCTTTCCGAAGAATTTCTCAACTTCTTCCTGAATTTTAGGAATACGGGTAGAACCACCCACAAGAATTACCTCATCGATATCAGAAGTACTATAGCCAGCGTCTTCCAGAGCTTTCTTAACAGGCTCCATAGACCTCTTCACGAGGTTATCTGCCAACGCCTCGAATTTGGCTCTTGAAAGGGTTCTTACCAAGTGTTTCGGAATACCATCCACCGGCATAATGTATGGCAGGTTAATTTCTGTAGAGCTGGAAGAAGACAACTCAATTTTAGCCTTTTCAGCCGCCTCCTTGAGTCTTTGAAGAGCCATTGCGTCTTTTCTAAGATCTATGCCTTCATCTTTAAGGAACTCCTCGGCCAGCCAATCGATAATTACCTGATCAAAGTCATCACCACCCAGGTGTACATCACCGTTGGTAGACTTCACTTCAAATACACCATCGCCCAACTCAAGAATAGAGATATCGAAAGTACCACCACCCAAATCGTAAACGGCAATTTTCTGATCCTTATCTTTTTTGTCTAAGCCATAAGCCAGAGCTGCGGCCGTTGGTTCGTTAATAATTCTCTTCACCTCCAAACCGGCAATCTGACCGGCCTCTTTGGTGGCCTGACGCTCTGCATCATTAAAATATGCCGGTACAGTAATTACTGCCTCTTTTACTTCTTGCCCTAAGAAATCTTCAGCTGTTGACTTCATTTTCTGAAGTATCATAGCCGAAATTTCCTGGGGAGTATATTTTCTGTCACCAATCTTTACCCGTACGGTGTCATTGCTTCCGGATTCAAGCTCGTAAGAAACGTTTTTTGTTTCTTCTCTCATTTCCGAAAACTTCTTACCCATAAATCGCTTCACTGAGCTGATTGTGTTTTTTGGGTTAGTGATGGCCTGGCGCTTGGCAGGATCACCCACTTTTCTCTCTCCATTACCATTATCCAAGAATGCCACAATTGATGGCGTGGTTCTTCTGCCTTCACTGTTTGGGATCACAACAGGCTCGTTACCTTCCATCACCGCAACACATGAATTGGTAGTACCTAAGTCTATTCCAATTATTTTTCCCATGATCTATCTATAAATATTTTCTAGTTCAAAATCCGCCACGTATGGAACAAGGGTTATGCCAATTGATTTTTTGTGACAGACGGTGACACATTGACAGAAAATAGAGCCAGGTGCAGAAAGATATGCTGACAATGGTTAGTTTTGAACCCAAATGATGAGGCTCTTCTATTATCTGTTTTTAAAACCTGTCTCCTTACTACCCTGGCCACTGCTATATGCCTTCTCCGATTTTGCATATTTGTTACTCTTCCGTGTATTCAGGTACCGTTCCAAAATAGTAACCAACAATCTTAAACGCTCATTTCCGGGTATTTCCGAAGAAAAGCTAAAAGAAATAAGAAGTGGATTCTACCACCATTTCTTCGATGGTCTTTTCGAAACCTTCAAAACCTTCTCCATGACCAACGAGGAGGCACTGGCCCGTTTTAGGGTTATAAACCCCGATGTAGCAGACCGCTATCAGGCCGAAGGACGCAGTGTAATTATGGTAGGCGGACATTATAACAACTGGGAGTATTTGGCCATGTCAGTCAATGCCTGTATGGCCATGCAAACAGCCGGAATTTACCAGCGCATAAAAAGTAAATTCTTTGAGAAGAAGATTCTTGAAAGTCGCAAAAAATTTGGAATGCACCTGTTCTCCCGAAGCCAGGTACAACAGGGCGCACTGGACAACTGCTCCACTCCTTTGGCTATTTTCTTTGCCATAGACCAATCGCCAACCCTGGCTAAGAAGGTATACTGGACTACATTTTTAAATCAGGAAACGGCTGTGGCTTTTGGCCCGGAAAAATTTGCCCGGAAGCTCAACGCTCCAGTGGTTTATTTCCAAATAGACAAGATAAAGCGCGGCTACCATGAGGCCACTTTCAAACTTTTGACAGAAAACCCACTGGATGAGCCGCATGGCGCCATTACTGAAATGCATACTCAGGCACTGGAGCAAACCATATTGAACGAACCCAAATATTGGCTATGGAGCCATAAGCGCTGGAAAAGAAAGCGCAAACCCGGTGAATGACATTTCTTACTTCCTTGTGCCAAGCAGCATAATTTAAGTACTTTTGCACCTCAATTTCAACGAGATGAGTTTAGCGCAGGAGATAGAAAAACGGAGAACCTTCGGCATTATCAGTCACCCCGATGCGGGAAAGACCACTCTTACGGAAAAGCTGTTGCTTTTTGGAGGTGCCATTCAAAAAGCCGGAGCCGTAAAATCGAGCAAGATTGATATGCATGCCCGCTCCGACTGGATGGAGATTGAAAAACAGAGAGGTATATCTGTGGCCACCTCGGTAATGGCTTTTGAATACGAAGGCACTAAAATAAACCTGCTCGACACCCCCGGTCACCAAGACTTTGCCGAAGACACCTACAGAACCCTTACCGCAGTAGATTCTGTAATAATGGTGGTAGACTGTGTTAAAGGCGTAGAGATTCAGACTGAAAAACTGATGGAAGTATGCCGCATGCGAAGCACTCCCGTAATTTCTTTCATTAACAAACTAGACCGTGAAGGAAAAGACCCTTATGACCTGCTCGATGAAATTGAAGGCAAACTGAATATTGAGGTGCACCCACTAAGCTGGCCCATTGGTATGGGAAAAAGCTTTCAGGGTGTTTATAGCCTCTATGATAAAAGCCTAAGGCTGTTTAAAGGCGGACAACAACTGCACGAAGAGGCCACCAAGTTCTCTGACATTAATTCGCCTGAACTGGAGAAAATTATTGGCGAACGCTATGCCCAACAGTTGAGAGAAGATGTTGAAATGCTCACCGAGCTTTACGGCCCACTGAATGTAGATGATTACCTGAGTGGTAAGGTGGCCCCCGTCTTTTTTGGCTCAGCTGTGAATAATTTTGGAGTGAAGGAATTGCTAGACACCTTTCTAAAGATTTCTCCTAATCCAAAACCGAGAAAATTAGATGACGAACTGGTAGAACCTACCGACAAAGAGTTTTCAGGTTTTGTGTTTAAGATACACGCCAACATGGATCCAAAACACCGAAACCGCATCGCCTTCTTGCGCATTTGCTCAGGTAAGTTTGAAAGAGGATCCAACTACTATCATACCCGGCAAGACAAGAAATTTCGCATATCGCAAGCCACTGCCTTTATGGCACAAGACAAAGAAACCATAGATGAGGCTTACCCGGGTGATATTATTGGTCTGTATGACACGGGTAACTTTAAGATTGGCGATACACTTACCAATGGCCGAAAAGGGGTTTACAGGGGCATACCTGCTTTTTCTCCCGAAATTTTCCGAGAGGTAATCAATAAAGACGCCATGAAAACCAAGCAGTTGGAAAAAGGACTCAACCAACTGATGGATGAAGGCGTAGCCCAGTTGTTCAACTTTGAACTGGGCTCAAGAAAAGCAGTAGGCGTGGTTGGACAACTTCAGTTCGAAGTAATTCAATACCGGCTAAAGCATGAATATGGGGCATCGGTAGAGTTTGCCCCCATGCAGCTCTATAAGGCTTGCTGGATTTCTTCCAAAGACCCGAAAAAGCTCAACGAGTTCATTAACTCCAAGCAAAGACACATTGCACGAGACAAAGACGGGAAACTCGTGTTTATGGCCGAATCTAAAGCATGGTTGCAAATGGTTCAGGATAATTTTCCCGATATTCAGTTCCACTTTACCAGCGAATTCTAATGGAAAAGATAGTACAACCATTATACGAAGACAATCACCTGCTGATTGTGAACAAACCGGCAGGCTATCTGGTACAAGGAGACAGTACCGGAGACAAAACCCTCTTAGACTATTGCAAAGAATACATTGCCGAAAAGTATAATAAACCAGGGGCGGTGTTTTTGCATCCTGTTCACCGGCTCGATCGTCCGGTTAGCGGGGTATTGGTTTTTGCCCGAACCTCCAAAGCACTGGAGAGGATGAATAAAATTTTTGCCAGCCGAAAAGTGCAAAAAACTTACTGGGCCGTGGTGAAAAAAAGACCCAGCCAAAATAAAGGCAAGCTGGTGAGTTGGCTTAAGAAAGACGGCCTGAAGAATACCGTTACGGCCTATGCTGAGCCGGTAGAGGGATCGCAAAAGGCCGAAACTAATTTTAGGGTCATGGGCAAACTGAATAACCACTACCTCATAGAACTTGAACCTTTAACAGGCCGGCCACATCAGCTCAGGGTACATATGGCAGAGTTTGGTTGTCCCATTCGCGGAGATTTAAAGTATGGGTTCCCCAAGCCCAATCCGGACAAAAGTATCAACCTGCATGCCCGAAGGCTCTACTTTGAACATCCGGTAAAAAAAGAACCACTCATTATTATGGCCGGGCTGCCCAACGATCAGTTCTGGGAGCAATTTCTTACGCTGGATGACGTAAAGGTGAAGGACAAATACATAAACAACATGTTTTCCTAAGCAGCTCTCCTTTAGAGTATTCAGTACTCAAGCAGGCGCTTTGGCAGCACCTTCGCACACAGGGAAGCCCACCCACAACTCATTGCCAAAATCTATCCTGAATAGGTTTTGGCAACCATGATGTTTCAAACATCCATTATCTTAGTTTCAAAAGCCCGAATGAAAAAGACTCTTCGTATAGCCAGCATTGCCTTTGTAGCCCTTATTGCCCTGCTTTTTGTTTTCTATCTCTTGAAAAACGAAAAAGAGCCCGAGGGGCAAACCGGTCCTGAGGCCGATGAGCTGGCTATGAAAATGATGGAGTCGTTGAATTATGAGGTCTGGCAAAATACTACCCACATTGGCTGGACTTTTAAAGGTATTCACCACTACGAATGGAACAGGCAAGAGCACATTGTGAATGTGCAGTGGGACGAGCACGAGGTGATACTAAACCCTACGGATAAATCGGGGATAGTACAGAGTGGTGAAAACTATTCTTCACAGCAGATCAACGAATTGATTGAAACGGCCTGGAATTTCTTTAACAACGACAGCTTCTGGCTTTGTGCTCCGTTTAAGGCCTTTGATCCGGGTACGGAGAGGAGCATTGTACAACTTAAAGATGGTCGGCAGGGTCTAAAAGTCACATATACCTCAGGCGGCTCTACTCCGGGTGACTCTTATGTATGGATTCTGGATGAAAACTACAGGCCGGTTGCCGTAAAAATGTGGGTATCTATCTTGCCACTGGGGGGCATGGAGTTTACCTGGGAGAATTATAAGACTATTGCCCCTGGTGCTATGATTGCTCAGGATCATTTTCTGTATGGAAGTGTGAATATTACCATCGATAGTCTACGCTAAATCGGGGCAATTCAGAATCTTATGGCATCGATGTAGCCATAGCGTATGGCTTTTAGAGTCAATCCAGCCATATTCTTTACCTGAAACTTAGCCAGTAAATTCTCGCGGTGTCCCTCAACCGTTTTTCGCTAATACACAGCTTCTCCGCAATCTGACGCGGGGTAAGCTCTTCGGCAATCAAATCAAGAACTTCCTTCTCTCGCCTACTCACGTCTATCACCGTTTTTTTTTGTTGGGCTTTCGAATAAATCTTAGCCACAAGCTGTGTCTTCACAGCGTCTTTTAACAACCATTTGTGAAGACACAAATGGCCTCTATAAGGCACTAAGTCACTGTCGATTTCAATCACTCCGTTTAACCCTTCCCAATGGTTATTCTTCAGAATCCCATTGGTGTGGAGCCCAGATCGGTAGGAGGAAATTCTGGCATGAGCTCCTGGCAACCTATTTAGCAAGAGGACTCACACCTGCAGGTAGGTAAATGGTTTTTAAATGGCCAGTTCCAACCAAAACTGGCAGAATAATTGTCTATCTCAAATAAAATTGAATCCTATGAAAAAGTATACAATAAGCCTAATACTCTTATTCGCAGCCTTTTTAGTACAGGCACAAGATTCCAAAAACTTTATTGACCAGAACTACATTGAAGTAACCGGAGTCGCTTTCAAAGAAGTAACACCAGACGAAATTTACCTGTCTGTTCAACTCAACGAAAAGGACAACAAAGGCAAAGAATCGTTAGAAACTCTGGAAAGAAAAATGCTACGCACCCTGGAGAAATTAGGCATTGACCTAAAAGAACAAGTTACGCTCAAGGACCTCACCAGCAACTTCCAATTCTACTTTTTAAGACGAACCGATGTGTTTGCCTCAAAAGAATATACTGTACAAGTGAAAACAGCGGCCCAGGCCGGAGAAGTAATCAGCCATTTGGCCGATATCGGTATTTCTAATATTGGCCTTGAACGTGTGTCATATTCTAAAGAAGACGAATTGAAAATGGAGGTTAAACTGATGGCTCTTACAAATGCCCGGCAAAAGGCCTCCATGCTTGTAAACGCTCTGGACAGACAACTTGGCACTGTACTTCATATTCAGGACTACGACAACCCCGGCATTTCCAGACCAAGAGCATATGAAATGAAAATCGATGCAAATTCAGATGCTCTATACGGATCAAGAGCGGCCGATGCCATTGCCTTTGATAAGCTGAGGGTAGAAACCAGTATTCAAGTAAAATTCGCCATCGATTAGCATAAAAAGAGGCTGTCTCAAAAGCTACTATTTTCGTCATTCCCCGCTTGACTGGGAATCTCTTTCGGCCTACAGAGTTAGTTTGGGGAGATTCCCGATCGCTGTCGGGAATGACAGTTAGCTTTTGAGACAACCTCACTTAATTAGTGGGATTCTTCATCATGTGCCACACTTCCCAATAGAGCTATTCTGGCCGGTTTACCCGGTAAGTTAAGTTCTTTAGCAAGCTCCAACGTTTCCATATCATAAACACTCAGCTTACCTTCAATTCCATTGGTTATATACAAAAACTCCTCTGAGGCTGAAAAAACCGGGTTGCCCACAGAACCACTGGCCGGAAAATCGATAGGTAATACCTTTGAACTGAGCGTCTGAAACGACTGCCCATCAAGCACCTTCACTAAACCATCGGAGTAAATCACTACCAGCCGCTCCCCGTGCCAGTCATATGCAACTCCATAGAGTTTGCTACTTTCTTCTATGGTCTTTATTTCGCCTGCTTCGAGGTCAATTTCGTAGAGGCCAGTTCGGGAGCGCACCCCAATAAACTTACCACTCGCTTCGCCATAGAGAACCGTGCCAATCCATCCGGTTCCAAACGAAGCCGGGTTCGGAATAACCCGTTGCGCCCCATCATCATCTACCTGTAAAATACCTTCTCTACAACCAAAAAGCACCGTTTCTCCATTTCCGGCCTCACCATGTATACCTCCTGTCTGAATGGTTGACGCATGAAGTAAATTACCCTGCATGTCTACAATCTTCACTCGCTCCGGCAAGGTACCCGCCACGGAGCCATCTTTTTCCGTTACTGCAATTGTACCGTTCTTAAACAAAGCAGGAGCACCGTGATGTGCCACTCCCACGCTAAAGTTTCGGGTAGTAGGTGCCGTATGCAAGGTACTTTCTTTAGCGTGATCTATTGTGCCATCACCATCGTTGAAAATGAGCATATCATCTCCTCGGCCGTAAAAGTGAACCGGCCTTGAACCTTGAGCTTTGGTTAGAGCCCATTTAGGAGAGCCTTTAATGTGGGCATGATCGTCATGAGCCTCTACTCCGCTATCGAAAAAAGAAACCAAATTATCGTCTGTGTTAATCACAGCCGCGAAGCGCTTACCGGGGCTGGTATAAAGTCGACCGGCTGCAAACTGCCCGGCATGGACTTCAATTTTATTGGTTTTAGGGTTAAGAAAATAATAGTCCGGATTATCCTGGTCGGAAAGTAACACTCTGATAAACGGACTCTCATCTACAATTGGATTCGGCTGCTCAGAATCATCGTCCTGACAGGCACTAAATACCAGAAAAAGGGCAGCTAAATAAAGAATAGGTTTTTTAAACATGTTGTTCTTAGGTTTTATAAATGCAACTATGTTGCAAACATAGTTAAACAACACTAATGCAACTATATTGCATTTAACAATTCGTCAAAAATTTATCCGAAAGGCCAATTCAGACCTGACCCGCTTGCTCATCGCAAAATTCTTTGGGACTAAACTGAGTGTAGAGGCAGAGTTTTGCCTGTAATAGTCAACTCTTCAAAGCTTGAATATTTCTACCAATTAGGATCAATGGGCGGCACTCCCTTAAATCGCACAACTTTATCCCCGTAAATGGGATCGTAATAATGGCCGCTATTCTGGTAGTCTTCATTCCAAACTTTACTCCCATCTGCATCGAACGTATAGATGAATGGAGAAAGAAGCAACCTTTCCAAGTGCCATCTTCCCTCTTTACCGGAAGGTATTTCTTCACCATTTCCGTAGAGCATCAGGCCGCCATCGGCATAAACTTCATGGCCCGGATGTGTTTCTCTATATTCATGGCTCACGTTCATGAGCTTATGGCCTAACTCATGGGCTATGGTTCTTCTACTGCGATCTCCTCTAGAGAGGTTAGAAATGGTGATCACTCCTCTCAGATGGCGTGGCAGGTTTTTACCGTAGGAATAGGTTGGAAAAGACAGTCCCCCTGTGCGGACGGACTTCACTGTCCAGTTTCTCCCTTCCGACACCTCCAAAAACGGGTAGAAAACATCTTGAAGAGCGATGAGGTAAATGGTCCGGTCATTCTGTGGGTCGGGCTCTACAATAGCATCGAACGCTTCGCGGGCATGCCCGGTAAGCCTGGCCGGGTGTCGCTCCATATGTTCATAGGTATTTACATACTCAGTTACCGGCACCCCGGGAACTTCATTGGCTTGAATAGCCAAATAAGAAGGGTCTATTTCTCCGGTTTTTACAAACAACAGGTTTAACTGCAGGTCTGTTGGTTTGTAGATTTCTTTGGCAGCCAAAAAACTCTCCAGCATAGAGGCCATAGTCACCTTCTTATAATCGGGATCGAAATTAGAAGGAAAGTAAATCCCTACGTCTACGGTTGGTTTGCCCGCCTCAATATCCGCATTTATCCGATCTAACGACAGAGTGTCTAGTTCCTGCCACTTTACTAGTGACGCTGTGGCCGGCCTGACCTCCTTAGTACCGGAGTCACCGGACTGGCAAGAAGATAAAGCCACGCAAATGATTAAAAGAAATAGGAGCGGAAGTTTTTTAGCATTCATTCTACCAAGTTAAAAACGCATCTGAAAATCCGAAATCTAAATTATCTATATGGCGGCCCTGCCAACCAAGCCACCACGGACTGTCTAAGACCTTGGGTGATTGGAGTTACTCTATGAAGTATAAAGGAGGGAAATATTACTACAGTTCCCTTAGTTCTGGGTACACTTACTGCATTCTGATTGATCATGAACTGAAGGTCTCCACCTTCATATTCCTCAGAACCGGATAACTGAACTGAAATACTCAACTTTCGATGCGAGATTTCACCGGCACCAAAATCCATGTGCCAATCAAAGAAGTCGCCAACACCGTATCTGGCCAGTTGGAGCTCATGGTGAAAGCCGAGCAAATCATACCCATATCGTTCATGGTTGCACTGTATTCCTAACTCTCCCAGTCTATGGTAAAGCCAAATACTATCTGGTTGCTCCTTAACAAAGGTTACCTTGGTCTTCCGTAGTGTGTCATCTGTTCCTTCCTTAGCTCCACTCAGCGTAGCCTTTTCCTCATTCTCAGAGTCCCACATGCTTTTTATTCTCTCTACGTCACTAGCGGTAAAGAACCCTTCATAATAGACAAACTCTGAAAAATTAGGTCTTGTGGGTTGGTTAAATGGAAATACTATGGGGTTCATGGTGCTTATAAAGTGTCCAAGCTATCTAATTTAAAGACATTAGCAACCCACTATCCGGATTTATATCTCAACGGGTCGTCTTATTGGCTCTTGTTCGAACAAATCATAGGCAAACAGGCTATTAGTATAGGGCACTAAATCGTATGAGCACAAAAAAAAGAGGCTGTCTCAAAAGCTTTAAAGCCTTTGAGACAGCCTCTTTTGCTCTAAATATTGTTTAAGTAATTACTCTTCGATTACTGATTCGGCCAGTACCACCACTTTGTTGTTGAGTACTTCAACCACTCCACCGTCAATAATAACTACATCTTCTTTGCCGGAGGCTTTAATTGTTAGTTTACCTCTGCCCAGTGCAGAAATCATTGGGGCGTGTCCGCTTAATACCTGAAACTCACCATCGCTTCCGGGAAAAGTTACGGCATTGGCTTCTCCTTCGAAAACCTTCTTATCGGGTGTTACAACTTCTAATAGCATAGCCACAATTATTTAGCAGCTTCGGCCAACAGTCTTTCTCCTTTAGCTCGGGCTTCTTCAATGGTACCTACCAGGTTGAAAGCCGCCTCAGGAAGATCATCGTGCTTACCATCCAGGATTTCGTTGAATCCTTTGATGGTATCTTTAATATCAACCAATACTCCTTTAAGACCGGTAAATTGCTCGGCTACGTGGAATGGTTGAGAAAGGAATCGCTGCACTCTTCTGGCTCTTGAAACTACAAGCTTATCTTCATCAGAAAGCTCGTCCATACCAAGAATAGCAATAATATCCTGAAGCTCTTTGTATCGCTGAAGAGTCTCTTTTACTCGCTGAGCACAGTTATAGTGGTCTTCACCGAGAATATCCGGAGTCAGGATTCTTGAGGTTGAATCGAGCGGATCTACCGCAGGATAAATTCCCAGCTCAGCAATTTTTCTTGAAAGTACCGTGGTAGCATCCAAGTGAGCAAAGGTAGTTGCCGGAGCAGGGTCAGTTAAGTCATCCGCAGGTACATAAACAGCCTGAACAGAAGTAATTGAACCATTCTTTGTGGAAGTAATTCGCTCCTGCATGGCACCCATTTCAGTGGCCAGTGTAGGCTGATATCCTACCGCAGAAGGCATACGACCAAGAAGGGCCGACACCTCAGAACCTGCCTGAGTGAAACGGAAAATATTATCGATAAAGAACAGAATATCTTTTCCTTGACCTTCGCCATCTCCATCACGGAAGTATTCGGCAATGGTTAGTCCGGAAAGGGCTACACGGGCTCTTGCACCCGGAGGCTCGTTCATCTGACCGAACACGAAGGTAGCCTTAGATTCTGCCAATTTTTCTTTGTCTACTTTGGTCAAATCCCATCCGCCTTCTTCCATAGAGTGCATAAAGTCTTCACCGTAAGTTACAATGCCAGACTCGATCATCTCACGAAGCAAGTCGTTTCCTTCCCTTGTTCTTTCACCCACACCGGCAAATACAGATAGTCCTGAGTATGCCTTTGCAATGTTGTTGATAAGTTCCTGAATCAATACGGTTTTACCTACACCGGCACCACCGAACAATCCAATTTTACCACCTTTAGCATAAGGCTCAATCAGGTCGATTACCTTAATACCGGTGAAAAGTACTTCTGTAGATGTAGAAAGATCTTCGAATTTTGGAGCAGGTCTGTGAATAGGCAGCTTTTTGTCTCCTTTTGGCTGATCTATACCATCGATGGCCTGACCTACCACGTTGAACAGTCTACCTTTAATGTCATCGCCAATAGGCATTGCAATTGGTGAACCTGTATCTACAACGTCCATACCTCGGGTTAAACCTTCAGATGAATCCATCGCAATGGTTCTCACTCGGTTTTCACCCAGGTGCTGCTGGCACTCCAACACCACTACCTGGCCGTTTTCTTTTGTTACTTCTAATGCATCAAGGATGTTTGGCAATTTGGCGCCTTCAGCATCGAAGCTAACGTCTACAACGGGGCCAATTACCTGCGTGATCTTTCCAATATTCGCCATCTGTTAATCTTTATAGAAAGGAAAAATGGGGTTATTTTTTCTGGGTGCAAAGGTAAGCGGATTAACTTTTAAACCAAAAGGTTATGTTGAAAATAGAGGGCTTAATTTGAGAGCTTTCTACGCCCTCAAAAGAATACGAAACGTAGTGCCAATATCTATCTGAGAGGACTTTACAAAAATCTTTCCCTGATGGTAATTTTCAATAATTCGCCTGGCTAGGGCCAGACCTAAACCCCATCCTCTCTTTTTGGTAGTATAACCCGGCTTAAACACATCGTTCAGCTTGCTTTTGGGTATGCCCTTTCCATTGTCTGAAATATCTACAAACACCTCATGAGTAGAATCGCGACCAATCACCACCTTAATTTGACCAATGCCACTCATAGCGTCTACTCCATTTTTCACTATGTTTTCTACCACCCATTCAAACAAAGGCTTGTTTATTTGGGCCATAAGGTTGGGTTCTCTTGCCTCTATACTCATGTGCACCTTAGACGACAAACGGGGTTTAAGATACGCAAGGCAATGATCTATAACCTGCTCTACAGGCTCAGATTTTAAAACCGGCAAGGAGCCAATGTTAGAAAATCTGGCGGTTATTCGTTCCAGACGTTCAACATCTTTGTCCAATTCCTGCACAAGTTCTTGTTTGTCTTTCAGCTCGGGCATGGCTTTGAGGTATTCTAACCAGGCCATTAATGACGAAAGTGGCGTACCCAACTGGTGGGCCGTTTCTTTGGCCATTCCCACCCAAACCCTGTTCTGTTCGGCCCTGCGGCTATAAGAAAATGCCAAATAGGCGATAAACGCAAATATGGCAATCACACTCAGCTGTATGTACGGATAGGCTCTCAGCTGCCGCAAAATATAGGAGTTGCGGTAGTAAACGTATTGTATATCGGCCAGACTACCATCTGTGGCATTGCGAACCATAATAGGGAAAGGTTCATTTTCGCGCTTCATTTTCTCAAGCGTCTTCTCCAATTGCCGCTCTCGTTTATCGATAGAAGCCGTAGAATCAACAACATTTCTGGAGAGCAATATTTCTTGCGAGGCGGAGTCGACCAGTATCACAGGCAAGGTGTTGTCGGGGGTAATAATGTTGGAAGAAATGAAAGTAAGCGCAGATTCATCGACCAGAGAGGAGCCTGAAAACTCAACGGCCTCTGCCCAAAGCTTTATTTTTTCCTCCTCTCCTTTTTTTAGGCGATCTACCAACTCATTGGTGTATACTATTGAGCCTGTGCCAATAATAATGGCCACCAAAAGTATAAACCATTTGATTTTAGACTGATTGGTGTAAAAGTCGATCTTCAATGAACCTTTAAAAGGGTTATGCATACAGGAAAGTAATGAAAATATGCATTTCGAAAACGTTCAGGAGCAGGGCATGTTTTAAGAAGTAGCATTTTTAACAATCCCCAAATCGGTTTCAATTGATAAAACTTCAGCAAAACCTTGGTGGTCAGTGGCTATTAACTCACCTACGGCCTAAAAAAAGAAAGAGGCTGTCTCAAAGCTCCAAAATTTGCTATTCTAAACTTGTCTACCGCAGACAGGCAAGTTCTGGGTGACGCTCAACCGGCTTCTGAGACAGCCTCTTTTCGATTCTTCTGTTGAATTAGTTTCCTGAAGTGGCTGCCCTTATTGGAGTACCCTTGTAGGCATTAGGGTCTACATTTTTTAAGTCTCCTCCAAAAGTAGTTTCCAATGTTTCTATAAGTATCGAAGTCATTAGGGCATTTCCTCTTGGGTTAAGGTTTAGTCCATCGGCTGAAAATATGCCGAACTTGGAAATACCGGGAAAGAAATTCACCCCTTCAATATCTACTCCATTAGGCTTTCTGTTGAGCAATAGGTTGAGGCCCTCATAGAGCTTCTCATAATAGGCATGTGTATCGATGAGAGCCAATCGGCCATTAGACTGAGCTACTTTGTTGGCTATTACCTGGTTATAGGCTGCAATTCGGTTGGTTATGAGTTCAATATCTTCTTCTTTAAGATACTCCTCCTCGCTAAGTGCATTGCCGGGCAAATGACCTTTGGTGGTTCTCAAAAAGCTTTCTGCGGGATAGAACACACGCTCTTCTCTCTTCAGATGCCTTACTTTAGGTATGGGCTGCCCATTAGAATAATACGCTTCCGGTAAGTCTTCATCGATAACCAAAATACCCCAATTGAACTCTCGGTCTGCTGCAAAATCCAAATAAGGTCTTCTGTCTTCAAACGGGATATTCGGATTCTGTCGATAATAATTATCAAGGCTCTGATTGTATTGGGAAGCCTCGCTTCTTATTCGGTTAAGTTTGGGCGTACCTTTCACGTATGGAGTAAGGTCGAACCTTAACTCTATGAAGTAGGGCAGCTTGAGCAGGTCGGGCAGATTGAAAACAGCCCCTTTGGTATTGGGGTTTGCCTGCAGGAAGGCATCTACCACCTCATTGAACTTACTTTCGAAAAGAGCTACGGAAGGCATGTCTCCCGGATTATAGTTGCTGGCGTCTGTCAACGATGCAGCCCCCTCTGCTCCCTTCATGGCGTAGGCCAATACATCTTCATAGCCCAGATTGAGTACAAAGAATGTAGGGTCTTGGGCTACGGCAGCCTGAACCACCGATGTATTGCCCACATTGAATGATGCGATGAACGGGTTGGAAGTATTGGTCTCTGTTAAATCCAGTAACTGTGCCTTAGGAAAAGAAAAGTTTAATATCTCTCCACCGGCATTGCTATAGGCAAAGGCCTCGCCTTCTGTAGTTGTCCGCTTAAAATCGGTAGTATCAGCAGTTGGGTAAAACAAGTCGTATTGCCCCACCGTTTCGCTCAAAAGTGTATTCTCATATATGTTAAATCCATTAGTGCTTTCTACGGCAGGCGAAAAGTTCTGCCAGTTGGCACTGCTGTTTCCCTCAAAATGATTTAGAAAAACCTGTGGCAAAGAGTATTGAGCAAATTCTGTGGTTAAGGCACCATTGTGTACACCACTCAGTAGAGTACCTCCTACAAAAACGGTTTTAGAAATGTCGGCACTCTCGAGCTGGCCAACGGTTTCTTCCGGAGGCTCAGGAAATTCATAGCTGCAACTACCCACTACCAAAAGCAAGGCTATAGCTGCTAAAATATTTCGGTTCATTTTAATTGTTCTCATTGCTCAGCACTTTAGAATGGATCAAACCCAAAAGACAAATAATAGAATGCGGTAATCTCCGGACCGCCAAATGCATTGAACTGTGCATTGTTGAGCACATTATTTCCACCAAAACGAATGGCCCCATAAATCTTCGGAATTCTGTAGGTCATCTGAAAATCGAAAGTATTGTAGCCCGGTATACGGCCGTCTACAAAGTTGCTTTCCCAATCGTAAGCCGAACGATACCTCCAGGAAACTTTGCCTCCGAAGTTCTTACTTATCCGGTCGTGACCAAGGGTGAGGTTAAGCTTGAAAGACGGTGTATTAAAACCGGGGGTAAGTGGGTCGTCAGTGTTCTGAATTATGTTAGCAAAAGTAGTATTGACCACAAAGTTGGTCCCTTCATCGCTGGTTACATCATAAACAAGTTCAAGCCCCTGAGTAATAATTGCGTTTCTGGAGTTGTCAGAAACATAGTATTGATCGCTTGTACCAGGGTTGTTGGCTTGCTCTGCCGCCAAAGTCAAGTCGGTAAGCGGACTGGTCCTTGGCTTAATTACTCGGGTAACTCCAATAAAATTACGGTAGTGGTTAACGTATAAAATAGCTTCGAACAAGCGTTTGGACTCTACCAAACTCCTGAAGCCTACCTCGAAACTGGTAATGGTTTCGGGCTTTATGCCATTGAACTGATCAGTACCTATAATTCCATCTTCCAGAATGCTCAGGTAGCGGTATTTCAGACTTTCCACATTGACCTGCCCATTGGGTTGAGCCAGTATTCTGTTAATCTCACTTCCTATGGCCTGATTGTATTTATTGAGTGCGCTTTCTAAAAAAGCATTGTTCTGTAGATCGTACTGATCGACTACCTCGGGCAAGCCTCCTACAATGGTGAGGTCTCCAAGGTTCTGGTTAAAGAACTGCTCGCGGATGTTTGGCAAACGTTGACCGCGCTGCAGGGAGCCACGCACAAAGGTATTGGGCTTAATTTCTCTTACTGCCGAAATACGCTGGCTGGTAATGATGTTAAAGTTCTCGTTTTTATCAACCCGCAAAGAAGCAGTAGCATCGGTGCGGCTGTCTATCTTATGGCTCATTTCTGCAAAGGCTCCATACTCAAAGTTAGTTACGTCATTGCCAATACTATCTGTAAAGATGGTCCCTCTCGACTCCGGGTCATACATTCTGGCACTGGCACCTACTTCGAAAGAATCGAAAAAGTCTTCCCAGGCATTGAGCTTAGCACTGGCCTCTACGTGATACAATCTTGACTTATCGAAAATCCTGGCTCCGTTTCGTGGATCAATGGAGTTAATGACTACCTGACGCAGCGAATCAAACCGCTCTGTACCCGGTTTGTATCGGCTCTCATAGCCACTGCCTCCGGGAAAACCCGAGTCTGCTATATTTCTCACGGTTTGGTAATTGCCTCTTCCGGCAATGTAAAGGTTTCTGAATTGGTTATACCAGGCAGCATCGGGTTTAGCTGTCTGAATCATTACTTCGGCCAGCCGCCCAACATTGTAGGTATTTCCGGCATCTTGCATGGTGGTATACCCTCTAATATTGAACTTCTCGTTGGTTACTTCCACCTTATGTTGCTGAATCTCAAAGTCACGCAGGGCTATTCGATCGTCTCCGGTAATCATGGTTGAAGCTTTGCCAAAAAAGGAAGCTATCACCAATTCAGTCTTAGGGGTAAGTTTAACGTGAAGTGAACCATTGAGCTTTATGTTCTGTGCGTTATAGTTCACCAGGTCTTCTTCTCTGTATCCTTTGCGGGTCACGAAAAAGGCCGTATCTCTTAAGGAAACCTGTGTAAGGCCATCCATATTGGGTGGGGTTACCCTCACTGGTACAACCAAAAGTGCCGCCCTATCGTCTCCATAATGGTTAACCACATTGATGCTCTGGTTGCTTATGGAGTGGGTATCTTCAAATGCAGCTCCAGGGCCAATATTATCATAGTTCACAGCCTTAAAGTCTACCCCCGAAAGCACTGAGCCGTTCACTTTAAAGCCTACTTTGTTTTTTATAGCATTAGCATAGCGAAAGGATGCTTCTCCTAAAAAGTCGGTTCCAAGGCTAATAAAGCTCTGATCGTACGGATCAGAACCTAAAGTGGCTCCTTTCACCTCAAAACTCAACCCACGATAATCAAAAGGGTTTCTGGTACGCATATCCAGCACACCGTTAAATGCTCCGGGACCATATTTAGAAGTGGTTGGACCGGGAATAAGCTCTACCGACTCAATGTCCAGTCCACTGGGGCCCACAATATTGCCAAGCGAAAAGCCAAGCCCCGGTGCCTGACCATCAATTCCATCGGTAAACTGTCTGAAGCGAAGATTGGTATTGGAATTAAACCCTCGGGTATTAACGGTATTAATTACTATACTTTGAGTAGCCACATCCACACCTTTGAGGTTAACCACGGCATCATAAAAATTGAATGAGGCTGTGTTGGTGAGCTCCTTCACGGTCAGCTTTTCAATTTGAATAGGAGACCTGAGCTCCTCTTCGGTTATTTTTTCGGCCGAAAAAACCATTTCTTGTAGCACCACATCGCCCGGCTCCAACTGAATAATGAGGTTTTGCTCGGCTTTCACCAGGTTTATCTGCTTAGGCAAATAACCTACTGAAGTAATTTCGAGAGTTACCGGAAACTTAGATATGGCCAGGGTAAATAAGCCGTTCTCATCGGCCGAAACACCAACTCTTCTATTGGCATATTCAGGCCCAATTAGCTTAATACTGGCGTAGGGCACAGAAGCCTTGGTCTCTTCGCTCACTACTTTGCCCGATACCAGCTGCGCCCAGCTCTGGTTTTGCATGAGCAAACCACAAAAAAAGAGCGCAATACAAAGAGAGAAGCGAGAGGCAAACGGCAGTTTAAATTGCAGTAATTTCTTCACTTTAATTAGTTCTTAGTCTTAGGATAGTTGTTCAATATTGCTGAAAATTAGCGTATTAGATAAGATTATTGATGAGTTGCCAAATTTTAATTTAGGCGGAAACAGAGCGACTTTCTCATGGCACATATTCCTGAAGTTAAGCTGAGTTTTGGTTAATAATTATAGTACACAACGCACTTTCTGTGGTTTGAAACACAGGGAGTAAAAAAATTTGATCAACGGTTACTTAAGAACTCCTTCAGACACTGGTGCATTCACAAAAAGGAAAAGGCTATCGGGAGTAAATTTCTACTTCCCAGATAGCCTTTTCTTGGATGATACAATAAGGGGTGGTTACACCTTCATGGTAAACCACTTTTTCATAATCTTCCAGTTTACTTTTACTCCATACATCAGAATTCCAATTCTGTAAATTCTTCCTGCCACATAAATGGTACCTACAAAGCCGGCAATAAGCAGTACCATAGACAAAGCCAACTGCCAATCGGGAACACCAAATGGTATTCTGGCCATCATTATAATTGGCGAGGTAAACGGAATTAAAGAAAGGGTTATGGCCATTCCGCCATTGGGATCGTCTAGCACAAAGAACATGGCCATTATAGAGGCAATAATGGGTATTACTATTGGGAACATAAACTGCTGTGCATCTTGCAGGCTATCTACAGCAGAGCCCACTGCCGCATAAAGCGCTCCGTAGAGAAAGTATGCTCCAAGGAAATAAAAAAGAAAGCACAGTAGAATCTTGGTTACGGGCACCGTGGCAATCATGGCAGTTATTTTGGCGGCCATTTCCTGCTGTTGAGTAAGGGCCTCTTGAGGAACCTGCTGCGAAGCCGCCTCCATGAGCACATCACTGTTTCCGGCCAAAATACCCAAGCCTACCGTAGAAAGTGTAGCAATGAGCACTATCCAAATGAGCAACTGAGTGAAGCCCACAGCCCCCACTCCAAGTACCTTGCCCATCATAAGCTGAAAAGGTCTTACTGAAGAAACAATTACCTCAACAATACGGCTGGTTTTTTCATCAAGAACGGATTGCATAATCTGCGATCCGTAAACGAATATGAACATGTAAATGAGAAAGCCGGTACCATAGCCAATGGCAAAGCTTAAACCACTGTTACTTTCTTTGGCTTCCCCTTCTTCTGTAATGTTATATGTCGTAAGGTTAGCGTTTACCTGAAGCTTACTGATAATGTCCTGATCCAACCCTGATCTTTGAAGTTTCAGGTCTTCCAGGCGGGTTTCAATAGAACGCTCCAGACGTTCCATGGTGCGAATGCTTGGGTTGGTTTCTGAGTAAAACTGAAAACCTTCGAACCGAGTTACTGAAATATCAGACAAATCGAGCGATGGAATGTAGAGCAACCCAAAAGCGCCCTCCGTCTGAAAGGTTTTCTTTCGCTCTTCAAGGTCTCCGGTAACATAGGTAAAGTCATAGCCACTGGCATCGAATACCTCTGAGAAATAGCCGCTCTCATCTAATACCAAAATCTCATCGTGCCGGGAGTCTTTGTCTTTGGTTGAGAAATAGACAATGGCAAAAATTATGGTTGGCAATACCAGCGGTGTCAGAAGGGTGGCCAGAAGAAACGACTTCTTTTTAACCCGAGTTAAATACTCTCTTTTAAGTACTAAGAAAATCTGTTTCATGATTGACCTCCTTTTACAATGTTGATGAATATATCGTTGATTGATGGAATGATTTCCACGAAGGAGTGGACTTCTATTTTGTTGATGAGCTCTTTAAGCAATTCGTTGGGCGACTCTCCATTTTTAGATTCAATTATGGCCTTATTGAGCCCCATATCTGACACCTCCTCTTTGAGTACGGAAAGGCTAACACCCGACTGAAGGGTTCCTTTAAAGGTTACCTCATACTGATTGAGTTTATAGGAGTTTCGGATATCGTTCTTAGGACCATCCAGTATTTTCTGTGATTTATTGATAAGCGCAATATGGTCGCACAGCTGTTCAACAGATTCCATTCGGTGGGTGGAGAAGATTACGGTAGCACCTTTTTCTCTAAGCTCAAAAATTTCGTCTTTTATGAGATTGGCATTTACCGGGTCGAAACCTGAAAAGGGCTCATCTAAAATAAGTAATTGAGGCTCGTGCAACACAGTGGCTATAAACTGAATTTTTTGTGCCATACCTTTAGATAGGTCTTCTACCTTTTTGCCGGCCCAATCGTATAATCCGAGCTTATCGAGCCAGAATTTAATTCTCCTTTTTGCTTCGGGGGTAGACAACCCTTTGAGCTGAGCCAGGTAGAGTAATTGCTCCCCTACCTTCATTTTTTTGTATAGCCCTCGCTCTTCGGGCAAATATCCTATTACGCCAATATGTTTAGGTTCAAGCTTTTCTCCGTTGATCAAAACCTGACCTTCATCGGCCATAATTATTTGGTTAACAATACGAATGAGGGTTGTTTTTCCTGCCCCATTGGGACCTAGCAAGCCGAATATTGACTGCTTAGGAATGCTAATGCTAACGTCATTGAGGGCAGTATGCTCTGCATACCGCTTGGTGACATGATTGGCCTCTAAGATGTTCAAAATTGTTGAGTTTTAGTTGGAATAAAAGTTAGTACCTTTTGAGTGCTTACCCTAAAAAGCCCAATCTAATTTGAACAAATAAGAAGAACTGACACAGATGAATAGCGTAAGCGGAATATCTTACCGCTTGATGGCATATGGTGTTTGCGAATATCAGTCGTTGGTAAAGACCACACTGCCCATGGAGAGATCTATATTGAATGTAAGGATGTTTTGGGCTCCTGTATTATAGCCGGGGCTCACAAATACGTTTTCACGAACTTTTTCGTATCCTGAAGGAAGCTTAAGCTTTCTGTAGGAGGTATCCTTCATTCGAACAATTACTGGAACTTCGTTAGAAGGCAGGTTAATGGTTAGGCTTCCGGCCCCCACTCTGGCCCATATATCACTCGAAACCTGAGGTTGTTCTTCAAAGTCCAGTACCAACGAACCAAAACCCACTTCGGCCAGAATACTTCTTGCACGAGCCAAGTCAAGGCGTTCAATTTCAACATCTCCTAAGTCTACAGACACCATGAAAGTATCCATTTCCATACGGTTTTGAACTTTGGAGAGATAGCCAACTTTTACATGGGCATTACCGGAAGTAATACGGCAGTCTTCTACGGCAATATCGGAGAGGTCTATATATGCCTTACCTACGCCATAGTTCAAATCGAGCCTGTATGGCCTGAAATCGGTAAAGTAAATGTTCCAGTAGTTTTCCTCATCGGTAGTCTTCTTACCGAATATTTTGGAGAGTTTGGCACCAAAACCTTCGTTTCCGTTGTCTTTTAAGCTAAGCCAGGTGTGCAGGGTACTGCCCTCCATGCGCTGTCCGAAATCGGAAGAAATGTAGTCTTCATTGTGATGCCCCATAATATTTATGGGTAATTCACCCAGCCGGGTTCTTATTTCGCAGGTACCGGAAGATGCTTTGAGCAGAAAGTTAACTTTCTCGCACGCTGGGTTTGCTTCTACAGTAAAGTGTTTCTTTGTCTGTGCCAGCCCTTCAATTCCAACTGCTCCTATAATGGCCAACAGAAAAAGTATTTTTTGCATGCTCTTGCTTACGGTTTGTTTAAACGTTGGGTTGCAATCAATTACAAACCGAATAATACGGGAATTACCTGAAAATAGTTAGAAGTTTTTTGTGGGGCTAAAAAAAGCAACCTGTCATTCCTGAGTTGGAGGGAATCTACATAGAAAAGAGGCTGTCTCAAAAGCTTCAAAGCTCGTCATTCTGAACTTGTCTACCGACAGGCCAGCTCAGGGCGACACACACCTGGCCTTTGAGGCAGCCTCAATATAATACGTTAAAAGAACTCCTTAATCTTCTCGAAGAAGCCTTTTTCTCCTTTTCCCGGATTAGGCCTGAAGTTATCGGAGTGCCTTAGCTTTTCCAGAGTTTCCGTTTCCTCCTTCGATAGGTTTTTGGGAGTCCAAACATTTACATGAATGAGTTGGTCTCCTTTGCCATAACCATTAATATCTTTTATCCCTTTGCCACGAAGACGTAAAATTTTGCCACTCTGAGTGCCCGGGTCTATTTTAATTCTCACTTTACCGTCAATTGTGGGCACCTCCATACTGCCACCGAGGGCAGCATCTATAAAGCTCACGTACAGGTCATAAACCACATTGTTGCCGTCTCTTTTGAGCTGCTCATCTTCTATTTCTTCAATTACAATGAGCAAGTCGCCCGGAGCTCCCCCACCGGGGGCCATATTTCCTTTGCCCGACATAGACAACTGCATGCCTTCGGCTACACCGGCCGGAATTTTAATAGGAATAACCTCCTCTTTCATTTCCAGTCCGGTGCTATCTACACCCGGAGGTCTTTTATCGATGGTTTGTCCTGAACCGTTGCAGGTATGGCAAGTGCTGGCCGACACCATTTGGCCAAGCATAGTATTTACTACTTTCTTCATTTGGCCGGAGCCTCCACAGGTACTACAAGTTTTGTAGGTTACTCCTTCGGCATTGACCAAACGGTTTACTTTTATCTTCTTCTCAACACCGTTGGCTATTTCATCGAGGGTGAGCTTTAGTTTAATGCGCAGGTTGGTGCCTTTTCGCTGTCTTCGGCCTCCGCCTCCTCCAAAGAAACTTTCAAATGGACTTCCCCCGCCAAAGATATCTCCAAACTGGGAGAAGATATCTTCCATATTCATGCCGCCACCGGCTCCACCAAAGCCACCACGCATACCTTCATGGCCAAATCTGTCGTATTGAGCTCTCTTTTCTTTGTTGCTCAAGACTTCATAAGCTTCGGCAGCTTCTTTAAACTTTTCTTCCGCCTCTTTATCGTCCGGGTTTTTATCCGGGTGATATTTTATTGCCATCTTCCGATAGGCCTTCTTTAGCTCATCGTCAGTAGCATTTTTGCTTACGCCCAGTATTTCGTAGTAGTCTCTTTTTGCCATATTAAGCTCCTATCACCACTTTAGCGAAACGAATTACCTTGTCTCCCAGATAGTATCCTTTCTCTACCGTGTCTATAATTTTACCTTTCAATGATTCGTCTTCCACCGGAAACTGTGTTACTGCCTCATGTAAATCGGCATCGAAATCGGTTCCTTTTTCTGTCTCCATTACCTTCAACCCTTTAGACTCGAGGGTCTTAAAAAGCTTGGATGAAATAAGGTCGAAACCTTCTTTAAGCACTGCCACATCTTCCTGATTTTCGTTGGCCTTTTTCGCTCTTTCAAAATCATCTATTGTTGGCAGAAGCTCCTTAATAAGATCGGAAGAGGCCGTTGAAATTAACTCTATTCTTTCTTTGGCGCTTCTTCTTCTAAAGTTCTCGAACTCTGAATATAGCCTTAGGTATTTGTCTTTGGCTTCATCGAGTTCTATAGCGAGTTTCTCCTCTGCCGAAAGTTCTTGTTCCTGCTCATTTTCCTGTTCCTTCTCGGCTACAGCTTCTTCAGTGGCAGTTTGCTTTTCAGCTTCCAATACTTCGTTCTGTTCTTGCTTATTATTCGCTTTCTTTTCCTTTGCCATTGTTTACTTTGATAAACCGCGTGCGGTGGTACAATTTTTTTGCCAAGCCCTTTAAAGGTGTCAATATGGCATAAAGCCTTTACTAGGGCAAAGACTCCGTTGTCAGGTTAGGCATTAAGCCTCTTCCAGATGAGGTCTTTGAGCTGCTGTAATCCTTGCTGGGCCACTGAAGAAATGAACACACTTTCTATGTCTTTGGGGAGAAGCTCCTCCATTTCATTCATCATTTGCTCATCGAGCATATCGCATTTGGAAATGGCCAGTATTCTTTCTTTATCGAGCAGTTCGGGGTTATACTTTTTCAGTTCGCCTAGCAGAATGTCATACTCCTTTTGAATGTCAGTGGCATCGGCAGGAACAAGGAAAAGAAGGATCGAATTTCGTTCTATATGTCGAAGGAAACGAATTCCCAGGCCTTTTCCTTCGGCTGCTCCTTCTATAATACCCGGAATGTCGGCCATCACAAAAGACTTATGGTCTCTGTAAGACACCACGCCCAGATTGGGCACGAGGGTAGTGAAAGGATAATCGGCAATTTCCGGCTTGGCCGCAGAAAGCACCGAAAGCAGTGTTGACTTTCCGGCATTGGGGAAGCCAACCAGTCCTACATCGGCCAGAAGTTTTAGCTCCAATACACAGAGAGCCTCTTCTCCCGCTTCTCCTGGCTGAGCAAAACGGGGGGTCTGATTGGTCGCTGTTTTGAAATTTTCGTTGCCCAGGCCTCCACGACCTCCCTGAAGAAGGATTCTTTCTTCTCCATCTTCGGTAATTTCGAACAGAACCTTTTCTTCCGGTTCTACAGTCTTGGCCACAGTACCCAGCGGTACATCGAGAATTATGTCGGCTCCATCGGCACCCGTACTTCTTTGTCCTCCTCCGGGCTGACCGTGTTCGGCAAATACATGTTTTTGATACCGCAAGTGAAGCAGGGTCCACATTTGCTTGTTGCCACGTAAAATAATATGGCCTCCCCGGCCTCCATTGCCGCCATCGGGGCCTCCCTTAGGAACGTGCTTTTCTCGTCTGAAATGTACCGAGCCGGCACCTCCATTGCCCGACTTACAATAAAGCCGTACGTGATCGATAAAATTGGAACCTGCCATTGATTGATTTATTCTAATATACAGACTTACTCTCAGATGCTCTAGGGGTACCTGCATTGCCCCTCATCACCCAAACGAGTAAGGTCTTTACTGCCTATCGAAGGGCCTCTATGGCTGACGATATCTCTTCAAAGATTCCGTCAATGGTGCCTACCCCATTTATTTTGCTGGCCTTACCTTGTTTTTCGTAGAATTCTGCAACCGGTAAAGTTTTGTTGAGATATTCCTGAATTCTTACGTTTATCTTTTCTTCATTCTGGTCGTCTGCCCGGCCAGAGGTTTTTCCTCTTTCCAACAATCTTCTCTTTAACTCATCTTCAGGCACATTCAGCATGATCATCTGATCGATCTTTGTGTTGCGGTTTTTCAAAAGCTCGTCAAGAGCCTCGGCCTGAGCCACAGTTCGGGGAAATCCATCAAAAATAAAGCCCTTAGCATCGCTATTGGCATTTAAGAAGTCATCGACCATACCAATTACAACCTCATCGGGCACAAGTTTTCCATTGTCCATATAAGACTGTGCTTTCTTACCAAGATCGGTCCCCTCGCCCAGATGTTTTCTGAATAAATCGCCTGTAGATATATGTTTAAGTTGGAAAGTATCAATGATTTTCTGACTCTGCGTTCCCTTACCCGCGCCCGGAGGGCCAAACAAAACTATGTTAATCATGAAGATTGGTTTTTTAGAAAGGCACAAATATAAAGCATAATCACTAGTCGAGCCTCAATTGATAGATATCTTTGAGATTTCTCCCTAAACCATCATAGTCGAGTCCGTAGCCAACCACAAATTTCTCAGGAATCTCAAACCCAACGTATTTAACGTCTACTTCTCTTTGTAAACATTCGGGTTTCAGTAAAAGCGATGCCACCTCTACACTGGCCACTCCGGCTTGCTCAAGTTGATGAATAATGCCTTCCATGGTTATACCGGAGTCTACAATATCTTCTACCACCACCACGTGCCGGTCTTTTACGGACTGACTTAAGCCCAAAAGCTCTCTGGTTTTTCCGGTGCTTTGCATACCGGCATAAGAGGCTACTTTTATAAAGGTGATTTCGGCCGGAATATTTACTTCTTTGAGCAAATCGGAGGCAAACATAAACGAGCCGTTTAACACTCCTATAAACAGGGGACATTTATCGGCATAGTCGGCCGATATGCGCTCTGCTAAATCGGCAATTTGACTTTGAATTTGATTGGAAGAAATAAACAGCTCAAACTGTTTGTCGTGAATGATCATTCGGGTGGTGGGTTTTACAGGCGTTTCATTAAAGTTGAATATAACTGAATCATGCTCACAATATCGCTTTTATGTACCAGTTCATCGGGACTGTGTACATTATCTTCCGGTGCGCCTACAAAGCACCAGTCGATGGGATAAGGCGAGGCTTGGAGCTCTTTGCCATCGCTGCCCCCGGCTCCTTCTACCTCTAACTGGTATGGAATACCCGATTCTTCGGCCAACTCGATGATACGATTGACAAAAGACCTTCTGGGAATACTGCGGTCTCGCATAGAGATAGCCACTCCCTGGCCATGCTCTACTCCTTCGGTTATCCAGGTAATGTCTGAAATAAGGGCCTGAGTAACCCCCCACTTTTCAACCATATGCCTGGCCAAATAAGACACCGAACCTCCTCCGTGTTCTTCCCAACAGCTAAAAATTATGAGTCCGTCTTCTAGTGTTTCGGCAACCTTGAGTGCATTGAACACCCCGAGCCGGTTATCGAGATAGCACGATTGTACATATTCTTCTGACTCTCTAAAGTCGCACTTAAATACGAGTTCTGTACCGCGCTGTATACCCCTGGCAAATTTATAGTGCAGGTCTCCATCATTTTCTACCAGCTCACACTCAATTGGGCCAAGTGCATCTTCTCCAACCAGCTTATAGCCTGTTTCGGCCTTAGGCCCCCCAATAGGCACTAGCTGGTCTTGATAGCGAACCGTAAAGCCAATGCTATCCATATGGGCATATATGGCTGTTCTTGGTTTTCCAAACTTTAGAATAAGGCAATCTTGAAATTCCGGACCATGAATTATCTCCGGCTCTACTTTCCAGAAAGATTTATTTTTCTTCACGTATTTGAGAAGAAAGTCTTTCATGGCTATCTCATTGCCTGAAGGGGCATGTATCCGGCAGAGTTGGTGAAGCAAGGAATAATCGAGCTTATGCATGGTGCAAAATTAGGACTAGCCGTAAGATTATTGGTCTGACGCTGAATAAAAGTATAAATTGCCGCAGATTTTAGGCTCATGTTTATTCTAGACAGGCAAAACTCTATCGCCAACCAATATTTAGCCGAGATACGCCATGTAGGGAGTCAGAGCGATATGCTCCGCTTTCGCCATAACATGAAGCGCCTGGGGCAACTGCTGGCTTACGAAATTTCTAAAACACTTCTTTACGAAACCCGCCCCATTGAAACTCCTTTGGTGAAAAGCCAAGCTCATTTTTTGGCCGATCAGGTGGTGGTGATAAGCATTCTGAGGGCAGCCCTCCCCTTTAGCCAGGGTTTTCAAGATGTATTTGATTCGGCTGAATTTGGTTTTATTGGCGCGGCCCGAAAACCTCATTTGGCCAATGAACCGGTTGAGGTAGCTCTGGACTATTTGGCGGCTCCCGACCTCAACAATAAAGTAGTGGTAGTGGTTGATCCTATGTTGGCCACCGGAAAATCGATTGTAAAAAGCATAGACCATTTGTTGCAAAATGGCACACCTAAAAAGCTACACATTGCCACTATTATTGCAGCACCAGAAGGAGTGGACTATCTGCAGAGGGAACTCAACACTCCATACGACCTATGGTCATGTGCCCTTGATGAAAAACTCAACGAAAAGTATTATATCGTGCCCGGATTAGGAGATGCCGGAGACCTGGCCTTTGGCCGGAAACTGTGAGTTGAATGCTGTTGGATATTATTGTACTTGTTCTTGGTTTGGTACTGCTGATTGCGGGCGGAGACTTTCTGGTAAAGGGAGCATCGAGAATCGCACTCAGGTTTAACGTGAGTGCCATGGTTATTGGGCTCACTATTGTGGCCTTTAGCACTTCTGCCCCTGAGTTGCTGGTGAGTCTTAATGCTGCTCTCAAAGAGGCTCCTGATTTTGCCATGGGCAACGTGGTAGGCTCCAACATTTCTAACCTTGCCTTGGTGCTGGGCGTTGCCTGTCTGTTTGGCTATATACCCATTCACCGAGGAACAGCCACCAGAGACTGGCTCACAACCATGGTTGCCAGCATTTTACTCTATCTGTTTGTACTCGATCAGAAATTAACCTCATGGGAGGGTGGAATACTCTTTGGTTGCCTGGTGATTTACCTTATTGTTCTACTCATCAAAACCAAGAAAGATCAGGTGAAGCTGGATTATACCATTGAGCCGGACAAAGACACGACTTTTGAGAAATTTAAAGACCTTCTTTTATTAGCCATTGGAGGAGCCTGCCTCTACTTCGGCTCCAACTGGTTTATTGATGGTGCGGCAGACATAGCCACTGATCTTGGGGTTTCTCAGCGTATTATAGGACTCACCATATTGGCTATTGGCACAAGTTTACCGGAGCTTTTTACCTCGGTAATTGCTGCCAAAAAAGGAGAAACGGATTTGGCTCTGGGCAATTTACTTGGGTCCAATATCTTTAACATACTCTCCATTCTTGGTATCACAAGCATGATTCATCCGCTTGATGTTAACCAAATCATTATTTCTAGCGACATGCTGTGGATGCTCGCAATAAGCTTAGGTATTTTGCCGCTTATGCTACTTCGCAAAAGACTCGGAACACCTTCCGGCATCATCTTGTTGCTCTTTTACGTTACTTACCTGGTGACGATTTTGTAGTATGTTGACAACCCTTATCAATTATTTGTGGCTTTACTTTCTGGCCTGCCTAAAATCCATTCTGCCCCCTTTGCTCGGGCCAGCCTTTGGGCTTAGCAATCTGGAAATTATTGTAATTACGGTAGCCGGATTGATGACCAGTGTGGTGCTTTTCAACTTTTTAGGAGAGCGGATTAAAGCTCAGGTTATCCCCATCTTTATTAAAAAGCCTAAGAAGTTTTCGCCAAAGAGCCGTAGAATGGTCAGAATATGGAGAAAGTATGGTATAGTTGGGGTGTGCTTTCTTACCCCACTTGTTCTTTCCCCACCGGGTGGGGCACTTCTTGTGGCCACGGTTGGAGCGCCACGCAGGCAAGTATTTCTCTATATGCTAATCTTTGGGATTTTTTGGGCGGTTGTCTGGACCTTCTCGGTAGACTGGTTAATCCAAATTGGTTTGGTGGGTAAACGTTGAAAGGTTGTACGGTTGAGAAGCAATGAAATAGAGGGTTTAAAATAACCTGAGTTCGATGTAAGGAAGTAGTAAAATACCCCCTCTTAGGACGTCATTGCGGAATTTTCCTCTGAAAACTTCACATCAGCAAAGGAAAATATCCGCAATCTCATTTGGGCTCTGTTCAGATACCGGATAAAACAGGCCTTTTTGAGAGCTTAAGACCTGTTTTTCCGGCATGACGTTCTTT
>NZ_DBHC01000041.1:74857-77212 GCF_002296035.1 Roseivirga sp. UBA838
TCCGGCATGACGTTCTTTTCTTACGTCAAACTCAGGCTAAAATAACAACCAAACAGATCTTACCCCTTGCAACTCTATTCCTGGTCTTCGTCAGGAAGCATCTCAATGTCTTGAATGAGTACTCTTTTGGAAATTGCCTGTCCGGTTGTTGTGGCCGCCAAGCCGCCCAAAGCGGTTTCCTTATAGCGGGTTTCCATGCTTTGCCCCACTTCCCCCATTGCTTCCACGCACTCATCTACGGGAATTACTCCGCTTACATCGGCCAAGGCTATTTGTGCCGAGCTATTGGCAATAGCGGCCGCACTGGCATTTCGGACCACACAAGGCACCTCAACAAGCCCCGCCACCGGATCGCAAATAAGGCCCAACATACACTGAATAGTAATGGCCACTGCATTGAACACCTGATCTACCGAACCACCCAGGCAATATACCATGGCTCCGGCCGCCATGGCGGCCGCACTACCGGTTTCGGCCTGGCACCCCCCCACCGCTCCGGCAATAGAGGCTCGCTTTTCCATAATGAGGGCAATTCCTGCACTCACCAGCAGCCCCTCGTGAATCTTGCGATCATCTACTCCATGAAGCTCCTGAAAAGTGACCATAACCCCGGGTATTATACCAGAGGCTCCTGCTGTTGGGGCTGCAACAACGCGTCCCATACAAGAGTTGACCTCTTTGGCCGCCAGAGCTCGTGAAATAAGTACCTGAAACTCTTTAGAAAGAAGAGACTTAGGATAGTTGAAAACCTTCTTTGCACCATTGTTGATCATTCCCGAGCGAGAAGTCATGTCTTGAGTGAGACCGGTTTGCACGGCCTCTTTCATTACGGTATAGGCGTTGGCCAGGCCATCCCAAATTTTCTCTTCGCTGGCTTCCTTTTCAGATACCTCATACTCTATAACAGCCTGATGCAAGGGCATTTGGTGTTGCTCACAATACTGTTTCCAACCTTTAAAATCTTCAAACAAAAAGCACATGGTTTCCTCCTTTGTCACAAAGCTAACGAATAGATAGCAAACGATTGAATAATGGGCGCCCAGTCGGTCCTGGAGATTGTTCGCTAGCCGTCTTCCATAAGAAAAGATACAGTTCATTCACCAGCCCAACTGAGTATGACAGCAGGGGCTACTTACTATCGGAAACAGAGCACCCTTTTGGTTTTCCGTAAACCCATTCTCAAACACTGCCAACCAGACGCAACCCTATGGAAACGGCAAGCTCTACCAAGCATTGAAGAATTGAAAAACGCGGCTTTACTAGCGGAAACAATTTCTATCTTTGCGGCATGGAATTACAGAACGATCTACTGATCAGAGCGGCAAAGGGTGAAAAAGTTGAGCGGACACCGGTTTGGTTGATGCGTCAGGCAGGTAGAATCTTACCGGAATACAGAGCAGTACGCAACAAACTTAGCGGATTTATTGAGCTGGCTCAAACGCCTGAACTGGCGGCAGAAGTAACCATCCAGCCGGTAGACATTTTAGGTGTCGATGCTGCTATTATTTTCTCCGACATTCTGGTAATTCCGGAGGCCATGGGACTACCCTACGAAATGGTGGAAAAAAAGGGGCCGAGGTTCCCCAAAACCATTTCTACTGATGATGATCTTAAAGCGCTCAAAAAAGCTGATGCCAAAAGCGACTTAGGTTATGTGCTGGAGGCCATTAAAATCACTAAAAAAGAGCTTAACGGCAGAGTACCTTTAATTGGCTTTGCCGGTGCTCCATGGACAATTTTTTGTTACATGGTAGAAGGACACGGAAGTAAAACCTTCTCCAAAGCAAGGAGAATGCTCTATAACGATCCGCTAATGGCTGATCAGTTGTTGAAGCTAATAACCGACTCTACCATTGAATATTTGAAAGCCCAGATTGAAGCCGGGGCCGACCTTGTGCAGGTGTTCGACTCTTGGGCAGGCATACTGGGGCCAGAACAATACCAACGCTTCTCCATGAAGTACATTGCTGAAATTTGCGATGCGATTACCGAAGTGCCGGTTACGGTGTTTAGCAAAGGAGCGTACTTTGCCAGGTCTGAAATGCGCCACCTGAATTGTGAAACTATTGGGCTAGACTGGAACATGGACATTCAAAGCTCTCGCAGATTAATTGGCGAAGACAAAACCTTACAAGGTAACCTCGATCCGTGTGCTCTCTACGCTCCTGATATTGAGATTGAAAAGGCTACTAAGAAAATGCTCGATGAGTTTGGTACAGGCAGACACATTGCCAATCTAGGTCATGGGGTATATCCTGATATCGATCCTAACAAGGTAAAAGTCTTCATTAATACAGTGAAGGAATACAGTGCCAAGCTTAGGTCGGCTGAAATATGAGTGTCCTGAGCCTTCTG
>NZ_DBHC01000009.1:0-7101 GCF_002296035.1 Roseivirga sp. UBA838
ATCGGCCGTGGCGGTGAGGGTGGCTTTTTCGATGGTCAGGGTCCCGTTGACTGTTGTCAGTGAATAGTTGTCGGCTGCGCCTCCGCTCAAGGTGATGGCGTAGGTCCCGGCATCGCTGCCGGCATCGGCTGTTGTGCTGGCGGTGGGCTGGGTGATGGCTGTTTCATCGTCTCCGTTCACAAAGCCTGTGTAGCTGATGCTCAGGGCTGGGTTTTCCTCGCCATAGGTTTTGGACTTGTCATCGGCCGTGGCTGTCAAGGTGGCCTTTTCGATGGTCAGGGTTCCGTTGACTGTTGCCAGCGTGTAGTTGTCTGCTGAACCTCCGCTTAGGCTGATGGCGTAGGCACCTACATCACTGCTAGCATCGGCTGTTGTGCTGGCGATGGGTTGGGTGATGGCTGTTTCATCATCTCCGTTCACAAAGCCTGTGTAGCTGATGGTGAGGGCTGGATTTTCATCGCCATAGGTTTTGGACTTATCATCGGCTGTAGCCGTTAAAGTGGCTTTTTCGATGATCAGGGTTCCGTTCACTGTTGAGAGTGAATAGTTATTGGCTGATCCGCCCGATAGTACGATATCATAAACCCCTACATTGCTTGTCTCATCTGCTGTTGTTGAAGCTGTTGGCTCGGTTGCAACAGCAGTTTCATCATCTCCATTAACAAAGCCTGCATAGGTTATGGTAAAGGCCGGGTTGGCTTCGCCATAAGTTTTGCTCTTGTCATCGGCCGTAGCGGTGAGGGTGGCTTTCTCGATGGTGAGTGTTCCGTTCACTGTTACCAGCGTGTAGTTGTCGGCTGCGCCTCCGTTCAGGGTGATGGTATAAGTACCCGCATCGCTACCGGCATCGGCTGTTGTACTGGCGGTGGGTTGGGTGATGGCTGTTTCGTCATCCCCGTTCACAAAGCCTGCATAGCTGATGCTGAGGGCTGGGTTGGCTTCACCGTAGGTTTTGCTCTTGTCTTCAGCTGTGGCTGTCAAAACAGCCTTGTTCACGGTCAGCGAACCGTTATTGCCGATCAGTGAATAGTTGTCGGCCGAGCCTCCACTTAATGTGATATCGTAAGTGCCCACTTCTGAGGTCGCATCGGCTGTTGTGCTGGCGGTGGGCTGGGTGATGGCTGTTTCATCATCTCCATTCACAAAGCCTGTGTAGCTGATGCTCAGGGCTGGGTTTTCCTCGCCATAGGTTTTGGACTTGTCATCGGCTGTGGCGGTGAGGGTGGCCTTGTTTACGGTCAATACCTGAGTAACGTCAGTGGCCGCTGAGTAGCTGTCATTGCCTGCCTGTGAGGCGGTAATGGTGGTTTCTCCTGCTCCTACTATGCTTACTGTACTGCCACTTACGGTGGCTACATTGGTATTGGAACTGGTGTAGGTCACCGTAAGGTTCGAGCTGGCTGTGGCGGTCAGCTCAAAGTCATCGTCCCCGTAGGCCTTGGCTTCTAGCGCATTGAATGTAATGCTTTGGGCAATTTTGCTCACAGGGCCTTGCAGGCTGCTTTCCTGAGCTGTGCCGAACACCTGCCCATCGCTTGGCGTTACTTCGAAGCTGATGTATTTGCCCACATGGTCACTCGTCAACACATAGGTGGTGCTGGTAGCACCGCTGATGGCTGCTTTATTGTTGCCATTTGCATCATCGGCCATATACCATTGGTAAGTTGAGCCGCTTTCCGGATCATTGTCTCCATCACTAAAGGTGTAGGTTCCCGTCAGGGTTTGGCCTACGATCAGATCACCGGTAATCTCTACGTTGGTAACGATGGGGGCTACATTCGGAATAACTGATGAGCCTGTGATTTCGAAGGTAAATGGATTTTCATCCAAATCATTATTGGCAATGGTAACCGTAGCTGATTTGCTGCCTTCAGTTGTAGGATCGAAGGTAACATCGAAATACGTGTAGTCTGCAGCATCGATGCTCGATGCCGGTTGAAGGGCCACAGTGAAGTCGGCTGCATCTGTTCCCGAAATGGTCACTTTTGGATCATTGGTCAGGTTCAACACTTTAGTGCCTTCATTCTTTATGGCAAAAGTCTTAGTAGCATCACCTGACTCAGGGTCTACTGTTCCAAAATCGGTAGTTTCTCCAGCAACTGTTATTTCAGTGCTTCCAGCACTTTTGGAGTCCTCTGCTTCAATAATAGTGAGATTACAGGTGCCGAAACAGGTAAGCGACAGGGCTACTGCCAGTGCATCTCCTGATCCAGATTCTACACCTGTAAAAGCAGCTCCTCCACCTTGTTTGTCAAAGGAACCAGAGCCCGATTTTTGCAGTGAATAATTTAAAGACTGATCTGCCGCTTTATACTCCAGTAGGAGAACATCTCCTACGGCATAACCACTTCCAAATGCACTTAAGGTACCATCTGAAAATTTCTCCCCTGTAGTACTTATATAGCCATATTCATTGGCTTGCTGCCCAATGTCGTGTGCTAGATCACCAAATATCTCTCCGTTGTCTTTTACCCGCACCAATCCTAAAGAAATTCCTTTTGAGCCTGGGAAAATTGTCAACGATTCAATCTGAATTTTCATACTATAATCATAAGCAGGGTCTATGATCATATTGGTAAGGAAAATTCTTGGCTGGAAATCGAATCCTGCCGTGGCCGTAGCACCACCTGAAACAAACTGGTAATCGATCTCGCAGTTTTCTCCACCTTCCAGTGCATCGCAGGTAACAGGCAAGCAGTCCTGGCAAATTTCAGAGTCCTCTATATTGGTATCGGTATTAATGAATACAAAGCCATCGGTAGAACCGGAATGGTCTGGGTTACTCACCGCTATACTTCCTGAATTACCGGCACCGACCACTGCGGTCAATTCGGTATCTGAAACCACATTGAAGCTAGTGGCTGCCACTCCACCAAAAGTCACCCCGGTTACTCCGGTGAAGCCAGTACCTGTGAGGGTCATGGTTCCTCCTTCTATGCCACGGGCCTGGTTAAATGCAGTAATCACAGGGGTTCCATAGCTTGCCAGTTGCAGAGCAGACTCTACTGCCGATCCGGCATGATAGGCATCGGATGGAGTAACTTCAAATGAAATGTACTTATTGGCATCGGCAACGGTGAGGCTATATTGATTAGAGGTTGCTCCCGCAATGGCCACTTTGCCAGTACCTCCCGCATCGTCAGCACGATACCATTTAAAAGTACTTCCTGCCTCGCCATCGTTCTCATCATCATTAAAGTCGTAAGTTCCGGTAATTACCTGACCTATTTCCATCGCACCTGAAATAGCTACATTGGTAGCATTAGGTGCATTGTTGATGGGGCCTTGCAGGGTGCTTTCTACCGCCACCCCGGCATACTTACCATCGTTCGGTGTCACTTCAAAACTGAGGAACTTGTTGGTATCATCTATGGTAGTGGTATAGGTTTGAGCGGTTGCTCCGGCAATGGCTGTCTTGCCTGTTCCGGAAGCGTCTTCCGATCTGTACCATTTAAAGGTGGTGCCACTTTCTGCATCATTATCAGGGTCAGTATAATTGTAGGTACCTGAAAGCATTTCACCCACCTGAAGTTCTCCACTGAATACCACATTGCTGGCTACCGCCAACTGGTTGAGCGTTATGGTTACTCCTGTTGCATCATCGGCCAGATGGTTGGAAGCCAGGTCGCTGATATTACCGGAGGTGGCCTGGTAGGTAATGACCAACTCCAGAATGGCAGTACTCAGGTCGTTAAAAGTGAGTATGAGTTGGTTATCACCCGCTGTGCCGTCTGAAATGGACGTTACGCTATAACTCTTATTGTCTTCAGCAGCCACGGTAAAGTTGCTGTTAACGGCACCTGCCACTTCTACCACTTCACTGAAAGTGAGGGTAATTTGTGTGTCAGAATCTTTTGTGGCACTCACCAAGGTTGGTAATGTTGCATCGTAGGTCAGGCTCAATTGGGTGGCCGAATTATTGAAGTTACCGGCAGCATCTGCTGCAATACTATGGGCTACATCTACAGTTACTTCCCCGTCACCATCGGGCGTAATGGTAGCGGTATAAGTAGTACCTGAACCACTGAAGTTACTGGCCGAGCCATTGCCTACACTAATATCATCCACTGTGAATCCGGTCACTGCTTCATCAAAGGCGAAGGTAGCTGTAAAAGCAGCATTGATTGGGTCATTGGCCGAAGTAGTAATGGTCAATGAAGGCGAAACAATATCGTTGAAAATACTAAACTGCGTGGCCGAAGTGTTGCCATTGCCCGCAGCATCGGTGGCTACATCAGCAACTATATCTACTGTTACGTTTCCATGGTTATTACCATTAATGGTGGCCGTATAGGTTGTTCCCGAACCACTGAATGAACCCGAAGCAATGGTTCCATTGCTCAATTGAAGGTCTGATGCTTCAAAGCCTGTCACGCTTTCACTAAAGGTGATGGTCACATCAAACTGACCTAAGACAGGCCCCGTAGAGCTGCTGCTGATTGTGACTGTAGGAACAGCTGTATCCACTCTTACATCGGCCTGACCAGTATAGGATCCATTCAGTGAGGCATTATTACCGGCAGCATCAGCAATCACTCCTCCATTTAGCTCTATATTCCCCACAGCAACTCCATTGCTATCAGAGTCCCCGGCCAAAGTGGTATACCTAAATGTTAGGGTGGTGGTACCCGAACCACTTAAATAAGTAGCTGTCTTGTTCTGGCCTCCCATGGCGATGTTGATTGAAGGAGTTCCTCCGGAAGTTTCAACCACCACTGCTTCATCAAATTCTACGGTAATATCCATGTTCTGATTAAGGCCATAAGTTTTGCCTACAATGGAACCGGAAACTCTTGATGGTGCCGTTTCATCATTCGTAATGCTGAGTTGTGTGGCAGCAATGTTGTTATTACTCGCTGCATCAATGGCCTTGTTGACGGCAACATCTATTGTAACTGCACCATCTGCAGCCGGAGTTATGGTGGCCGTGTAAACGCTGGCACTCGAAGTTTGGAAGTTACTGGCTGCACCGTTACCGACAGTGATATCGCCCACTTCAAAACCGGTTACATCTTCAGAAAAAGTGAAAGTGGCTGTAAACGCTCCGCTTTGTGGATTTGTGGCATCACTTGAGATCGTTACGGTAGGAGCTGTTTCATCATTGATTAAACTCAATTGCGTGGCAGCAGTATTGTTATTACCGACAGCATCGGACGCTTTATCTGCTGCTACATTTATCGTTACCTCTCCATCGGCTGCCGGAGTTATGGTGGCTGTATACACGCTGGCGCTGGTGGTCTGGAAATTACTGGCAGCTCCATTACCAACTGTGATATCGTCAATCGCAAAGCCTGTTACGTCTTCAGAGAAGGTAAAGGTTGCGGTGAATGCTCCACTTTGAGGATTGGATGCATTACTGGTAATAGTAACCGAAGGAGATATATTATCAGCTTCCACTGTATAGCTTTCCTCGGTGCCAGGCGCCAAGTCGAGTAAGGCTTCTCCATCGGTTTGAGTACCCTCAAAGATATCTATCTTAAGATCGAAGGCACTATGGCTTCCGGAGTTATAGCCTGTAAAAATCACATGCCCATCTGCATAATTACCACTGGTAGAAGAGGAAAATGCATGGCTTCCGCTACCCGAAAAATTCGTCAAAACTATACTGTAGGTCTCGCCTTGAGTAAGCTGTGGTGGATCAGACAATTGTATGGTTTGTCCTGCCGCATCGGTACTGGCCGTGAATTCTACGGTTTCAGTTTTAAGTACAGTTGAACCTCCTGCGCTCTCATCACCACTGTGAATTTCCAGCGTTACCGTTCCTGCAAAACCGTGTTGTCCTGCTTCTGGAAACAAAGTAAAGGCCGTTAGGAAATTGTTGGTGGTGGCTGTAAAAGTCTGCCCTAATTTTGACTGGTTGAGATAATCATTCACCCCAGTCTGCTGAATGGTAGCGGCTCCATTACTATAGCCAATTCCTGTAATATTGTTGGTGCCTGCTGTTCCATCGATACCTTTCACCTTCAGGCTCAATGTGCCATCCACATTGTTTAAATTGTTAACCGTTACATCGTAAATGCTGGCATCTACTGCATTTACCGAAGAGACCGCTCCACCTACTGTTGAGCTGAGGGTAAAATCATCGGCACTGACATTGCGAACATTTTCGCTGAAAGTGACCCTGAAAACAGGTTCGGTACCGGCATTCACATTCGCAGTACCAGGTGTTTGCCTGGCTATAGACTGAACGGTAATTGCTGCTGGCACCTCATAAGCTGCACTTTCTACGGCATCTCCGGTATCAGTTCCATCCGAGGGGGTTACTTCGAAGCTAATGAACTTACCTCCATCGGCTAGAGTCAGGGTATAGGTGGTTCCCGTTGCTCCTGCTATGGCTGCCTTATTGGTTCCGGATGCATCGTCTGCCCTATACCATTTAAAAGAAGACCCACTTTCGGTATCCGATTGAGGGTCGCTAAAATCATAGGTACCTGTCAATTGCTGACCTACGTTCAATGTCCCGGTAATGTCAACATTACTGGCTACCGGAGGATTAGAGATGGTGTATGTTTCATCAGTGGCAGGCAATGTGCTACCAAGTGCTTCACTCGGGCCAGAAGAAACAAAGAGTTTGAAATATAAATCTGCACTTGAAAGAGCGGATGACTGGTAGAGTATACCGTCTGAATAACCAGCCCCTACCTGGGCCGAAAACCCTATACTGTTCGATGGAGCTCCCGGAATATTGACCCTAAGGGTATAAGTGGTTCCAGCCGTTACACTTGGTGGACTACTGAATGAATAGGTCACCTCAGTCTGTGCGGAAGTAATTTGTATATTTTCAGTGGCTAACACTGTTCCTCCGTAACCTTCACCTGAGATTAGCTCTAATGTACCCGCTCCACTGTAACTATGACCTGAGCCTTTTTTTAATACCACATCTAACAAAAGACCAGAGTTATCGGGCCTGAAAGACTGACCAAAAACCGGTGAGTCCGTAATCTGGAGATCAGCCGTAGAGTTGGCGTCTAATTGGGATGGGATTTTAGCAATATCGTTACTTCCTGCACCATCTACTCCTTTCAAGTCAAGGTTGATAGTTCCGATAGAGTTAGTAATGCCCGTGACTTTTATATCATAAACGCTTGAAGAAACAGCTGT
>NZ_DBHC01000009.1:7504-32069 GCF_002296035.1 Roseivirga sp. UBA838
TGAAGGTCACTCTGAAAGTCACTTCATCTTCGCTTGTGGTGGCATCCGATGGTGTTTGACGTTCAATTGAGGACACCCTCACAATTTCGAAAACCGGACTACTCTCTACCGGAGTACCTGCCTCAGTACCATCATTAGGGGTTACCTCAAAGCTGATGTATTTACCATCGTCATCGGCTACCAGGGTATATGTTTGGGCTGTAGCTCCTGCAATGGCTACTTTTCCGGTTCCTAAGGCATCATCGGACCTGTACCATTTAAATGTGGAACCACTTTCCGCATCACTGTCATCATCGGCATAGGTATAATTGCCTGTTAGTTGCTCCCCTAAAGCGAAAGTACCAGAAATACTTACATTGCTGGCAGTGGGGGCAGCATTTGGGACTACCGGAGCTTCCAGCACTATATTATTGAATATAGCTCCTTCAATACCGGGGACGCCACCATCGTAAAAGCCAGCTGTTTTCTGTCGTATTCTTACTTCATCGACATTTTCAAAGATGCTTGAACTCAAGGTAATACCAGTATTCACACTTGACTTTGAAATAGACACTTCTTCGCTTACTACCTGGCTTCCATCTAAAAATCCCAGTATTTCTATATTGGCAATGTAATCATAGGTCTCTTGTATATCCAGACTAGCCAATTTAAACTCTGTGCCATTGTCGGTAGCAAATACAAACCATTGTCCATTCGCGCCATCCCCGGCATTTGATACATAGCCTAAACCATCTACCGCAGCATCACCGGCAATAACACTTCCATGTGCAAAACCTCTATTGAGGTTTGAACTAATACCTGTTAATGAAGCAAAAGCTGTTGCCGTACCATCATCCGTTATTTTAAGGGTGACATCACCAAAGTCGACCGTAGATTTTTGAACTACTCCGTCCGTATCGTAACCACCAGAAAACTCATCAGTTGGAAAACTTAGGGTATTGGGTACGAATGCATCAACATCACCAGCCAAAGTAGGTGCCGGAGCCGTACCATTGGTTTCAACAGTCCAGCCCTCATTGGGAGGCTTAGGGGAGTCCATGGGGTTGCTGTAAATGAGTTGGTTGCTGCTGTTTAGTATCTCCCAAGATGACCCATTTTTACGAATTAGATAGGCGGAAGATGTAATGGGGTTGTCATCACAATCGAAGCTTGAATAATATGTAGAGCCCCCTGAACTCTCATAGATAATGTTCGCATTACCATCTCCACTATTATTAACTGATACCATGTTTTCTTGAGCCAACAGAAGCCCATTAAACATCACTAGATACAAAAGAATTAAACCTATCTTCAACATTCTAATAATCATTAGGTTACATATTGAAATTCACAGCTACCAAAGCAGGTTACGCTTAACAACAAATAAAGAGATTCTCCATTTTCTGGAGTCGTAATGGTAAACGCGGGGCCACTCCCTTGCGGAACAAATGCAGGAGTGCCCGCTTTCTGAACAGCATAACTTAGTGTATTATTAGGTGCGTCATATTCAATCAATATGGTATCTCCCAGGCCATAAGCAGCACCAAACGCAGTCAGCGCATTATTACTAAACTTTTCTCCTGTTGTAGATAAAAAGCCATACTCATTGGCATTGGCACCAATGTCATGTGCCATGTCGCTAGGTAAAGTCCCTAAACCTATAGAGATTCCTTTAGACCCTGGGAATATGGTTAGGCTATCAATTCGAATTTTAATTCTATATACCTGATTGGGATCATTTAACTCAGGCCCTATAAAAATTCTAGGTGTAAAGTCGAAACCAGCCTTTGCCACTAAGGTACCATCACTCCATCTTATTGCCGTTTGACATTGAGTTCCGGTATATAAGGAAACACAGGAACATACATCATCCGCAATGCAAGTACCTTTTCCATTGCATGCACTTGCATCATCTGCGAGGGTACCAAAGCACTTCAAAGAGTTACACTCAATATTAAGAGCCCTAACAAAAAACCGAAAAGGGCCATTGGAATCATTACTTTCAATAATCACTTCTGCAAAGGCCAATCCGAAACTGTGACTTGTATAATTGATCGTGAGATTAGCCGATTCATTAGGTGCCAAAGTTCCTTCAGCATTAGTGGTTATCTCAAAAAAATTCCTGTCGTCATCGAGTCTAATTTCCGAAATCACCAGATCAGAATTACCGGTATTAGTAAGCACAAAGGTTCTTTCAATCTGATTTTCATTCACTGAAACCGTCTTATTGTAGGTAATACCGAAATCGGTAAAGTTGGCTTGGCTTACAGTTCTAGAACCAGATGCAATAGATGCATTATTTCCTGCCAACTCTAGCTGAGGCTGAAACTCTTCTGTAAATGGAATTAGGAATACCGTGAAAACAAGGAGTTTATGTAGGATTTTCTTTTGGTTGGAAGACATGGCTGGCCTTGATTTTATAACTCACAATTTGCTGATTGCTAAAAGCTCAGATAAAAAAATGTGCGTGAACAGCAGATTTTTGGGCGTGAATGTGGTTCATTGGTAGTTCACGGTTTATTGTTCAAAGTTTGAAAGCTGGAGCTGCGAGCGGGGAGCATAAAGACGCAAGCAAGAGGCTGGCGGGGTCGAGAGCCGTTACTGCACTGCCAATACAAGTGCGTTGTGTTCGAAGTTTAAGATTTAAGGCTTAAAATAAAGACTCGCATCAATTAGTCATTGGTCAGTCTACTAATTCAAGCTCACATTCACCAAAACAAGTCAGGCTCAGCATTAAATGAAGAGATTTCCCTGGCCTGGCTATTAGCCCGGTAAATGCCTCTCCTTGTGGAAGGAACTCATGAGTGCCAGCCTTTTTTACAGCAAAACTCAGCTTGTTTTGAGGAAGGTCATATATAATGAGCACAACATCTCCTTCACCGTAGCCAATGCCGTAATCACTATGTACTCCGTTACTATATAATCGCCCTGAAGATAGATAACCATACTCTCTGTCTATCTGACCAATATCATGAGCTAAATCTCCTGGCGGAGAAGAACCAACACCAATAGACACTTCAGTATCTTGGAACAAGGACAACTTATTTATGGCGACTTTAATTCGATAGACTTCATTCGGATCAGTTAGTTCTGGGCCTATTGTTATTCTCGGAGAAAAATCATGACCAGCCCGCACCAGCGTATTACCATCGTTCCAGCGTATTGGTGTTTGACAGTTTGTACCCGCATATAACGGAGCACAAGAGCACGTATTTTGGCCAATGCAAGTTCCAAAAGAATTACACACGGTTGGGTCACTAGGTAATTTTCCAAAACATTTGGTCGAATTACACTCTACATTTTTGGCTCTAATAAAGAATCGGAAAGATCCGTTGGGATCGTTACTTTCAATAACTACTTCTGCGAAAGCCAATCCAAATGCCCTACTATTAAAATTAATGACCAGCTCGGCCGATTCATTGGGAGATAGTGTTCCCACTGCGCTAGTTGTAATGTCAAAAAAGTTTTGTTCATCTTCCAGCCTTATTTCTGAAATTACAAGATTGCTGCTTCCACCATTGACGAGCACAAACGTCCTACTTAACTGCGTATAATCTACGGAGGCCGTTCTGTTGAATACAGTCCCAAAATCGGTATAGTTATCGGCACTAAAAGAGGAGTTGTTAGCCGCAATAGTCAGGAAGTTACCATAGACTTCTAACCGCCCATCCACTTTGGTTTCAACCAATGGAATCAGCAGGGTTATTAAAAACAGTAGTTTTGGAAGGTGTGTTCTTCTACTGATACGCATAATGTTTTAAAATTTATTGTTTAATAAAAATGCCCAAGTGTTGTTGGGTGTATTCAGAATTGTGCGCGAGTGGCAGATTTTTGGGCGTGAATGTGGTTCATTGGTGGTTCATGGTCTATTGAAAGCTGGAGCGGGAAGACGGAAGCATGGAGTTGGGAGTTGGGAGCTGGGAGCGGGCTCCTGATAAGCAAGACCAATTGCAGCGAAGAGCCTCCAATAAAGTTGATGTGGAATGTGAGGGGCTAGGGCTGGAATGAGACGGAAGCGAGAAGACAGAAGACGGAAGACGGGACTATGAAGCCGGAAGCTGGAAGCCAGGAGCCGGAAACAACCAGCAGTCACCAATAGTTGGAAAATGAAAACTCCAGAGATACGATTCCTCTCAAAACGGAGACAAATTCTCAATAGCCTAAATGGCTCCTAAGCTTTATTTTTAAACATCACATGAAGACCTAATTCGACCGGGAAAAGCACCCCACAAGTTCTACATCTGGAGATTCAAAAAGCTGTCGCGGAGTAATAATGGTTTCTTCAATTGGTGTGCGCTTGATCTCCGGAATTGACCCCGGAAGCTGTATTTCTGGTTGAACGGAACTTGCCATGAGTTGATCATCTAAAATAAGCTCGGGAGATTCAGTTAATGGCTCTACATGAATGGGATAACCAGCATTTTTTAAACACATGGCTACCAAGGTAGAGCAGGCAATCATATCTTTTTGGTGCCCTTCACTGTATTCGTTAATGAGTAAAGTAATCGCCACAATGACCGACTCAGCAATAAACCTATTTGGAATTTTATCCAGAATAATCTTTCGGATTTCTCCATCCTTATAACGCATGGAGCAAATCACTGCCAACATCCAGGCTGTTGAATAGGAATATTTAATTGAGCCATCATAGTAAAAATCGCTAATGGCTTTGTTGATTGTGTCAGTATCCAAATCACCTTTCCTTCGGTATACATAGAGTTTAGCCACCGAGTCTGCATTCAATGTCGATTCCAAAGTAGCTGCACCTATGCCATGACTTCCGGCCTGAACAACACAATCCATCACTTTTGGAAAGGTATTCTTGCCAAAATTAATATCTACATGCCCCCAAATAGCTGCATGATATATGTTTCTGTAATTCTGCCCTTCTTTACCAGGATCAAACCAAGGAATAAGGTAAACCAGTAAATAGAATGCGGCTTTCTCTGCACCGTCCTCCTCCCAGGTTTTGAAAAATTTATCTAAACTAAAGTCGAAATTCTCAAAAATGAGAATGTCCCCTATTTGTAAATCACTTTTACTCATTGGTTGCATAGCATATTGATTTATAGTGGCCTAATTCATTGCAATAATCTTATCAAGCAGCCCGTCATCCGAAACAAAATCTAAAATAATCGTACCTACTCTCTTTTTTCCCCATTCAGGCAAACGCTCTTTTAGCCGACTGTTCATCCCTCCTTTGCCAATAGCAGTGGCCCTGGGGTTATTTAAATCTGGGGCACCTGGAGAGGTACCACTGGTAAAATTCCAGTACCAAACATTTGTACTCCCTTTGGCTGCCTCATTCAACAGTTTTTCAATATTCTTCCATTTTTCATCATATCCATTGAAATACGCCACTTTGTAACAATCCTGAACCCTAATTTTATTAAGTGCTGTTTCTGAGGGCGCATCATCATTCAAAGTAAAGATGCTGTCCCCTTTCCACCCATTATAGGCTGGTATGCCCAATTTACCCTCGAACCTACGAACAAGCACAATCTTGCCCCTAACTTCTTGCAGATTGGGGATAGTGTCTGCCACATACCAACGGTTACCTGCCCCATGCATGTAGTGTTCAAGAGTGACTTCAAAACTGCGCGTGTTGCCTTCATCTTTACAGGCATCGATTTCCCAAAATTTAGGATCGTCCTTACACTCTCTTTTAACCCCCATTACAATGGTCTCACTCGGATTTTCTACCAGAAAATCTATACACTGCTGCACAACATCTCCGAAATTGATCTTTTGATATACAGATCCATGATGTATGGTGAACACATTGTTGAGATGTCTGCATCGAATATCCAGAAACCTCACACCCAAAATGAGCTGAGCAGCTATCGACAACTCCTGGCATTGGGTCATAAAACCTCCGAAAAGAGCACATGAGTCATGGGTGCCGGGCATATTAATTTCCGACAATTTCCTGCTTCCGTTAATCCTGGACATCCAATTGGCGTTTGGGAAGCTAGCTATTGCAACAGTTTGATGCTCCTTACAAGCACCAGCCAATTTCACTCCGTTAAATGAATAATTAATAGCTAGGTGTTTGGTATGACCAGGGCTCGGGTCGCCAAACAACTTATTGGAAGCTGCTATCCTTGTCTCACCCTTATCAACCAACTGTTGAACCTTTTCAGTTACCACCAAAGCTGCATTTTTTGTCCCGTAAGCGGCCGATATAATTTTCACTTTGCTCATATCTGTGATTGAAAGGTGTCAGGAAAAAGTTACACGTTGACCTTCTTTACAGGCCACCGCTTTCGTTTGTCCGTTGACCTTGTAAACAGCTCCAAAATGTTTACTGTGACCTGGGCAGGGGTCATTAAACATATGATTATCAACTTCCAAACTATCCCCAGAACGGGTAATCAGCTTTTGAACCTTTGAGGTTACATCAAAGGTTTTGGTAGCTTCGCCATAGGCACCATAGCAAGCACCAATTATACTAATTGAATTCATATTGTGTGTGTTTACTGCTTTGCACAGTTTAAAATTGAAAAACATCCAGACACTGAATGGTTAAAGGTGCACCAACTCGCTAGAAATGTGCGCCAACTACTTGATTATGTGCGCAAAAAGGTCGAAGGGAGGGCAAAACCACATTAGAGAGTTTGCAAGCGGTGTATCAGGTTGTCTTTGTAGGATTTACCCAAGGGCACCTCTTCTCCATTTATTGCAATGGTAAACTGAGAAAGGTCTATATCTTCTACCTTTTTAATGTTTACGATGTGGGAACGATGGGTTTGTACAAACTCTTGAGGATTAAGCTTATCGGCCAACTCTTTGAGTGACTGACGAATGACAAACTTCTTGTTTTCTGTATGTAGTATGCAATACTTGTCTTCTACAGAAACCCATAGTATGTCTGTAATCATAAGTTTAACCAGCTTATTTCTCTCTTTTACAAAAAAGAAGTCTTTTGCCAACACCACATGCCTGTTGTCTTCAAAGACATCTTCTTCGTGAGAAGTGGTATAAGCTCTAAGGGTGGCCAATTCCATACTTCTTTCGAGCTGCACCGGGTCAAAAGGCTTAATAAGGTAAGCGCTGGGCACGGTTTCTTTGGCCTTATTGAAGGTATCTTTATCGTCATAGGAAGTAATAAAAATAACCGGGGTGGGTCTCTCGGCCTGAAAAATTCGAGCTAAGTCTATCCCCGACATCTCTCCTTCAATATTTATATCTAACAAAACCAGATCCGGCTGCTTGCTCCTAAAAAATTTGAGCGCTTTCTGACCTTCTTCTGCAATGCCAATGGTCTGATACCCCAACTCATCCACAAACATCTCGAGAGTGTCGGCATAATTGGGTTCATCTTCTACGATGAGTATATTCATTTTTACTTGGTATAAGGCCTGGGATTAAAACTAAGGTTATTTTTCATAGTCACAAGTCATTTCTCTCGGTTTAGGCCAGTCTTCTATGAATTGCGGCCGGCATTACCGGAAAGGTCAAGACCACTCTGGTCCCCGAGCCTTCTTTACTTTCTATTTTTACTGAACCTTTATTCAGATGCATAAATTCAACACAAAGCTTTAGTCCCAGGCCAAAACCTTTCTCTCCTTTAGTTCCCAGTTGGCTGGATGACTCCCCTCTCAATACCCGATCCATTTGATGTGAAGGCATTCCCAACCCATTGTCAGAGACCATGATATCTACCTTATTTAAAGTAGTCGCGCTTGAAAATACCACCTTGCCTCTTTCCGGGCTAAACTTAATGGCATTGCTAAGCACATTGCGTAAAACGGTGCAAGAGGTGTTTACGTCCACATAGACATTTACATCCTCTACCTCATTGACAACATCTATTGATTTGCTTTGAGCCAGTGATTGGAAAAGAGCTATATTTTCATCGATTAGCTGTTTAATGCTGACCTGCCCAGGAGTATACGGAATACCATCCGTTTGTGACGCTGCCCAGCTAAGCAGGTTATTGAGTAAGTGATTTAACTGGTCTATGGACTGATCAATTTTACCACCTATTTCGAGCAGTTTTTCCTGCTTATCTTTTTTTATAAAATACTCCAACTTACGGCCAATACCTTGCAGGGCTACCATAGGACTTCTAAGGTCGTGAGCAATTATAGAAAAGAACTTATCTTTTGTTTTGTTAAGGGACTCCAACTCTGCCTTTTGGCTTTTGGCCAATTGATAAGCTGCTGTGAGCTCATTCTTGCGTTTTCTTAGCAAGAGAAACATGGAAGAAATTAGCAAAACCATGGCTACTAAAACCAACGAAGCAAGCGTAATTCGCCAGTTTCGTTGCTTTTCCGATATTAAAGCCCTGTTGGTTTCTGCTATAATCTTTTCTTTTTCCAGCGCGTCAAATTTGGCTTGTTGCTCCAATAGCTGATAGTCTTTTTGCTTTTTAAGTAAGTTGCGCTCTAGAATATTCTGCTGGGTTTGGGCGTTCAGGGCTTGTTCAAAATCACCAATACGTTTGTAGTAATCAACGGCCAATTCATAGGCAAGCATTTCTGTTTCGGGCATTGGGTATTCCTGCACTATAGCTAGAACTCTCAGCAACTGATCTTCAGCTAAATTTACGTTGCCCTTAGCCAATTCTAACCTATGCTTTAACAAGGTCCCTTGAGCCTGTGCCTCCAAAAACATTTGTTCTGAAGCCATTTCCAAACCTCTTTCCAATGCCTTCTCTCCATCGTTTAACAACCCTTGGGTAATAAAACAATCGGCTAATTGAATCCACAAAGAAGTTTGATCGTATTCTAATCCTAGTTTGCCAATTAATTCAAGAGACTTTTCCGTGTAGAGCTTTGCCTTAGATGACTGTCCGCTTTTATTATAACTCCTACCAAGGTTACTGAACGCAAAAGCAAGCCGCAACTCATTACCTAATTTCAGGCATAGGGCAATTTCTTCCTGATAGAAAGTTTCTGCCCTATCATAGTCTCCAATATCCCGGTATCCTCCCGCCAAACTATGAAGCGATTGAAGCTCCTTTTCTTTGTCATTAATGGCTCTTGAAAGGTTCAGAGCCGTTAAATGATTTTGGATTACTCGGTCATGAGCATTTATTCTATTATAAACTGATGCTTCTTTATTCAGGCTTGACCAAATTCTGGCTGAATCGCCAATACTTTCTGAATAAATTTGAGCCTTCTCAAAATGATAAATGGCCGAATCCGGACTCACAAAATTGATGAAGTAGTCACCAAGGGAGAGATGCACATCTGCCAGGTTTTCAAGGCCAAAATCGAGGCTATTCCTTTGGGCCAATAGCTTCTCTAGCTTACGCGCAACCTGCCCGGCCTTTTCTGGCTCAAAAAATTCTGAGTGTACCTGAAGTTGCAACCGGTAAAGAGCTATTCGCTGGTTTTGAGAAAGCGGCAAGCTTCGAATTTCCGACTCCAACGAATCTAAAAGAGACCTTGCATTTGCCGGATTGAGCAGTATTAATGAAGGAGCATATTCTGTAGCAAAACTAAGTCTTTTGACACCTCTAGCTTCCAAAGCATACCGACTCCAAAACTCCTCCCAACCGGCAGTGGTAGAAGACTGTTGTGCGATACAATTTTTGCAACAGACTATGATGAACACACCAAACACCCATTGCCTCAATACTTTGCAGACATATTGATTATTTAAATTATCGAAAACCCGCACAACTAGTAACTCCAAATCAAAGATAAGCATTATGGCAATACTTGGTCTTCAACACAATATTCATTAGGCACTATCCAAACGTCTCTCCACTCCTTTGGCCTGAGATGGAAAACCAAGAACAAAGCATGTACCTTTGCCTGGCTCGCTGGTCACACTAATGGTTCCCTTATTTTGGTCTACAAATTCTTTAGTAAGCTTTAGCCCTAGCCCAAACCCTCTTTCACCCATTGACCCAAATGTACTGAAGGCACTATTGCCAAATAATGATTGAAGTTTAGCCTTTTCCATTCCCACACCTTCATCTTTTATGGTGAGCTTAACACCCGTGGTTTGTTCTTCCGCAAAAACTGTTATTGTTCCCCCTCCAAGCTGAACTTTATAGCATTACTCAGGAGGTTCCTCACAATAGCAGATATTGTATTTCTATCCGCAAAGATCAATGCCTCTTTTTTCGAATGCTCAACCGTTATGCCTTTCGATTCCATTAAGCCCATATACAATTCGATATTTTCATTAACTACTTCCACTAAATCGATCCGCTCAGGCTTATAGGGCACCCCTTCTGTTTGAGAAGCAGCCCAATGCAGCAGGTTATTGAGTAGATGGTTCAACTGGTCTATTGATCGATCGATTTTCCCTCCCATCTCGAGTATCTTCTCTTGCTTTTCTTTACGAATGAAATATTCCAGCTTTTGACCCACTCCTTGAAGGGCAATCATGGGGCTGCGCAAATCGTGAGCAATTATGGAAAAGAACTTGTCTTTGCTGGCATTTAGTTCTTCCAACTTGTGGTTCTGAAGACTGATCTTACGGTTGTTTTTTCTAATCTGTATAAACAACAGAAGTACTATAATTAAAAATACAGCCACTACAATCAGTCCAATAAGGTAGAGTTTTTGCCTTTCTTTCTCTGCGGCCTGTTTGAGCAAAAGTCCCTCTATTTCTCGCTCCTTCTGGGCGGTTTTATATTGTGTTTCCAGCTCAACCACCTGCTTGGCTTGCTCTTCTTCGAACAACGTTTCCAGATAGTTTATATACAGGTTATAGTAGTGAGTGGCTTTCACATACTTGCCCATGTCTTGATAACTGTCGGCAATGATTTTGGTAGCATCAACTTTATAAGTGAGAATGTTCATTTCTTCGGCCAGAGCCAATGCTTCCAGGGCTCGGTCTACAGCCTCAGAGTACCTACCGAGGTTCCAGTCGAGCCGAGCAATGTTGTTAAGCGTGTTAATGCGGGTACTTTCATCGGGAGCCATTTGCAAAGCCCGCTCATACAAGTCGAGGCACTTTTCATATTCTTTAGTAGCAAAATACAGCTCTCCGAGATCGTTGAAATTACTGGCGGCTACTCCTTCCAAATTAGCGGTCTGGCAAATGTCTAGTGATTGCAGCAGCAATTTTTCGGCTATCTGATGCTCTTCCTTCTGGTAATAGACCACTCCGAGCCGGTTGAGCGTAGCAGCAACTCCTAGCGTATCCTGAGCGGCTTCACAAATCTCCAGTGCCTTTTCCAGGTTTTCCAAGGCCGGGTTAAGGTTTTCTGCTGCCCGGTATATTTCTCCCAACACCCTAAAGTATCGACCATGAAATTTAGGTTCGAGGGTGAGTTCCGGAGTATTTGCCGTGCTCAAAAATAAATCCACAGCAACAGAGTACTCGCCCAGGTAGTAATGTCCTACTCCTTTATAAAAGTTACGCTTAGCATAAGATAAACCGCTTGCTGCCTGCTCACCGCCTTTCCAGTTTTCCAGAACCACTATGGAAGAATCGTATTTACCCAGAGAAAATAAACTGGCTCCGAGCCACAACCTTGCTTCATTTTCCAGAGCATCCCTGCCCAACTCACGGGCATTTTCAATCAGAATTTCGCTCACCGATCTGGCTTGTTGTGGATCCGCATCCACCATTAGTTTTACTCTGGCCAGCTCAAGTTGCAACAACTCCACAGTGGTGGCTTGTCTGGCTCTGTGCAGGGCGTCCTGGCCGCTCAGGGAAAAAGAGAGACACAAGAGGAGAGTTAAAATCACTCCTTTGCACATTTCATAAGTAAAACATTTTAGCATTTTGGAATCCGAAGATTTCAGAGAGCTGTATTCAAAAAAATAGAATTAACGCTAACAGCCAACACATTAACCTAAAGGCAGATAGACCGAAAAAGTTGTTCCCTCAGAGACTCTTGAAGTTACTTCAAACCTACCTCTATTCAAATTTATAAATTCTTTGCTAAGTCGCAGCCCCAAGCCAAAGCCTTTCTCTCCCCTAACCCCAGCGGGAGAAATAAGCCTCTGCCCATTGAGTACTTCTCTAATTTTTTCATCAGACATGCCTACTCCCTGATCTTTCACCTGAAGTAAAAGCATTTTATCAGCCTGCATAGACCTGCACCAAATGGTGCTTCCTTCCGGGCTAAATTTGATGGCATTGCTTAGCAAGTTTCTGACTACGGTGGCCATAGTGTTTACGTCTACATAGGCCAGTACTTCCTCACTTACCTCGTTCATCACCTCTATTTCTTTACTGATTGCCAGCGATTCATAAAGACGAATAGTCTCTTGCACCATTTCATAAAGAGACACTTTTTCCGGATGGTAAGGAATACTTCCTTTTTGAGTGGTTGCCCAATTCAGCAAGTTATTGAGCAGATGGTTTATATGATCGGTAGAGTTATCGATTTTGGTGCCCAGCTCCAGGAGTTTCTCCTGTCTGTTTTTGCGAATGTAGTATTCCAATTTTTGCCCAACACCTTGAAGGGCTACCATAGGACTTCTCAAGTCGTGAGCGATGATGGAGAAAAACTTGTCTTTAGTCTCGTTGGCCTCTTGCAAAGCTTTGGTGCGCTCCTCCACGGTTTTTTCAAGCAGTAGTTTTTGTTCTTCGAGCAAACTCAGCTTAAACCTCTCATTTTCTATTTCCTGCTGCCTGAGTTCTTTGCGCATACGCCTGATTCTATCGGCCAAGGCAAGCGAAAGCAGGGTAACTTCCATGGCACCACCTAGTTCTACAGCAGTTAGCGTAAAAAAATTGGTAGGCAAAAGTCCTGCTCCATGAATGGTTCGGATGAGCACACCCAAAATGTAAGGCACCCAGGCAATGATATAAAAGAGAGCCGGCTTAAACCCCTTTCGGTATACGAATATACCTGCGACCAAAAGTGTTGGAAAGGAGAGCAAGACCAACCACCTGGCAAAACCGTAAATTGGGTTAACACCAAACAGAGCACAAAGAACAGACATGAGTAAGCTCAAGCCACATATGAGCCACAGAAGTCGGTCCATTGAGCGACTAAAACTAGCTACATTGAGAAACTCTGCCGCAAAGCGACTGGAGAATGCCATGCTGATTCCGGCAAATAGTACATATAGGTTTCCGTCTATACCCTCATGCTGAGGCCACAGGTACTGCTCTCCAAGTCCATTGGTCGAAACCGTGGTGAGCATAGCAAAGGTGGTAGAGAATACATAGAGTAGATATACCCTGTCTTTGAGCGAAAGGTAGATGAAGAAGTTATAGAGAATCATAACTACCATTAGCCCATAAAAACTACCCAGCAAAAGACTTCTAAGGTCAGTATCGCCTTGAAAGGCAAGTGTCTGTTGGTTAAGATAGGGTTCTTCAAGAGGCCCTATCGCTGTATAGGAAGTATCTTGCTGAACCTGAACTATAGAGTTTTGGGCAGGCGTTGGCTCAGAACCAGCCGATGCAAAATTTGGAAACGCCAGACACAGAAGAATGAAAAAAGGTAATGTGCTTTTAAAAAATGGGCTGGTACAGCTCATAACAGCCTTAAGTTAAATAAAAAACCCCGACCGGAGCCGGGGTTTATTGTTCGATTTATGATGATCACACACTAGCCCAAGACTTTTGCCCCGGCTCGTATGGAAGACATCCTTCGTATTTTACCGGAATGGGGTCATACGGCATAACCTCTTCCCCTACCAGTTCGCTGGTAAAGTAACTATAGAATGTAGAATCTACCACATTGGTAACGAAGTGGGTTTCTAAAAACTCATCGGTTTTTTCTCCCGGGTCGTTGAATGTACTTCTATAGCGTTTTAGTATATCCGGATTCTCATCGTACTTTTTAAAGTACTCGTTAATGGCCGCAGTTATTTGCTCGGTTGTGGCTTTGTTAAACTTCACATCCTGATTGGCATCGAAGTTCTTTACAAATACAGCCATTCCCCTTCTAAAGTAATCCGCCTCCTTATCAGTATTCAAAACAGATAAGGCCTGGTCGATATGGTTGGCAACTCCTGCCTCTGTTGCTCCCGGAGTTTCTGTTTTAGGACATATGCCTTCACATATTTTCTCCAATTGAGCCGCTTCTTCAGGGGTAAGCAACACAGGCACCCAATCTACCTTGGGCTGAGGAGAACAACTTTGCAGAGCACCAAACAGTAAACTGCTAGAAAACAGAGCTGCTGATCCAAAACCTATATTTTTTAGTGCTTCTCTTCTTTCCATGGTTTAAAGTTTTCCTTTTTTCAATTGATCTACTGCATAATTGGCTGCTCTTGCGGTAAAAGCCATGTAAGTAAGCGATGGGTTTACGCAAGAGGCCGAGGTCATAAATGCTCCGTCTGTCATGAACACGTTTTTACAAGCGTGCACCTGGTTCCATTTATTGGTTACTGAGGTTTTCGGATCTCTACCCATTCGGGCAGTACCCATTTCGTGAATACCCAAGCCCATGTTAGGCCCATTATCATACGTATACACGTTTTTGAAACCTGCAGCTTCAAGCATTTCGGCTCCTGCTGCGGCCATGTCTTTACGCATTTCGTATTCATTTTCATGGAAGTTGCCGGCATCAAACCTCATTTGAGGTAGTCCCCACTGATCCAGGTTGTCATAATCCAGATACATGTAGTTCTTATGCTGCGGAAGCACCTCTCCAAAGCCCATAAAGCCCATGGTCCAGCCTCCTGGCTCCATCAAAGCATCTTTAATGTTGCCACCTACACGGCCTACTCTCATTTCGGCAATGTTACGACCCCATCCTTCTCTTGAAGCAGACCCTTGATAACCGTAGCCTCGCACAAAGTTTTTCATATTGGAGCTACCACCAAGATTTCGGAAGCGAGGAATGTAAATACCATTTGCTCTTCTTCCCTTGTAGTATTTGTCTTCGAACCCTTCTACTCTGGCACCGGCTCCAACTCCCAGGTGGTGATCCATTATATTATGTCCTAGTTCGCCACTATCGTTGCCGAGTCCGTTGGGGAAGCGCAACGATTTAGACTGTAGCAATATACCTGCCGAGGCAATGGCCGAGGCACAAAGGAAAATTACCTTGGCGTAGTATTCGGTAGACTCTTTGGTGTTCTGGTCTATGGCGCGAACGCCAATGGCTTTTCCGGTGCTGTCGTCATACATCACCTCATGCACTATAGCATCGGTCATTACCGTAGCATTGCCTGTGGCCACAGCAGCCGGCAGGGTAGAAGAAAGGCTGGAGAAGTAACCTCCATAAGGGCACCCTCTCATGCATCGGTCTCTAAAAAGGCATTGGCTTCTCTGGCCCGGGTTTTTATGATCGGGATAGGCCTGATTTAGCGGTTGGGTGAGGTGTGCGGTTCGGCCAATGGTTACCCAACGGTTGTTCCACTTACTCTCTACAGCTTTTTGGAAGTGCTGCTCTACGCAGTTCATTTCCATTGGGGGTAAAAACTGTCCGTCAGGCAACTGCTTAAACCCTCTGTTTTCGCCACTTACTCCTATGTACTTTTCCACATAGTCGTACCATGGTTTAATATCCGCGTAACGTACAGGCCAGTCTACCCCGAAGCCATCTTTGAGGTTGGCTTCAAAGTCTATATCGCTCCAGCGATAACTCTGGCGTCCCCATGTAATTGATCGTCCACCAAGGTGATAACCTCGCATCCAGTCGAAGCGGGTATCTTCCTGATAAGGGTGTTCACTGTCCTTCACAAAAAAATGCCTATGGGCTTCAGCGGTGGTGTATCCGGTACGGTTTTGTTTCGGATAGTCTTTTTCAATCACCTCTCTGGGTGTTCTGCCTCTGTTGGGCAAGTCCCAGGTGTCCATAGTAGCAGTATGATAGTCCTTAATGTGCTCAATCTTGCGGCCACGCTCAAGAACCAGTGTTTTCAGGCCGTTTTCGCTCAGCTCTTTGGCTGCCCAGCCTCCACTAATTCCTGAACCCACCACAATAGCATCGTAGGTTCTCTCCTGCTTTGCTCGTAGGTTTAAATTCATCGAATTACTCTTTAGAATGTCAACTAATTTTTCATACAATCCAGCGCGAAAGTGGATAGACGAGTAATATAGGGAGAATGGATTAAAAAAAATAGAATGGTGGTATCTCAGGTGAGATTTGCAGGAGAAGAGGCAATGAAAAAGCCCTGCGAAGTGGCAGGGCTTGAGTTCTTTTAATATTCGTCTTCGTTAAAGAAGAAATCTTCTTTGGTAGGATAATCTGGCCAAATCTCTTCTATGTTCTCGTACGGTTGGCCGTCATCTTCGAGCTCTTGCAGGTTTTCTACCACCTCTAAAGGAGCCCCTGAACGAATCGAAAAATCGATCAATTCATCTTTTGTGGCCGGCCAAGGTGCATCCTCCAAATATGATGCTAATTCTAGTGTCCAGTACATCTCTCTTTTTTTTATTGGCGTGCAAAAGAATAGAATAAAAATTTAAAATTCAAACGCTAACCGTCAATTTTTCAGAATACCATGATAATCAGCCAAATAGATGCCCTAAGAGGCCTTTTTTGCTTCTTTAAGCTGACTAAGTAAAGTCCTTTTTATGGCAACTTTCTCTTTTTGGTCGGCCAACTTTCGGTCTAGCAGTGAATCTAGCCCACTGGCTGTATTGAATTTGACCACGTTTTCTTCAAAAGTTTTCAGCTCGGTGGTATCTCTGTAAAGTAGGTCTTGTAAAAGCTTAATTCTCAAGGTTTCTCTCTCACCTTCGTTCATTCCTTTACGCGCCTTCTTATTTAACAGTCGGTCTAAGAACTGCTTCTCACCGATAAGCATGGTTAGCTTTCTATATTCAGTTTGAAGCTTTTTATTGGCCTCCTTTCCCGGAAAACCAATCGACTTCCACTCCCCCTGAATTTTTCTAAGTTCAACTTTAGGCACCAGCTCTTCACTATGCTGTCTCAACCTTTCCACAAGTGCCTCTTTGAGTTTTCGGCTCTCTTCCGGTGACTGCCCCGACTGCTGCTTTGCTTTTCTCAGAGAATCTTTCAAGAGCTTTTGAAATTTCTCCCAAAAAGCGGAGTGACTGTCGGGCTTAATCTTACCCAGTTCTTTCCATCTCTTTTTTAAATCTCCATGCACCACCCGAAGCTTATGAGCTGGCGTTTCAGCAAGCTGCTTGGCAGCCTGATTCAGAAAAGCCTCATAGTCAGCCTCTTTTTCGATCATCATTTTCTCCAAATCGGCATAAAAGGCTGCCCTACGATCAAAGAAATCGCCTACCAACTGTTTAAACTCCCCCTCAATTCGTTCGCGGTGTTCTACTTCTACAGCTCCGGTTTTCATCCACCGCTGCTGCACATCCTTAATAGCCTCGGTAGCCGACTTCCATTCGTGGCTGGCCGCAACCACCCTAAGCTCCTCCAACAGAGCTGTTTTAATCTGTAAATTTTTATGCCGGTTTTGAGCAATGTATTCATTAAGTTCAGTCTCCAACTGCTCCAGCGCATGGTGCAGTGCTTCAAAGTCGCCCAGTGCATCTACATTGCCAAGGCTCTCTTTCAGGTTAATTACCTTTATTAAGAATGAGCCTTTGTTGGCGTGTTCCTCCACTTTAGACTTTACATCTTCTACCTCGCTAACAATGGCTTCAAACTTTTGTGTGAAGTATTGTATGGTTGCCTCTTCGCTTTCCTTAACTGTTCCTATCTCTCTTTCAGGAAAATCAAGGAAGCTCTTTCTGTAAACCTTTCCGTCTTTTATGTAACCGTATTCCACTTGAGATAACTATGGTACTTTAAAGTGGCCGAAAATAAGTAAATCAATCAAGAGCACTTCTATCGAGCTTAATTTTTAGCATATTTGAGCCAAAATTTCACACTATGAGTGACCAAAAGATCATCTTTTCAATGGCGGGAGTCAGCAAAATCTATCCGCCTCAGAAACAAGTTCTTAAAAATATATACCTGTCTTTTTTCTACGGTGCCAAAATTGGCGTACTCGGTTTAAACGGAGCCGGAAAGTCTTCTCTGCTGCGGATAATTGCCGGAGTAGATAAAAACTACCAGGGCGAAGTAGTCTTCTCGCCCGGATATACCGTGGGCATGTTGGAGCAAGAGCCACAGCTAGACCCGGAAAAAACGGTAAAGCAAGTGGTAGAAGAAGGTGCCGGTGAAGTGATAAAACTGCTTCAGGAGTTTGAAGAAATTAATTTGAAGTTTGCCGACCCAGCGGTTTTGGCCGATGGTGATGCCATGAATAAGCTTATTGAAGACCAGGGACGGGTACAAGAGCTACTGGATCAGCACAATGCCTGGGATCTGGATTCACGACTGGAGAGGGCTATGGATGCGCTGCGCACACCTCCGGCCGATGCCAAAATTGCCAACCTCTCCGGAGGAGAAAAACGAAGGGTGGCCCTTTGCAGGCTGCTTATTCAGGAGCCGGATGTTCTCCTGCTCGATGAGCCAACCAACCACCTCGATGCCGAATCGGTTCACTGGCTAGAGCAACATCTCAAGCAATACAAAGGAACAGTGATAGCGGTAACCCACGACCGTTACTTCCTCGATAACGTAGCGGGCTGGATTCTTGAGCTTGACAGGGGTGAGGGTATTCCATGGGAAGGCAACTACTCTTCCTGGTTGGAACAGAAGCAGAAGCGTTTGGCCGATGAGGAGAAAACAGAATCTAAGCGGCAAAAAACCCTTCAGCGCGAGCTCGAATGGGTACGTATGTCTCCCAAAGGTCGCCAGGCCAAGGCCAAAGCCCGATTGAGTGCCTATGACAAACTGGTAAGCCAGGAAGGACGCGAAAAAGAAGAAAAACTAGAGCTTTACATTCCTCCGGGGCCCCGACTGGGTGCTAAGGTTATCGATGCCAAGGGAGTGAGCAAAGCGTTTGGCGATAAGCTGCTTTATGAAAACCTGGACTTCTCGTTGCCTCAAGGGGGAATTGTGGGAATAATTGGCCCCAACGGTGCAGGTAAAACCACACTATTCAATATGATCACCGGTAAAATTGAGCCGGATAGTGGCACTTTCGAAGTGGGCCCAACAGTAGAAATAGCCTATGTAGACCAGGAGCATACCAAGCTGGACCCCAACAAAACTGTGTGGGAAGTGATTTCTGAAGGCAACGAACTTATTAATCTTGGTGGAAAACAAATTAATTCGAGAGCCTATGTGAGTCGCTTTAATTTTGGCGGAAACGACCAAAACAAGAAGATTTCGGAACTTTCCGGAGGTATGCGCAACCGGGTGCACCTGGCATTAACCTTAAAGCAGGGTGCAAATTTATTGCTGCTAGATGAGCCAACTAACGATTTGGACGTTAATACTTTGAGAGCTCTGGAAGAGGGCTTGGAAAACTTTGGCGGATGTGCCGTAATTATTTCGCACGACCGTTGGTTCCTGGATCGTATTTGTACGCACATTCTAGCCTTTGAGGGCAACTCACAGGTTTACTGGTTTGAAGGCTCTTATACCGAGTATGAAGAAAACCGTAAAAAACGCATGGGCGATACTGAACCAAAGCGCATTCGCTACAAAAAGCTAGGCTAAATTGAAAAAAAGTATCAGAATAGTTAATTTATCAACCATGAAAGGATTTAAAAAACTCATGGCCTGCATGGTTATTTGTGCCGCTTTTGGAGCAAATGATCTGGCCGCTCAAATAACCCCGATAGACTACATTAGTGGGGCCGGTCGCTTTACCATAAGAAGCCGGGTTCCTATGAACATCATGATTCCATATGAACCACACCTGTATATGGATGAGCGCATGACTAAAATTGAGTTGCTGGATGGCACAATGATAGAAGGCTTCTATAAATACAATGTAGAAAACGAAACCTTGGAACACGCCAGCTCAGAACAGATTTACAGTCTGAAAGAAGTAAAGCGCTTTTGGTTTTTGCAATCGGGCGACAAGCCGGAAGAGGCCTTTGTAAACATTAGGTTGGTTTGGCCAAAGAGTGAGTATGGAGGGTTCTTTAAAACAGTAAAGAGCTCTGAATACGTATGGATAAAGTACTACCTGGAATTTAAACCAAGAGACTATGATCCGGTAATGGACATGGGTAACCCATACGACAGGGTAGAAATGGCCAACGAGTTCTACATTAATCTGAACGATGTGTGGACGGCCGTTCCTCAAACCAAAGGAGACTTTTTTAAACTTATGGCTCCCTATGCCGATGAGGCTCCCCTGAAGAAGTTCATGCGTAAAAACAAGATAAAACTCACCGAAGCCGAAGACCTCGGTAAGGTGATCAACTGGGTGGCTAAAAATGGAAAGTAATTTCCTGCTTTAGGTCAGGGTGGAGACTCAAAGCCACAGGACAATTGAGCCCTATTTCTTTGATCCATGAACGATCTTCATCACTGACCGCACAATTATCCCAATAAAAATCTACTCTTAAGGCGGCTATTCTTCGCGGATTAGCCGCCATTATTTTTTGTGTAGCCAGGTGCATACCGCTCATATCCCATCCTTTCTTTTCACCCGCAATGGCCATAACGGTCATCATACAAGCGCCCAGAGCCGCAGCTACAGTGTCGGTTGGAGAAAAAGTCTCTCCTTTTCCGTTGTTATCTAGGGGAGCATCGGTGTGAAAAGTGTTCTTAGATTGAAGGTGTACTGAAGAGGTTCTAAGCCCTCCTTCATATTTGGTCTCAACTGTTTTCATAAACTATCGACAATAATTTTTCGTTACTTTAGCAACATTTCAAAGCCAGCTTCTAACTGATGCGCAACATACAAAAAGTCTTTCTTCTTCTGGTGACAATTTCCTTGAGCCATTTGGCCATTGGGCAACAGATACAACAGTTTATAGACGAGGATTACGAAACAGAAAATGTTTTCGGCATTGTGAAAGCAACTAATGGCGGACTCATTAGTGGGTTTTACTTCAGGCACTCCAGTTTTTTAGGCAATAATAATCTCTCGCACTGGGGCATTGAAATGGTGAATATTAAACATCCGCGAGAAGCCAAGCAAACCACTTTTACAGGAAGCTCCTATGTGTTTGGTAAGTCAAATTACTTCGTAAGCCTTCGACCAACTTATGGAAGAGAAAAAATATTATTCAAAAAAGCCCCGCAGCAAGGAGCCCGTGTAACAGCTCTGGTGGCTGGTGGTCCTGCCATTGGTATGGAAATACCGTATTACATTGAGATAAGCCAAAACCAAAAAGAACAATACGACCCTCACAATAACCAACACGCCATTCCATTTATAGTAGGCAGTGCAGGCCCCTTCCGCGGCCTTGGCCAGACCAAATTTGTTTTAGGGCTACATGCCAAAGCCTCCCTCACCTTCGAAACCAATTCCACCAAAAAGAGAGTATTTGGTTTTGAAATGGGCTTTACTGCCGATGTTTATACCCGCGAAATAGAAATACTTCCGTTGGCCGACAACCAAAGCGTATACACAGCCGCCTTTATTGCCATCTATTTTGGTAAGAGAAGATAGTAGAGCACTCTCTTTTTATTTGGAACCTTTGCCTTACCTTTGTGTTCATATAGTCGGAGGAACGCCAGATGATTGAATTACCTGTAGTATCGAAACCCGCTGAAAATAAAAGGAGAAAGCCAGACTGGCTAAGGGTTAAGCTGCCTATTGGCCCTGAATATGCCAAAGTGCGCAAGCTGGTAGATAACCATAAACTGCACACCATTTGTGAAAGTGGAAACTGCCCAAATATGGGCGAGTGTTGGGGAGCCGGCACAGCCACTTTTATGATATTGGGTAATGTATGTACTCGTTCATGTACATTTTGCGCAGTAGCTACCGGCAGACCGCCTGAATACGATGCAGAGGAGCCTAAGCGGGTAGCAGAAGCCATTAAACTAATGGGAGTAAAGCATGCGGTGATCACATCGGTAAACCGCGATGAGCTGAAAGACCGTGGGGCAGAAATTTGGTATCAAACCGTGGTTGAAACTAAAAAACTAAGTCCGGAAACCACTATCGAAACGCTTATCCCCGATGTAAAAGGCAATTGGGATGCGCTGTACCGAATGATTGATGGAGGTCAGGAGGTGGTTTCACACAATATGGAAACGGTGAAAGAACTGTATCGTCCGGTGCGACCACAAGCCAAATACGACAGAAGCCTGGAAGAGCTCAGAAGAATAAAGGAATATGGCAAGCGCTCAAAGTCAGGAGCTATGCTAGGACTGGGTGAAACCGATGAGCAGGTGTTCCGCCTAATGGACGATTTGGTAGAAGTAGGTCTCGATGTGCTCACCCTGGGCCAATACTTACAACCTACCAAGCGCCACCATGAAGTAATCGAGTATGTACACCCCGATAAATTTGCTTTCTTCAAAGAAGAGGGTGAAAAAAGAGGAATCAAGTATGTAGAGTCTGGCCCATTAGTAAGATCATCTTACCATGCAGAAAGACACGTGCATGTGTAGATGAGACAATTGACAACCGAATACAGCGCCAGGGTTACTTACTTAATGTATTTCTGAATCTTGCCTCCATTTGTGTCTTCACAAAAGGTTGTTAAAAGACGCTGTGAGGTCACAGCTTGTGGCTAGAACACTGGAGCGATTTAAATGAAACCCTATACAAAGTATTGAGATATTAAGAAGCCGCTATTCTGCGGCTTTTTTTGTATTCAGACATGGAATGAACCACACTTGAATGGCCCATCAATTGGATTAGCTCATGGATAAGAAAGAAAATAATTTGCAATACATAGAATTACAATGTATTATTATTCTATGTATTCAAGAGAACTATTAAAAGGCATACTCAAACCTATTATTCTCAAGCTGCTTGCAGATAATGGAAAAATGTATGGTTATGAGATTGTACAGCACGTAAAGGCGAGTTCCGAAGGCAAAATACTCATTAAAGAAGGTTCACTTTATCCCAGCTTACATGCGCTGACCAAGGAAGGTTATCTGCAAACAGAGTCAGTGAATGTGGGCAACAGGATCAGGAAATACTACAGTCTTACGGAGAAAGGTAAGACTGTAGTAAGCCCTGCCATTCAGGAAGTAATAGACTTTCAGAGCACTCTGGCCCTATTGTTCGGTAAATCTAAAACAGCATTATCATGACCGGGCATCATGTAAACTACATCAAAGCCTACCTGAAATCTAAAGGCTTTACCGATCTGGAATTGATGGACGATTTGACCGATCATTTGGCAACGGAGATTGAATTCTCTATGGACAGCGAAAAGCTGGATTTTGAGACGAGTTTTGAAAGAGCCAAACAAAAACTTCTTCCAGACTCTCCCTACCAACTCGAAAGAGATTTAAAGATTTTAACCACCCCAAAACACAATATTATGATTAAGAAAATAGCTTATATAGGAGGATACCTGAGTGCCATGTGTCTAATGCTGGCCTTACTTTTAGGATCGCTAACATATCACGAAAAGATCAACTCCAACCTCAGTCGAGAATTAGCACAGTCGCAAAACGAACTTTCCATGATATTAGAAGATGAAGTGGACAGGACAGCAAATTACATCTCATATATGAAAGAAATGGAGATGTCCCAAATAGCGGTTATTCAAAACCTTGCTGCCGTACAAGCCTTAATCGTAGCCGCCATTGCCCTGTTCAGCATTACCTATTTACCTTATAGGTTCTACAACAGCTATCAGCGCAGCCAGTTGGAGTTGAATTCGCTCTGAGTAATATGATCTTATTGAACTCTGAACTCAATGAACCATTATCCACGACCCCTGCCCCCTGAAGGGGCAGCACATCGTCTGTCCAGAATCAGTAACTGTTTTCCGGTATCAAATTTCAGAGTCATGAACTTCAACTTCCGACTTCCGACTTCAAGGCCAAACATCAAAACTGCCATGAACTATGAACTCCATGAACCATGAACATATATTACTATTCAGCCTAACCTACCTCCCTTACCAATTCTATCACCGCTACCAGAAAAGCCAGCTGGAGCTAACCGCATAAACAAAAAGGCTGTCCCGAATTCTCCGGACAGCCTTTCTGATAACTAATTTCTATTATCTAAAATCTCTATTAAGCCATTGCTTCCTCTTCCTGATAATCAGAAACAGGAATACAGCTACACATCAGGTTTCTGTCGCCATAGGCTGAATCGATTCTACCCACTGTTGGCCAGAACTTAGCCTCTTTTACATACTCTGCCGGATATACAGCCTTCTCTCTGGAGTAAGGCTTTTCCCACTGGCCTTCTAACACCATGCTGGCCGTGTGAGGTGCGTTCTTCAACACGTTTTGCTCTTCATCGGCCAAACCATCGGCAATTTCTCTAATTTCCTGACGAATACTGAGCATAGCTTCACAGAATCTGTCCAGTTCTACTTTAGACTCAGACTCGGTTGGCTCAATCATCACTGTACCAGCTACAGGAAATGAAACGGTTGGCGCATGGAAACCATAGTCCATCAGGCGCTTGGCAATGTCTTCTACCTCTATCTTCTGGTTTTTAAATTCTCTGCAATCCACTATCATTTCGTGGGCACATCGGCCTTTGCTACCTGCGTAAAGGATCTTAAACTCCTTCTCAAGTTTAGCTTTAATGTAGTTGGCATTCAATATGGCCAATTTGGTAGCATTGGTTAAACCTTCGGCTCCCATCATGGCAATGTAGGCATAAGAAATAACCAAAATACTGGCACTACCCCATGGCGCTGCCGACACTGCAGTTATGGCCTGATCGCCACCGGTTTCTACCACCGGATTGCCCGGCAAGAAAGGCGCAAGGTGAGCCGCTACTCCAATGGGGCCCATTCCGGGGCCACCACCACCGTGAGGAATACAGAATGT
>NZ_DBHC01000009.1:32373-40948 GCF_002296035.1 Roseivirga sp. UBA838
ACCGTGAGGAATACAGAATGTCTTGTGCAGGTTGAGGTGACATACATCGGCACCAATAATACCAGGACTGGTAAGTCCCACCTGGGCATTCATGTTGGCACCGTCCATATACACTTGCCCTCCATGCTCATGAATTAGCGCACAGATATCTTTGATACTTTCTTCAAACACTCCGTGGGTAGAAGGATAGGTAACCATTAGGCAGGCAAGGTTTTGGCTATGCTGCTCTACCTTGGCTTTCAGGTCGTCCAAATCAATATTTCCACGTTCATCACAAGCCACAATTACCACTTTCATACCTGCCATGACAGCCGAAGCCGGATTGGTTCCATGTGCAGAAGAAGGAATAATGGCAATATTTCTGTGCCCCTCTCCTCTACTCTCATGGTATGCTCTAATTACCATTAGGCCGGCATACTCTCCTTGCGCTCCTGAATTTGGCTGAAGCGAAACATCGGCAAAACCAGTGATTTCAGACAGCCAGTCAACCAGATCGTTGAACATCATGTGATAACCTCTGGTCTGATAGGTGGGTGCAAAGGGGTGTATATCTCCAAACTCTGGCCAGGTTACCGCCACCATTTCTGTAGTGGCATTGAGTTTCATGGTGCAAGAGCCCAGAGAAATCATGGAATGAACAAGCGACAAGTCTTTGTTTTCCAGTCGCTTAATATATCGAAGCATCTCGTGCTCAGAGTGGTATTGATTAAATACCGGGTGGGTCATAAAATCGGAAGTACGCTCCAGTTCTTTAGGAAGTTCAACTTCCAGATTGGCAGCCTCGCCATCTAAATCGAAAGCCATTACCTGTCCGGTAGCCTCTGCAAACACCTCTAAAATCACCTGTACATCTTCCACTCGGGTAGTTTCATCTACAGCAATTCCTATATCACCATCTTCAAAGTATCTGAAGTTGGCCTGGTTTACTTCTGCAATGGTTCTGATTTTCTCTGAGAGCGAAGACTCACATTCAATTCTAAGGGTATCGAAATAGAACTCATTGAGTTGTTTGAAGCCCAAAGACTGCAAGCCCTTGTCTAAAAGCTTGGCAAAGCCATGAATTTTAAAGGCAATGTGCTTAATACCTTTAGAACCATGGTATACGCCATACATACCGGCCATTACGGCCAGTAGCACCTGGGCCGTACAAATGTTAGAGGTGGCCTTTTCTCTTCTAATATGCTGCTCGCGGGTCTGCAAAGCCATACGGTAGGCTTTATTGCCCTGGCTATCTACAGAAACCCCGATAATTCTACCCGGAATATGACGCTTAAACTCATCGCGTGTGGCAATATAAGCTGCATGAGGGCCACCATAACCCATAGGGACACCAAAACGCTGAGAAGTACCTACCACTGCATCGGCTCCCATTTCGCCCGGAGGTGTAAGCAGAGCCAAAGACATAAGATCTGCAGCCACTGTAACAAATACGTTGTTTTCGTGAGCCGACTCTATGAATGACCGATAGTTAAGTACTTTTCCGTCACCCGCAGGGTACTGAATCAACACCCCGAACAAGTCGTCACGGGTAATATCCAACTCGCTGAGCTTTCCCACCTCCAGCTGAATACCAACCGGAACCGATCGGGTTTTGAGCACATTGATGGTCTGCGGGAAAGTATTTTCATCGACAAAGAAGGTAGTAGCCTCTTTCTTATTTTTCTTACGCTGGCCGGCAAACATAAACATGGCCTCGGCCGCTGCAGTTGCTTCATCGAGCAAGGAAGCATTGGCAATTTCCATTCCGGTCAGGTCCATTACCATGGTTTGGAAATTGATGAGGGCCTCTAGTCTTCCCTGGGCTATTTCTGCCTGATATGGAGTGTAGGCTGTGTACCATCCCGGGTTTTCCAGAATATTGCGCTGAATAACTCCCGGAACAATGGTATTGTAATACCCCATACCGATGTATGACTTAAACATCTTGTTTTGGGCGGCAATATGTCTCAGGTCTTTCAGGAATTGAAATTCAGACTTAGGTAGGGGCAGATTCAAAGGTTCTTTCATTCTAATTCCTGCCGGCACTGTTTCATCGATCAGTGCATCCAGGCTAGGCGCACCCACCACCTTGAGCATTTCAGCAATCTCTTGCTCATCGGGCCCATTGTGGCGGTCTTCAAACCTTTGAGTCTTTCTTAAATCAATTTTTGTCATATCTCCAGTTCTAGTTCGATTTACTTCCTTGTAAATGTGCTGCAAATGTAAGCTACAACCCTCTGATTTCCTTACATATCAAAGGCAAAAAAAGCCGACCAAATACATAAGTCATGCAGGCTAGGTTTTAAAAAAACATTAGCTTTAGCCCTCTAAAAAAATGTAACCTAAAATTGTTTAGATAATGAGGAAATTAAAACTGTCCTTGTTCGGACTTTTAGTTTTGGGCCTAATTGCTAATGCCCAAGACAAAACAGCCGTGAAGTATGCCAACACCATCACGCCTGAAGATATGAGAAGCAAGCTTTCCATTTTAGCTTCTGACGAGTTTGGCGGTAGAGAAACCGGTACCGAGGGGCAAAAGAAAGCTTCCAGGTTTTTGGAAGAGTTCTACCAAAGAATTGGCCTTGAGGGCCCAGCCAATGGCACATACCGACAAAAATTTGATATGTACCAGTCTGACTGGTCTGATGTATACATCAAAACCCGGTCGGGCAAAAAAGCCAACGGAAAAGACATTATCTTTTTAGGCTATGCCAACATGGCCAAAGAGGAGAAGCTCGATGCCGTTTATGTAGGAAAGAAAACCGACTTTGCCGGAATGGACCTTAACGGAAAAGCTGTAGTAGCTATGGCCGGAGACAGAGCCACTGTAGGCAAGTTGATAGAAGCGGGCGCCAAAGCCGTTATGATTATGGCCAACGATGACGATCAGTTTACTCAAACTCTGCCAAGACAGGCCAGAGCGTTTATGATGGGCCGTCTGAGGTTTGACAAAGAATACAAAGGCGACCCAAGCATGACCTTTTACCTGACTCAGGCCATTGCAGCCGATATGTTCAAGGCTTCTGTAGAAGACCTTAATGCCAATGCAGAAACCCCTGAAAAAATTAAAACAGGAACCGTAAGAGTTTTTGCTAAAGAGAAAATCAACACCATCAATACCGAAAACATGGTAGCCTTTTTGGAAGGTACCGATTTAAAAGATGAGGTGTTGGTGATATCTTCTCACTACGATCACATTGGCCAGAATGAGGATGGCACAGTGATTAATAATGGTGCCGATGATGATGGCTCAGGAACTACCGGTGTAATGGAGATTGCCGAAGCATTTGCTCAGGCTGCCAAAGAAGGTCACAGACCAAGAAGAAGCATTCTTTTCCTTAACGTAACGGGTGAAGAAAAAGGACTTTTGGGATCTGCTTATTATGCTGACAATCCGTTGTTTCCATTAGAAAACACGGTGAACAACCTGAATATAGACATGATTGGAAGAATTGATCCTGAGCACGAAAAGTCAGGCAATCGCGACTATGTATACGTAATCGGTTCTGAAAAACTATCGAGCCACTTGAAGGTGATCTCTGAGTTTGCCAATATTACATATACCAACCTGGATCTGGACTATCGTTATGACGATCCGAACGACAGAAACCGTTTCTACTATCGTTCCGACCACTACAACTTTGCCAAAAAAGGTATTCCAATTATCTTCTACTTTAACGGAACACATGCGGACTACCACAGACCAACCGACACTGTCGATAAAATTGCCTTCGATGTAATGGCGAAAAGAGCTCAGTTGGTATTCCATACCGCGTGGATTCTGGCCAACAGAGACCAAAGAACTCCGGTTGATCGTGAAGACGATATGGACTACGGTTCGAGAGACTAAGAATTAAGTACAGAAAGGGCCGTTTCGGAGCCTGCATGGGTACTTCTCACCGCATTTGGATACTGAGAATAACCATAAGCTTTCGAAACAGCCCTTTTTTATTGGTATTACCCCAGACCCACCTCTAAATCCTCCCCTTATGAAAAACACCCTGCATATACTGAACGGAGATAGTACTCTTTCCATTTTTAACCAATGTTCAATTGCCGGAGACACCTTTGTATGGAGAGAAGTATTAGCTGAAGGACCGGTGAGCCACATGATAGGATCAGACGCTTTTTGGTTGGAAAGAGAAGCGTTTATGACCAGCTTCTTTGAGCTAAAACCCAACCAATATAGAGCGGAGGTAAAAGCTCCATTTGAACAAATGGCCTCTCAAATTACCCACTATGAAGAAGTTGTGCTCTGGTTTGAATATGATTTGTTTTGTCAAATCAACATGTTGGCACTTATTGAGTGGCTGGGACAAAGGCGTGAAGCCGGACAGACTATCTCACTGGTTTGTGCAGGAAAAGTACCGGGCGAAGATCAACTGAAAGGGCTTGGCCAGTTAAACCCTGAGCATTATAATGAGCTGTTCAATAGCCGACTAAAACTCAATACCCGTGAGTTTGTGTTTGCAGCCGATATATTTAAACTCTATTGCTCTCCGCAGCACAATGAACTCTTTACTTACATTATTCTGCCTTCGCAGGAATTCCCCTATCTCTCAGAGGCCCTACAGGCACACTTCAGGCGATTTCCCTACCAGTCCATTGGACTGAGCGAGATTGAACAGCAGATAATACGCCTCGCTCCTCAGTGTCAGTCGCAGCACCAGTTGGTGGGCAAATTGCTTCAATGGCAAACCACCTATGGCTTTGGCGACTCACAGTATTTTAGCTATCTCAATTACCTGTCTTCACTTTTTGAATCGACAGAGCCTCTAAAACTAAAAACAGAGCCCGAACTGAGCTCTGCTATAAATAAGCTTGATCGTGGTACAGCCCTTGGCGGCACCTCATTAAATAATTGGATCTACGACCCGCAAGCAGAAGAACTGCTTAGCGCACCTTAGTATCGAGCCGTACCCGGCCATCATTGATTCTAATCTCTACATCGGCACTGCCTCCCGGCAACGACAAGCGCACCCGATTATCGGTTTCTTCTTGTACCGTAAAGCCCATGCCTGAGTTTACGCGGCCATCGTCTTTGCTAATGAGAAACTTTCCTCCCCCACTTAGCACGGTAAACTCTATATTGGCATCATCAGACCGAATGTCATATACGCCATTGTCGGCTAGGGTGGTTTCTAACGAAACATTCCCATCTTCTATGACAATTTCCAGTTCCGTAAAGGCTGCATTCCTAATGTCGAGGTCGCCATCCTCGCTATTGGCGTAAAAGCGCCCTGTTCCACCGGCCAATCGTAAGTCGCCATCTTCCAGACGCACTTCTATATTGCTGCTTTTTGTATCGTAAATATCAATATCGCCATCCTCACTGCTTATGCTAATGGCCCCGTGTATACTTTTAATAATGTAGTCATCATCTTCGCCCCGCACACGCAGCGAACCATTGCTTGGCATTTCTATCACTATTTCGTATTCGGTACGAAAAGAGCCCATGCTAAAAGACACCGAACCAGAGCGTCTTTCTTCAATAAACAGATCACCTCCTTTTTCTTCTACTTCAACGCTAAACCTTCTTCGGCCGGAACGGATGCCATTCACCTGTTCAAACCGATCTATTTTCACGTGCACATCGCTTCTGTCGGTACCTGTAATCCGAACATCTGCATCTGACGAAACCAGGTGCACAGTTCCGTTGGCACCGAGGGCATAAACTTGATCCAGATGAAATTCGCCTTCTTTCTGGGCTTGAAGGTTATTAGTGGCCAGCAGCATCAGTACTATTCCACAAATATTAAACAGTTGTTTCATGCTATTTTGAGTTTGAGTTGAATGCTGAATTTAGCAAAATCCAACCACAGTAGCACTTCTACCGCTTTCTTCTGCCTCTCTTTTTGGGTTTCGATGGGTTGGAAAACTTCTTCTTCTTTTCGTGAAAAGCCCCCTGAAACGTAGGATCCACCTTCTTTCTGTAAGTATCTAAAGCGCGGGCTATTTCCTGTTGCTCAGCAAAAGGAGTCTTTTCAATGGTTACCTGCGGAGGTATAGCAGCCCGTGGAATGTCTTGCCGAATGATCTTCTCAATTCTGGGCACATGCACCATTTCTATTTCATTGGCAAAAGTAATGGCCTGCCCTTCTTGTTCGGCCCTTCCCGTTCGGCCAATCCGGTGCACATAATCTTCATAAATAAGAGGCAGGTCGAAATTAATGACGTGAGACACCATTGAAATGTCCATTCCTCTAGAGGTAACATCAGTAGAAACCAACACGCGTATATCGCCTTCTTTAAACTCATTTACGGCATTGATCCTGCTATTCTGCCCTTTGTTGGCATGCACAACGCGTACGGGGCCAAGCTCCTTTCGTTCAATATACTTGGCAATGTTATCGGCACTCGACTTGGTTTTCACAAAAACAATGACCCGCGAGAAGTCGGGGCTCTCCAAAAAATGAATGAGCAAATTGATTTTTGTTTTGAAGTTGGGCACCTCATAGAGTACCTGATCTATGGTTTCGGCCACCGTGGCCTGCGGAGCCACTTCAATGCGCTCAGGAAATTCCAAAAATTCCTCGGTGAGTTTCACTACCTTATCGGCCATGGTAGCCGAAAACAACATGTTCTGCCGTTTGCGCGGAACCACCTCCAGTATTCTCCTGATCTGAGGTAGAAAACCCATGTCCATCATTTTATCGGCCTCATCCAGAATAAGTGTCTTTATACCCTTCGGCACTATATGCCCTTTGGAATAGATATCCAGAAAACGACCGGGGGTGCTGATGAGCACATCGACCCCTTTTTCCACTTCTTCAATCTGTGTCTTAGGCCCCACACCCCCATACAGGGCTGCCATTCTGAGGTCGGTATATTTGGCCAAAGCGCTAAAACTTTCAGCTATTTGTAAAACCAGCTCACGGGTAGGTGCAAGAATAAGAGCTCGCGGATGCTCTCCCTGGGCATATTTAACTTTCATTACCAGGGGCGCAACAAAAGCCAGGGTCTTTCCCGTGCCCGTTTGAGCAATACCAAACAAATCGTGTCCGGCCAGAGCCACAGGAATTACCTTAGACTGAATTTCTGTTGGTTTTTCAAACCCCAGGTCATCAATGGCGTTAAGTATTTGTCGATTTAACTTAAGGTCGTCAAATAAATGAGTTTCTGCTGCCATTTTCAGTCGATTCGTATTTGTTTTGCTGTGCAATTACGCTAAAAAACCCCAACTAAATAAAAAGCTTATGGCCTCTACCTTACTACTCAACGGAACCCTGGTAAATGAAGGAAAGATTTTTGAAGCGGATATTCTTATAGCCAACGGGCGAATAGAGCGGATTGGCAAGGACCTTCAGCATGTAGCGGCCGACCAAACCATTGACGCCACCGGCCTGCACATATTGCCGGGGCTTATCGATGATCAGGTGCATTTTCGCGAACCTGGCCTTACCCACAAAGCAGAAATTTATACTGAATCGCGTGCAGCTGTTGCCGGTGGTATTACCTCTTTTATGGAAATGCCCAACACCGTACCCAATACGCTGACACAAGAATTACTACAGCACAAATACGACATTGCCGCCAGAAACAGTATTGCCAATTATAGCTTTTTTATGGGTGCTTCTAACGACAATATCGATGAGGTGCTCAAAACCAATCCTAAAAATGTTTGCGGAGTAAAGATTTTCATGGGTTCTTCTACAGGCAATATGCTGGTAGACAACCAAAAAACACTGGAACATATCTTCAGCAACTCGCCCACGCTAATTGCCACACACTGCGAGTCTGAAGAAATTATACGGGCCAACACGGCCAAAGCCCGGGAGCAATATGGCGAGCAGGTACCCATGCACATGCACCCGGTAATTCGGAATGAAGAGGCTTGCTACGCTTCTTCATCGGCTGCCATAGCATTAGCCAAAAAGACAGGAGCGCGCTTGCATATTCTGCATATTTCTACCGGCAAAGAAACATTACAGTTCGACAATAGCATTCCGCTCAAAGAGAAGAAAATTACGGCAGAGGCCTGTGTACACCATTTGTGGTTTACAGACGCTGATTATGCGGAAAAGGGCAGCCTGATTAAGTGGAACCCGGCCGTAAAAACAGCTACAGACAGAGAAATGATTAGGAAAGCGGTGAATGAAAACCGCATAGATGTATTGGCCACAGACCATGCTCCTCACACTTTGGAAGAAAAGCAAAACAGCTACTTTTCAGCTCCTTCGGGTGGTCCTTTGGTGCAACATAACCTACCCGCTTTGCTCGACTTATACCATCAGGGAGTCTTCAGCCTGGAAAAGATAGTGGAGAAATCGGCCCATGCGGTAGCCGAATTGTTTGAGATAACGAACAGGGGCTACATTAGAGAAGGCTATCAGGCCGACCTTGTGGTGGTTAACCTGAACAAAGCCTGGGAGGTTCACCCATCGAACCTGCTGTATAAATGTGGCTGGTCGCCCTTCGAAGGCCACCAATTTAAAGCCAGTGTAGAAAAGACTTTTGTAAACGGACACCTGGTGTATAGTGACGGACGGGTAATTGAAGGCACTACGGGAGAAAGACTTTTATTTTCTCGATAATTTCAAAAGAGGTTATTTGCAAATTCGCATCTAACACTTACTTTTGCAGACCCAAACACCTA
>NZ_DBHC01000002.1:0-6871 GCF_002296035.1 Roseivirga sp. UBA838
TAAGAGGGGATATTTTACTACTTCCTTACATAGAACTCAGCTTAAAGTTGAGAATGCGATTGCGGTCAAACCGTTTCAGTTATTAATTTCTTTTTCCAATGGATAAAATTAACGGGTTGACTTTAAGGGGCTTATCTATTCTTCATCAAAGCCTGATATTAAGAAATTCATAGATGAATATCTGTTCAATTCTTTTCGTATCGAAAATGGAAATATTATCTGGGTAGATTTTGATAGGCTATTTCCTCTTTCGGATCTCTATTCAAGCAAAATTTCTTAAAAAGGAGCCGCATAAATAACTTCTCTGGTGTCCGTTAGCTTTACAAAGTCAACTTCGCCTGCACCTTCAAAATGGTACCTGAAGCCTACAATTTGTCCAATACTAGCACGAACCGGAAGCGTTAGCTTGTGCTTGTCTGCTATGTAAAACTTAGCCAAGCCTCCGTTTACTTCCATTTTAACCTTCTGCCATTGGCTATAGTCGGTCTGAAGGCTCCTTATGTCTACCTGAGTAGGATAGAACTCCTGACCGGCAATAAGTATAGGGCCTTCAACCGAACAGGCGCTAATTGAGAGGGGAATAAGGAAGGTGGAATTGGTGCCGACAATTTCTAGCTTGATTCTTTTACAAGGAGCACCATAAGAGTTAAAGGTGCTTCTCAAACGAGTTTCCAGCGTAAAGTCTAGACCCGAAACGGGGTTTATCTGGTCGAAATAGTGAAAGGTTAGGGTAGGGGTAGTGATTTGAGACTCTATTTCTTTTAGCTTATCAGCCGATAAACCTATCATAGCATCGCACTTAATATCGCTTTTATTCAGGTATTCAATGGTTCCCGAGTTGTTTAAGGTAGCTACCCAACCAAAGGACTTAACGAAGACGTCATTTACTTTTAACAGCTCATTGTCTGCTATTAACTGTGCTTTGTAGTATCCCGGAAAAGCATAGGTAGCCTTAAATTCTTTTTGCGATTTACTTACTCGTACTCCGTTCAGATCGTCTTTCGATTTTTTAATGTAGATGTTCTCGGAGTTTACCCCACTCAGATCCAGGGCGAAGGTTATTTCGGCAGGTACTTGAAAACTCACGTTTTTGCCCACGAAGGTAATTTCCAGCCAGGAGCCGAGCGTAATAAATGTGGGGAGGCATAAAAAGAGGCATATATAGAATATGCGCTTTCGCCTATTTGTAGGGTGAACCCTGTGCACAAAAGCACGGATTGAAGGAATTAAATACATTGGTTGGGGTAGTGGGTCTTAAGAGATAGGCCGTTTATAAGACGCTATGAATGTATAACTTATATACAGAAAAACCAATTACAAATACATGAAATTGATTTTTACATACTGTAAAAGATTATTAGACCAATAGCCACAGAGAGTAATAGAATTATAGTTTGTTTGATAAGCTCTCTTTTTCGCTCAGCTGATAATTGTAGTTTTAATCCTTTTAGATATTCAGGGCTGGCTTTTCTAAATCTATACTTCTTGAATTCTGATTCAGCCTTGGGTTTAAAAGTGTTGACCTCTTTTATGTTGAAAGCATCTCTACGCGCGGTTAGCGCTCTGTTGGCTTTCATTCTTTTGATAGAATCCAATATGTGGCCTGCGCTAGACATAGTGTGTTTTACGGGTATAATAACACTATTATCTATAGTACAAGGACAAACGGGTTTGAGAAGATAATTAACGGAGCCTAATGAGTCTCAAAAACCATTTCAGGTTCTTCAACTTCCACCACTCCATTCTCATTAATTCGCTTCAATTGCACCGTTTTTAGTTCGTTGATTAGCAGTGGATCATATTTTGCGGCCACCCTCACATAGTTTTCAGTAAAACCGTGCATCATGCCATTTTCAACATCGTCTTCAAAGAGAACGGTGCGTGTAGTTCCCAGCTGGCTTTCGTAAAACTGTCGTTTCTTCTTTTCGGATAGAATACGCAACATTTTAGAGCGTTTCTGTCTTTCCTTCATTGGTACAGTTCCTTCCATTTCAGGTGCTGCCGTATTGGCCCTTTCCGAATAGGTAAATACATGTAAATACGAAATGTCCAGTTCGTTCAGAAAGTTGTAAGTTTCCAGAAAGTCGGCTTCTGTTTCGCCAGGGAAACCAACAATGACGTCTACTCCAATGCACGAATCGGGTATAAGGCTCTTAATTTTTGAAACCCGGTCTTCGTACAGCTCTCTCAGGTAGCGCCTTCTCATTTTGCGCAAAATTTTATTGCTACCTGACTGTAGCGGAATGTGGAAGTGCGGTACGAAGCGCTTTGAATTAAGCGTATATTCTATGATTTCATTGGTTAGGAGGTTGGGTTCAATAGATGATATCCGAATTCTGTCAATGCCCTCTACCTCATCGATTGCTTTTACAAGGTCAACAAATCGCTCAGTTCGTTTTCCGTCCTGAATTCCAAAGTCACCTATGTTTACCCCGGTAAGCACTATTTCCTTAGTATCGGTGGCGGCTATTTCCTTTGCCGATTTAATAATGTTCTCTATGCTGTCGCTGCGGCTTTTGCCTCGGGCAAGTGGTATAGTACAGAATGCGCAGTGATAGTTGCAACCATCCTGAACCTTTAAGAAGGTTCTGGTTCGGTCGTTTATAGAATAGGCATTGTTAAAAGTTGTTGCTTCTTTGATCTCAGAGGCCAATACTCTAGCCTGCGGAGATTTTTTGAAAGTAGGAAGGAGGTCCAGAAGTCTGAACTTTTCAGCCGCTCCCAAAACAGCGTCTACTCCCTCAATATTGGCAATTTCTTTGGGTTTTAGTTGGGCATAGCACCCAATGATAGCCACAAACCCGTCAGGGTTGATTTTTTGAGCCTCTTTAACAATCTTCTTACACTTCTTATCAGCATTTTCTGTAACGCTGCAAGTATTAATGATAAAGACATCGGGGGTGTCAGAAAACTCCACCTTGGCAAACCCTCTTTCCTCAAATTGTCTGGAAATAGTAGATGTTTCGGAGAAATTTAGTTTACAGCCTAATGTATAAAATGCAACCTTCTTCATTGACGGGTGGAAAGACTGCAAAGGTAAGGATTATTGAAGAAAGATAGTCGATGGAACCCTTTTAGCTTCACTTTTTCAGAAATCGATAGTATTAGGTGTGATTTTTAACCCAAATCTCTTAGTGCAAACGTTTTTCTTTTGAAAACGGATAAAAAAATAAGCTGAAACGAAAGAGGTTTACGTAATTGTGTTAATTTCGGGACGAATTTAGATCACAAAAGTCAACAAAAATGTCGAATCAGCGCCAACGTGCCCTAAACATCGTGCAGCAAAGAACTACAGACAGAGTTTTTGCTCCTTCTGACAAAATTTCTGACTTCTTCGCAGAAGAAGTGTTCACAATGGACAAGATGAAAGCCACTCTTGCTCCAGATACTTTCAAAAAAGTAGAAAGTGCCATTAAAAAAGGGAAGAAAATTGACGTAGAAACTGCCAATGAGGTAGCTTCTGCTGTAAAAACCTGGGCAATTTCTAAAGGAACCACTCATTATACTCACTGGTTTCAGCCGCTTACAGGTGCAACAGCCGAAAAGCACGATTCGTTTTTCGATGCGCACAAGGGCATTGAGGTGTTTAAAGGTAGCGAGTTGATTCAGCAGGAACCCGATGCATCCTCATTTCCCAATGGTGGTATACGATCTACTTTCGAAGCCAGAGGTTATACGGCATGGGATCCAAGTTCACCAATTTTCATTTGGGGACGTACACTTTGTATTCCAACCATTTTTGTGTCGTACACCGGTGAGGCCCTGGACTATAAGGCACCGTTGCTAAAAGCTGTTGAGGCAGTAGATAAGGCGGCCACTAAGGTTTGTCAGCTTTTCGATCGAAATGTGAATAGAGTCAGTGCTTCACTAGGCTGTGAGCAGGAGTATTTTGTAGTAGATAAGGCCTTGTTCAATGCTCGTCCTGACTTGGTAATGGCCGGAAGAACCGTGTTTGGCCGCCATCCTGCACGCGGGCAACAGTTGGACGATCACTACTTTGGTGCCATACCAAGTAGAGTATACAACTTTATGAAAGACTTTGAAATAGAGTGCCTTAAACTAGGTATACCTGTTTCTACCCGTCATAATGAGGTGGCACCTTCTCAATTTGAGGTGGCACCAATATTTGAAGATATTAACGTGGCCACAGATCATAACTCGCTTATGATGGATGTGATGAATCGAGTGGCCGAAAGGCACGACTTGTCCATTCTGTTCCACGAAAAACCATTTGCAGGTCTAAACGGTAGCGGAAAACACAATAACTGGTCTCTTATCGCATCCAATGGGGTGAACGTATTCCAGCCAAGCAGCAGTGCCAGAGAAAACCTTCAATTTCTTACGTTCCTGGTTAACACCGTTAAGGCCATTCATGAGTATGCGCCTTTGTTGAGGGCCAGTATTGCTTCTGCCGGAAACGATCATCGCCTGGGTGCTAATGAAGCCCCTCCGGCTATTATGTCGGTTTTCCTGGGGTCCGATCTTAATGCCGTTCTCGATGAACTTGAGAACAATGGTAACATTAAGATTGACAAGGGTGAAAATATGTACATGAAGTTGGGAATTGATAAGATTCCTGAGATCATTCTCGACAACACCGATAGAAACAGAACGTCTCCCTTTGCCTTTACAGGTAACAAGTTTGAATTCAGAGCAGTTGGTTCTAACCAGAACGTGGCTGAGCCAATGACAGTGCTTAACCTCATTATGGCTAAGCAACTGAAAGAATTCTACAAGGTAGTTAGCGAAAGGATTAAAAAAGGCGAAGACAAAAAGATTGCCATTGTCAACGTGCTTAGAGAATACATAAAAGACTCTAAGGCCGTTCGCTTCGAAGGTGATGGTTACTCTCAAGAGTGGGCCGATGAAGCCGAAAGAAGAGGTTTACCTAATGTGAAAGATACTCCAAGAGCGTTGGATGCTTATGTATCTAAAACCTCTAAGCATATTTTTGAGGAGTTTGGTGTAATGTCGCCACTAGAGCTAGAAGCGCGAAACGAAATTCAGCTAGAGAATTATATTCTCAAGATTCAAATTGAAGCACGCCTGATTTCTGAAATGTCTATGGCGCAGGTAATTCCTGCCGCAATTAACTACCAGAATAAACTAATTCAGAATGCTCGTGGTTTGGGAGAGTTTGGGTTAGATAATAGCCATATCAAATCGATTCTCGAAAAGGTAAACGCTCAGATTGTTACTATTCAGAAGAATGTAACAGCCATGAACGATGTGAGGGGAGAGATTAACTCTATAGAAGATACCAGAGAAAGAGCCATTGCTTACTGCGATCAAATTAAAGCAGCTTATTTTGATGTGATCAGAGATGCTGTGGATCGTTTGGAAGGTTTGATTGACGATGAAGACTGGCCATTATTGAAGTACAGAGAAATGTTATTCTTAAGGTAATTTCCTTTTTGAAACCACTATAGAAGGCCTGTTTTCATTAGAGAACGGGCCTTTTCATTTGTTGGTAGTTGTTGCGGTTTCATCAGACCACAGGTAAAACTATGGGGAGATTAATAGCAGGCATAAATTGTTGTGGGCATCCTTTCTTCTTAGACTAAGCAGAAATGTCGTTTGCTGGTCAATTGCAGGGTGATAATAAACATGCTCATTTACAAATAGTTATATTTATAATGAATGCGTGGAATGACCAAAAAGAAGATTAAAATAGGTTGCCTGACTCTTTTATTAGGCTTTATAGTTCTTACTCAAATTGTAAGCAGCTGTGTTAGCCTCACCAAGAGCGATAGGGAGGTAGCAAAGTATTTTCGAGACAAGCCGGTTCAACCACGAAGTGTGTTTTACAATGTGGATGGTTACGCCATTCATTATAAACAACTAGACGTAGCGAAAAACGGTACTATTGTGTTTCTGCATGGTTCACCGGGCGGATGGGATGCGTTCATAGATTATTTTGCTGACAGTACTTTGTATCAGAACGTGTCTGTAGTGGCAGTAGACCGCCCAGGCTATGGCAAGTCGGAATTTGGCAAACCGGTAGGCTCCATAGAGAAGCAAGCAGCCTTGTTGCAACCCATGCTTGAGGCGTTGCCTGCTCCCAGAGTTATAGTAGGTCATTCGTTAGGAGGGCCAATTGCTGCCCGGTTGGCAATGGATTACCCCGATTGGGTAGATGGTCTTGTGCTACTGGCACCGGCTTTGGATCCGCGCCTTGAGCCTAACGAAGATTGGTTCAGAAAGCCCATGCGATGGCCATTGCTAAGTGCGCTGGTTCCCAAAATTATACGGGTTTCGAACGAAGAGCTTATTTTTCTTGAGGAGGAGCTTGAACAAATGCTTCTGCTTTGGCCCGGAGTTCAGGCAAAAACTATTGTGGTACAAGGAGGAGAGGATGGACTTGTACATCCACAGAATGCCAATTTTGCTGATAGCATGCTAATCAATGCTCAAAAAGAGGTGATATTCTTACCTAAGCAGAACCATTTTTTACCCTGGAATGAATATGCTCTTGTAAAACAAAAGGCACTGGAATTGATGAGGGAGTTCAGGCAGTAAGGATTAACTCAGTGCTTCTATTTGCTTTAAAACCTCTTCTGCCTCGGCAGTCTTTAAGTCGCTTGCTTTCCGGTTGCTGTGTGAAAGCTTGTGAGCTTCTTCAATTAGTTTTTTGTAACGATCGTGAAGCTTCTCTTTTTCTGTTTTTTTAGTAAACCAACCCATGATTTTTTATAGCTCAACAGCTCTTTAAATACAATTGTTTTAGTAGGGGTGCTTATTTAACCTGAGTTCGATGTACGAAAAGAACGTCATGCCGGAAAGATAGGCCTTAAACTCTCAAAAAGGGCTGTTTTATCCGGTATCTCAACAGAGCCTAAATGAGATTGCGGATATTTTCCTTTGCGTATGT